>NZ_JBEZDE010000002.1:0-380836 GCF_040648115.1 Nocardia sp. NPDC049190
ACCTAGGCAAGCCCTCCTCCCCGAACCCCCCCTCCCCCCGTGGAAAAAAATGAATGGGAGGGGCTTGCCTAGGTCGGAGACGGCACCGGGGCGCGGAGGGAGGCCTTCCCCCAGGTGGTCACCAGGTGCGCCAGGTGACATACGTTCGCGGCGCGGCTGGCGCGGCACTCTTGGCGGTCTCGCTGGCAACCTTGTCGTATTTCTGGGCATTGCAGAGCCTGTGTGTAGCTTGAACATTGCCCAGTTCATCGGCGCCGCCCCTGATTATCGGGACGATGTGGTCGACCACGAATGCACCCGGATCCCTGTACGGCAGCGTGTAATCGATGTCCTCGCCGCACAGGGCACAGGGCGGTTTTCCTCGGCGTAAGTAGGCCCGATGCCGGTTGCGGTTGGTGGTGCTGCGCTTGGTGATGTCGGACATGGCTCCTTCTTTCCTGTTCGCGCTCGGTGCTCACCACGATCGCTGCTATCCGCCTCGACAGAACGGGTGAACCTGCTGCTTGTCGCCTCGTTTCCGCTCGGTCTTCTCGTCGTCGCGGGGTGCTTCGGAGTCGGCGAGGTCGTTGCGCGGACTGAGCCGCACCTCTGGATATCGAGAGAACATGGTTCCTTCCTTCCTGTTCATGCCGCGTCGTTGGGCGGGACCAGTAGCCGGTCCGGGTCGAGGTCGCCGAGCAGGTGTTCGATATCGCGCTGGAAGGACACGGCGACTTCTACTGCTGTCTCCCGGTCGTAGTACGTGCCGTCGATCTTGAGCATGATGTCGAAGCAGTTGGGTTCGACTTCGGCGATGTGTACGGCGAGCCAGTCTCGGCGGTCGTCGAGAAGGTCGTCGGCGCTGACGTAGGCGCCGTGCTCGGTGTTCGGTTCGGTCATCGCGGTTCCCTTCGTCCGGGGGGTGGGTGAGGCTGTCGAGCGGGACGGAGATAGGGACGGGGGTACATTCGGTACCCCCGTTACCAGAGGTGGGAAACGCGCAGGTGGCGGCCTATTTCTGACAGGGGTACGGCAGGTACCCCTGTGACCGGGAATCGGTACCCCTGTCGTACCTGTGGGTACCCCCGTGTTTTCGCAGGTCAGGGCGCATAGTTCACACGGGGGTACCATTTGTACCCCCGTCGCTGTCTGCGTCTGCCAGTCGGTGGCGTCGGCCGCCCTGTTTCGCCTCCGAGGTGAGCACGATTCCCTCGTCCTCGAGCTCGGCCAGGGCAGGGTCCAGCCACTCCCGGATGTCGGTTTTGAGCCTGCGGGCGAGTTCTCGGTTCGAGTGCTCCCCAGCGCGTTCGAGCCATCGAATGATGGCGTCGCGGGCGCGCTGCAATTTCCGGTCGGCGATCGCTTCCTCGCGCTCGGCGGCGGCCAGGGCGCGCGCCTGGTTCGCTTTACGAGACTGCTCGGCGGCGGCTCGCTGCACACCGGCGCGGGTGCTGGTCGATACCGCCATGACAACGCCAGCCTTGAACCAATCGTCATCGTTCATGACCGAACGACCGTCGAGGATCATGAGAGCGGCGGCGACCTTGAGGCGGGTAAGCAGCGCATGTCCGTCGAGGTTCGATCCATCCTCGGGTTCACCGCGGAGCCTGGCCAGTCTGGCGCTGTCGATAGCCGCATGGGCCACATCTGGAATCACCAGCGAGCCAGGCGCCCATGTCGGCTGCGGCATCCGGACAACCCACTGGCCCGGATCTTTCGGTGCCTCATCGGGCGCGTCCGGATCGGTAACCGGCAGCCACAGGAACCGCTGTGGAGTGCCGCCGTCGGCGCCGTCGAGCAATGCACCAGCGCGGAGCGGCTGCACACCAACCATCAGGCAGGCGCGGTAGCTGTGCGCGGGAACCACCGTGCGGGTTGCCTTCTGGGCGTTGTTGAACCCAATCGTTTCGCCGCTGTAGAGCTTGCGCAACTCCCCCTCGAGCGTGGAGCCGCTGCGAGCGAACAGCGCAGTCAAGGTATCGACCTCGGGAGCGGAAAACAGTGCCCGGTCTTCGCGGTTGGGTTCGTCGTCGTCGACACCGGCCGGGCGGAAGGTGCGGGCGATCCCTTCGCCGGACCCGAGCGGGTATTCCGGGATCTCGACGACGCGGAGCCCGGTCGGGTCTTCTGAGCAGGCTACGGCGTCGCGGGCGGCGGCTTCGCACGCTCCTTTGCCGCCACCGGACGGAGCGGCCAGGGCGGCGAAGAGGTTCAGCGACATGCGCCCGCCGACAGTGGCCGGAAGCGTCACCGTCGGCGGGACGGCTGCGACAGCGCGAGCCAGGGCGACGCCGAGCGTGCCCCACGGCCCCGCGCGGCGGGCGCGAGCGAAGTCACGGATGTGAGCGAGCACGTCACGGGAGGTCCAAAACTCTTCGACCATGGACGCGCCCGAAGGCGCAACAAAGTCTTCAGAAGACCTTGTCGCGCCCTGGGTGTTGTGGTTGTCGGTCAAGCTGCAACCCCCTTCTTCTCGCTGGCTCGGCCGGTGTCGGTCCACCGATCCCCCGACAGGTCGCAGCGCAACTGAGCGTCCAAGCGACTCACGTACTCGGCGAACCGCTGGACGGACGATGAGATTTGCAGCTCATCGTCATCGCCTTCGATCAGCGCGATCAGTCGCGCTAAGCCGACTTCGAGTTCCGCCCGGTACTGGGAGCGGAAAACGCGCTGAGCCCATTGGTCCGGCGTGTAGCCGAGCCCCCACTTGTCGATCAGGGCTTGCACTTCGGGCGAATTGCGAGTCACCACGACACCCCCTCGAGCCGGGCCGCGGTGTGGTCGGCGGCCGTGAGAAGTTCCCGGCGAACCACGACGTCCACGAGCCAGCCGAGCTCGGCACGAAAGCGCCAGACACCACCGAACCTTTCCGGGCCGTAGATCGCGGCCTGCGTAGCGGAGGCGAGCAGGCACCGCTCGGCCGCCGCGCTGATTCGGTGGCGGGGGACGACCCGGACCATGTCGTCGTTGCCGACGATGATCGAGCCGATGTTTAGCCAGCTACCTCGGACTTCGATCGTGCCGACCGCGGGGCGGAATCGGACGCCGAGCACTGCGGCTGCGTCAAGCGCCGACACCGGGGCGGTCATCGCGACACCTCCGACGCCTGGTCGGCCAGCTTGTCGACCTCGGCAAGCTCGACCGGATCGAACCAATCACGTACGTTGGCGTCGATAGAAACGGCTATCAGCAGTAGTTCGGTGATCGTCCACACCTGGCGGCCGTCGAACAGTGCGGCCAGGCGGTGAATGCTGATTCCGGTCTCGGTCACGAGGTCGAACGCCGACTTTTCCGAGGTCTCGATACTGTCGGCTACGCGCCGAGTGACTATCGCCGCTAGCTGATCGGCCTGGTCAATGGGTAAGCTTGTGCACACGAATGTCTCCTCATCAGGGTGTGAGTGGGTTTCGTTGGCCCGGTTAGCTGGTAGGACAGCGCCGGGCCTTTCCCGTGTTTGGTCGAAGGTAGGCATCAGGCGGCCCCTGGTCGGACCGTGTTGGCATGCTCGTACTCAAGGACGAGCGTGAGCGGGTAGAGAACGCGACGCCCGACCTTCAGGTAGGCCGGCCCATCCCCCAGATACCGCTGTTGCGCCAGGAATTCCTTGGTCACTTGCCAGCGCTGTCCGAGTTGGTCCGAGGTGAGGTGCTCTCCCTGGTCCATTTCCACGTCTCCTTCGTTCCGATTTTGCAGATTGCTGTGGAACATCCGCACAAACAAGGTGTAGCACGATTGACTGCAATTCAGCAAGATCCTGTACGATCTGCATCATGGGAACAAGAAGGGTTGAGTTGGGACCGACTGGCAAAACCGTGGCGCACAACGTGGCACGAATTCGCAAGACGCAGGGGCTCACCTTGCGGGACGTTTCCGAGAGGCTGGCCGGGACCGATAGGCCATTGGCGCACAACACAATTAGTGAGATAGAGCGCGGAGCACGACGTGCCGACGTAGACGACCTGGTTGCGTTGGCGGTGGCCCTCAACTGCTCGCCGTTGGCGCTGCTGCTACCGCCCACCAGCGTCGAGCACTACGTCTCAATCACCGCAGGCGAGATGCGGCCGGGATGGGAAGTTTGGGACTGGGGCAAGGGGGAGCGCCCTCTACTGATCGGCAAGATGCTCGACCGGGTCTACTCGAATCTCGGCAAGTCGGATCAAATACTCGCCGCCCGAGAGCAATACCGCATGAACTCTGACCCCCAGCTGCAAGGCGTCGCAGGCGTCCCCAATGTGCACCCAGTGACAGCGCCAGAGGGCGACGGAGACGAGAAGGAAGCGAACCGTGGCGACGATTGAGCCGTACGAGACTGCCGCGGGGAAGCGGTACAGAGTCCGCTACCGCAAGCCAGACGGTAAGCAGACCGACAAGCGTGGATTCAAGCGCAAGGTCGATGCCGAACGGTTCGCCAACACAATCGAGGTCGACAAGCTCACCGGCAGCTACATCCCCCCGACCGCAGGACGGGTCACCATCGGCGAACTCGGGCCGAATTGGCTGAAACGTCAAAGCGCACACATGAAACCGTCGTCAGTGCATTCAATCGAGTCCGCATGGAAGGTGCATGTCGAGCCCGTCTGGGGTCGAACCCGGATCAACGCCATCAAGCACAGCGAAGTCCAATCGTGGATAGCTGAGCTGTCGTCGCGGCGGAGCCCGTCATTGGTTCGCGACGCACATTCGGTACTGGCGCGCATCTTGGATGACGCCGTACGCGATCGGCAGCTCGCCAGCAATCCGGCGCGCGAGGTCAAGCTGCCACCGAAGCGGCGCGCACCGAACAAGTACCTCACCGCGAAGCAGATGGTGATGCTGGCGCAGGAGTCCGGCCGCTACGGGTCGCTGGTCCTGCTGCTGTCCCTCGTCGGCTTGCGCTGGGGTGAAGCGGCAGGCATACGAGTGGCAGATATCGACTTCCTACGCCGCACAGCCACTCTGCACGAGAACGCCGTACGTGTCGGAGGCGAAACGCATGTCGGTTCACTGAAGTCGCACAAGCATCGAACTGTGCCCCTCCCGAAGACGGTGGCTACTGAACTGGCGCGATCTTGTGAAGGCAAGGGCCGCGAAGACCTGCTGTGGCCATCATCGAAGGGCAAGCACCTCGGCCCGCCGTCATCGCATGACTCGTGGCTGTCCGGTGCTGTAGGTCGGTGCAGGAAGGTCGACGAGACGTTTCCTCGGGTCACTGCACACGATCTGCGGCACACCGCGGCGAGCTTGGCGGTGGCGTCGGGCGCGAACGTGAAGGCCATTCAGAAAATGCTCGGGCACGCCTCGGCAGCGATGACGCTGGACGTGTACGCCGACCTTTTCAACGACGATCTCGAGGCTGTCGCCAGAAAATTAGAGAAGGTTGTGGGCAAAATGTGGGCAGAGTCGAAAGCCAGACCGGCCTAGAGCCCCGAAATATGACCCCTACCTGCGTGATTTAGTGGGCTTAGCCAGTGCCCCCAGTCGGATTCGAACCGACACTTTGCGGATTTTAAGTCCGCTGCCTCTGCCAATTGGGCTATGGGGGCGTCCCGGACAGCGTACCGAGTCGTACGGATGTACCGGAATTCCGAGTGTTCGTCGAGTGGCGGGGCGTGGCCGTTGCCGAGGAGGTGATCAGGTCGGTGCTGGGTTCGGTGTGGCGGTGGTCGTTTCGGCTCGGTGGTGGCAAGCGTCCCAGAGAACTAGATCGGTGGCGGCGGCCAAGCGTTAGCGTCCTCGGCAGAAATAGGTGGCACAAGTGGTCAGCGGCGAGGTGGTAGCGCGATTCGCTCGAGATCGGTCGCAATATGGATTTCGCCGTCGAAGTACTTCCCCGCCTCGGCGAGGTGTTCGTCGAGGTCGCGGTAGCGCTGGGAGAAATGGGTGAGCACGAGGGTGCGCACGCCCGCATCGGCCGCGGCCTTGGCGGCTTGGCCCGCGGTCAGGTGGCCGTATTCCGTGGCCAAGTGCGCGTCGACGTCCAGAAAGGTGGCCTCGATGACCAGCATGTCTGCGTCGGCGGCCAGTTCCTGGACGCCTGGGCACAGTCGAGTGTCCATGACGAAGGCGAAGTTCTGGCCGGGCCGTGGTTCGCTGATCTCGTCCAGAGTGATTGTGCGACCCGAGAGTTCGACGCTGCCCCACGTTTGCAGTTCGGAGATGATCGGGCCGTGTAGACCGAGGGCATCCAAACGGTCCGGCAGGATGCGCCGGCCGGGCGGCTCGCTGAGCCGGTATCCGAAGGTATCCACCGGATGGGACAGCCGGGCCGCGGTGACGGTGAAAGGCGCCCCGGGCAGGTCCACTTCGCCGGGGCCCGCGATCGGGCGGGGCCGCAGCTCGGCGCGGTGATAGTAGGAAGTCGCGTTGACGAGCCGGTCGTAGTAGGCCGCGCCCGACGCCGGGAACCACACATCGACCGGATGCGGCACCCGGTCGAGATTGATCCGCTGCACGACTCCGGCGAGGCCGAGACTGTGGTCGCCGTGGAAGTGGGTGATGCCGATCCGAGTGAGCCCGGTGGCGGTGACTCCCGCGTAGGTCATCTGTCGCTGTGTCCCCTCGCCAGGGTCGAACAGGACCTCCTCGTCATCCCACCGAAGTAAGTAACCGTTGTGGTTCCGCTGTTTCGTCGGCACCTGACTAGCGGTCCCGAGAACAACCAACTCACGCTGCGACACCGCGCCAGGCTACCGCCGTCACCGGACGAGCCGAACGGGACATGGTGGCTGGCATTCCCACCCACCATGTCGCGCTCGCGGCGGCTACTGGACGGGAGTTTTGCGCAGCACGGAATGGCGTCTGGAGTAGGCGAAGTAGATGACGAACCCGATCGCCATCCACACGACGAAGCGCAGCCAGGTCTCCACCGACAAATTCAGCATCAGCCACAGGCAGGCCAGGACCCCGAGGACCGGTACGTACGGAACAAGCGGAACCCGAAAGCCGCGCGGCAGTTCAGGACGGGTGCGGCGCAGGATGAGCACCCCGACCGAGACCAGCACGAACGCGAAGAGCGTCCCGATGTTGACCATCTCCTCCAGCGTGCCGAAGTCCACGAACCCGGCGAGCAACGCGCACGCCACACCGACGAGAGCGGTGATGCGCACCGGCGTGCCGTTCTTGCCGGTGCGCGCGAGGCCACGCGGCACCAGGCCGTCGCGGGCCATCGCGAACAGCACCCGCGTTTGCCCGAGGAACATCACCATCACAACGGTGGTGAGGCCGGCGAGCGCCCCGATCGAGATGATGTTCTTCACCCAGGTCGCCCCGTTGATCGCGAAAGCCGTCGCCAAGGTGGCGTCCTTGCCGGCCAGTTCGGTGTAGGGCACCATGCCGGTGAGCACGAGCGACACCGCGACGTACAAGACGGTGACGATCAGCAGCGAGCCGATGATGCCGCGGGGAATCGCGCGCTGTGGGTTCTTGGTCTCCTCCGCGGTGGTGGCGACGACGTCGAATCCGATGAACGCGAAGAACACCAGGCTGGCCGCGGCGAGCAGACCGTACCAGCCATAGTTGCTGTGCCCGGCGCCGGTCAGATAGGACAGCAGCGACTGCCGCAGTCCCTCGCCCTCCTCGCCGGCCTGGGACGGCGGAATGTACGGCGTGAGGTTGGACGCCTTGAAGTAGGTCGCACCGACGACCAGAACGATCGCGATCACGCCGAGTTTGATGGCCACCGCCACCGCCGATACCCGTGACGACACTTTGGTGCCCGTCGCGAGGAGCACACCGAGCGCCGCGATCAGCAGCACCGCGCCCCAATCGAAGGACACCGAGCCGAAGTGGACGACCGGCGACGTGGTACCGAGCACCTCCCCCAGGTACTGTGACCAGCCCTTGGCCACCACCGCCACGGCGAGCGCGAATTCCAGGATCAGATCCCAGCCGATGATCCAGGCGACGATCTCACCGAAGGTGGCGTAGGAGAACGTGTACGCGCTACCCGCCACCGGAACGGTGGAGGCGAACTCGGCGTAGCACAGCGCGGTCAATCCGCAGGCGATCGCGGCGAAGACGAACGCGAGCGACACCGAGGGGCCCGCGACGTTGCCCGCCGTGCGGGCGGTGAGCGTGAAAATACCCGCGCCGACGACTACGGCCACGCCGAAAACGGTGAGGTCCCAGGCGGTCAAGTCCTTGCGGAGTTTCGAGTCGGGTTCGTCGGTGTCACGGATCGACTGCTCGACGGATTTGGTGCGAAACAGACCGCCCCATCGAGACGAGACATCACCCGTCGTCGCGGCCTGTGGCCCAGGGTTCGTCACGCGTTCTCCTTCATCATCCCTGTGGTGCATTCGTTCCGGACCCCGGCGGCGCATCAGTGCACGCCGGCCATGAACCTGCTGATCCACGGTGCGATAGCGGCGACGATCAGCCCCACACACACCACGACCGTTCCGGTGATACCGAAGTAGGCGAATTCATGGCCTGGGTCATAGAACCGAGCCAAGGTACCCGACATCGACGTCCCGATACCTATCGAGAAAAAATACAACGCCATCATTTGGGCGCGGAACGCTTCCGGCGCCAGTTGGGTGGTCACCGCGAGACCGATGGGCGACAGCAGTAGCTCGGAGATGGCGAACACCGCCATGATCGCCAACACGAGCAGCACTGGCACGGCATGTCCTTCGGTGCCTGACATGGGCACGAACAACCAGAACGCGACACCCATGCCGATCACGCCGAGCGCGAATTTCCGCGGTGTACTCGGGGCGCGCTGTCCCAGTCTGGTCCACAGGATCGCGAACACCGGTGACAGCAGGATGACCCAGGTCGGCTCGACCGCGCCGATCCAACTCGACGGCGCGGTCCAGCCGAAAATGTTCCAGTTCATCCGTTCGTCGGAGTAGACCGCCAGCACGGTGAAGATCTGCTTGAACAGCGACCAGAACACCGCATTGGCGACAAACAGCGGAAGGAACGCGCGGACCCGGCTGCGTTCGAGCGGAGTGACCTTGGCGCTGGTGAGCAGTACCGCGAAGTACCCAGCCGAAGTGGCGACAATGAGGCCGGTCGTCACCTCTGGCAGGTTGTCCAAGGTGACCAGGCCGATCACGCACACCACGACGACGAGCGCCACGGCCCCGGCCAGTACGGCGACCAACGGTCCGACGGCATCGCGCGAGATCGGATTCGGTACCTCGCGGCCGTGCGTGCCCAGGTTGCGGCGGAACACCACATACTGGGTGAGGCCCAGCGCCATCCCGATCGCCGCCGCACCGAAGCCGTAATGGAAGCCGAGGTGGGTCTGCAGCAGACCGGTGAGCAGCGGGCCGGTGAACGCGCCGAGATTGATGCCCAGATAGAACAAGGTGAATCCGCCGTGTGCGCGCGCGTCCCCTTTCGTATAGAGGGTGCCCAGCAACGACGAGGCATTGGCCTTCAACCCACCACTGCCGAACGCGACCAACAGCAGGCCCGCCCCGACGCCGACCAGTCCGGGCAGCACGGCCAGTGCGATATGCCCGATCATGACCACGATGCCGCCCCAGAACAGGGTGCGCTCCATGCCGAGCAGCCGGTCCGCGATCCAGCCTCCGAGCACCGTGGACAGGTAGACCAGGCCGCCATAGGCGCCGACGATGCCGACGGCGGTGTCCTTGGCCAGTCCCATCCCGCCGTCGGTGGCCGAGTAGTACAGGTAATACCCGAGAATGGTGACCATCCCGTAGAACGAGAAACGCTCCCAGAGTTCGACACCGAACAGGTTGGCCAGCCCGATCGGGTGGCCGAACAGTGTCCGTGTCCGCGCTGATTCCTGCGATGTTGCCGCTTCAACCATGCCCAGACCATCGCACGCCGGTCAGCAATGCGGAGGCATTCGGATGTTCTGTTTGTTCTGTTCAGCGCATCCGCTTGTTTCCGCTCGAGGCACCGAACGTTTGCTCCTGCCGCGACCGGGCATCCACCAGGTAGCAGGCAAACTCACCGCGACCCACCAGGCCCGCGCAGAAAGTGATGTGTTGATGGTCCACGTCGAAATGACCGTGCCGACCTCGGCGGAACAGATCTTCGCCGTCCTGTCCGACGGCTGGCTGTTCGCCGCCTGGGTCGTCGGCGCCTCGCACATCCGCGCGGTCGACCCGGAGTGGCCGGCGGTCGGCAGTCGGCTGCACTACAGCGTCGGCGTGTGGCCGTGCACCGTCGACGACTCCACGCAGGTCAGCGACGTCGATCCGCCGCATCTGCTGGAGCTGGAGGCCAAACTCCGGCCACTCGGCGCGGCCTGGATCCGCTTGGAACTCACCGAGACGGGACTCGACCAGACCGAGGTCCGCATGTACGAGCACATCAAGCGCGGGCCGGGCATCTTCGTCCCCGACCTGTTCCAAGAGGTGTTGCTGCTGCCGCGCAACAAGGAGTCGCTGTCCAGGCTCGCCGACCTCGCGGTCGGCAGAGCACAGAGCGCAGCGAACTACCGCCAGCGCGAACAGCACCCCTGACCGGCAGGACAAGCGACGGTGCTCACACGATGGACAGGGCGATGCCGTCGAGGATGTCGTGCTCGCTGACGACCAGGTGGGCGATTCCGGCGCGGCGGGACAATTCCTCCGCGAGCACCTCGGTAATGACCGCACCCCCGCCGATCACATCGACCCGGCCCGGGTGCATCGGACCGAGAGCTGCGCGCTGATCGTGGTCCATGGCGATCAGACGGTCGCAGACGGCGTGGACCTGATCCAGTGTCAGCCGGGTGAGATGAACCTTCCGCGAGTCGTATTCGGGGAGGTCCAGCGCGACCGCGGCCAGGGTGGTCATGGTGCCCGCCACTCCGACCCAGGTGTGCGCCCGCTCGACGGGAACACGTGCGAACGCCTCGGCCAGTCTTTCGGCGGCGAAAGCGCGGGCGACAGTGACCTGTTCGGCGGTCGGCGGATTGCCGCCGAGGCAGCGCTCGGTGATTCGGACACAGCCGACATCGGCGGAGAATGCGGCGCGCACGCCCGCGTCGCTGTCGCCGAACACCAGCTCGGTCGAGCCGCCGCCCAGATCGACCACAACGAAAGGCCCTGCCGCACTGGCCAGTTCACCGATCGCGCCACTGAATGACAGCCGCGCCTCCTCGTCCCCGGTGATCACCTCGGCTTCGGCGCCCGCCACCACCGTGCCGAGCACGGCCCGCGCCATGGCGAAGAATTCTTCGCGATTGGCGGCATCCCTGGTGGCCGAGGTGGCGACCATCCGCACCCGACTGACGCCGGTCTCGCGCATCAGCGCCGCGTAGTCGACCAAGGCGACGCGGGTCCGCTCGATCGCCTCCGGCGCGAGCGAGCCGGTCGCGTCGACGCCTTGGCCGAGGCGCACGATCCGCATCTCGCGGTGCACGTCGGCCAAGCGGCCGTCGGCGAGCACGTCGGCGATCAGCAGGCGGATGGAGTTGGTACCGCAATCCACGGCAGCGACCCGGTCACTCATTGCCGCACTCCCTCGTCTTGCGGACCGCTCGGCTCATACGTCGGCCAGTCGGACGGAATCGCGGTGCCGCGCAGGCCGTGGTCGGCGGCCAGCGCCACCGCTTCGTCACCGAGTGGGTTCACCCCAGGCCCCTTCGCCAGCGAATGCGCGATCAGAACATGGAGGCATTTGACCCGCTCGGGCATCCCGCCGCCGGTGAACTCGGTGCCGAGCGACTCGATCTCGTCGCGCTCGGCCAGATAGCTCTTGTGTGCGCGACTATAGCCGGTGGCCAATTCCCGGTCGACGCCGAGCCGTTCGGTCATCTCGCGCATGACACCGGCGGATTCCTGCCTGCTCGCCTCTGCCGTGAGCCGAGGATCGGTCAGATAGTAGAGGGTTGGAAACGGGGTACCGTCCGGCAGCCGAGGCGCGGTCTTCACCACGGCCGGAATCCCGTCCGGGGTGCGGTAGGCGACAGCGAGCACGCCGCGCGGCGCGCGGCCCAACTGTTCGGCGATGATCGCGAGATCCTGGTCGTTCGGTGCGGTCACCTGGGTCCTTCCGGTCCTGACAGTGGCGGTGCGGCCGCCTGCGTGGGCTGCGGCTCGGAAATGCTGCGCCACAGTTCGGTGTACCAGGGATCGGGCTCCCTGGACTTGGTAGGCGCCGCGGGCGGTGCGGGCGCCTCGATCCCGGGCACCTGCACGATGTAAGGCGTCTCACCGGGCAACACCAACCGAAGCCGGTCCCGTGCCTCCGAGCGGATATATGCGGGATCCCGTTGCTGCGCACGGCGATCGCGCAATCGACCGACATCGGCCTCCAGGTCGTCGCGCTGCTGCGCCAGCTGGGCGGCCTCGGCACGCTGGGTGAAATAGGTACGCGTCGGCATGGCGAGGGTGAGCGCGAGGCCGCACAACACGACGGCCAGAATCACCGCCTTGCCGGTGGACAGCCCGAGGATGGTGTGGTCGTGTTTGTCGCCGGAGCCCGGATCGCGCGTGCGCGATCGCGCCTTCTGCTGCGTAGGCTCGGTCCGCCTGCGGCCGCGCTTGGCCGCGGAGTCGGCGGGACGCGATCTGGCGGCACGCGACGTGCGGCGGTCCCCGCGTCCGGCTGGACTGGTCCCACGCGCACGTCGCTCCGTCATGTCACGCCTCGGTATCTACTCTGCGGTAGTCGCTCGGTCCTCCGTGGTCACGCCAGCTACCGCCTCCGGACCCGAACGCTCGCACCGTGGTATCAGCCCTCGAACACGAAGCGGGGGAACGCGACATCACCCGCGTAGCGTGCCGAATCGCCGAGCGCGTCCTCGATGCGCAGCAGCTGGTTGTACTTGGCCACCCGTTCACTGCGCGCCGGGGCGCCGGTCTTGATCTGGCCGCTGCCGACCGCGACGGCGAGGTCGGCGATGGTGGTGTCTTCGGTCTCGCCGGACCGGTGCGACATCATGGTCTTGTAGCCGTTGCGATGCGCCAGTTCCACCGCGTCCAAAGTCTCGGTGAGCGTGCCGATCTGGTTCACCTTCACCAGCAGCGCGTTGGCGGCGCCCTTGGCGATGCCCTCTTCCAGGCGCTCCGGGTTGGTGACGAACAGGTCGTCGCCGACGAGTTGGACCTTGTCGCCGATCAGGTCGGTCAGCGCCACCCAGCCGTCCCAATCGTCCTCCGACAGCGGGTCCTCGATGGACACCAGGGGGTAGCCGGTGAGCAGCTCGGCGTAGAACTGCGCCATCTCCTCGGCCGAACGCACACTTCCCTCGAACTTGTAGCCGCTGGCCGAGGTGTAGAACTCGGTGGCCGCGACATCGAGCGCGAGTGTCACGTCGCTGCCCAGCTTCAGTCCGGTCTTCGCGATGGCCGAACTGATCAGGTCCAGTGCCTCCCTGGTGCCCGCCACGTCCGGAGCGAAGCCGCCCTCGTCGCCGAGACCGGTTGCCAGGCCCTTGGACTTCAGCACCGATTTGAGCGCGTGATAGACCTCCGCGCCCCAGCGCAGCGATTCCTTGAAGGTCGGGGCGCCGATCGGGGCGACCATGAACTCCTGGACATCGACGCCGGTGTCGGCGTGCGCGCCGCCGTTGAGGATGTTCATCATCGGCACGGGCAGCACATGGGCGTTCGGGCCACCGAGGTAGCGGAACAGCTCCAGGCCCGAGGACTCGGCGGCCGCACGGGCCACGGCCAGCGAAACGCCGAGCAGGGCGTTGGCGCCGAGGCGGGATTTGTCGGGCGTGCCGTCCAGATCCAGCAAGACCTGGTCGACGGTACGCTGCTCGACCGCGTCCAGACCGATGACGGCGGGTGCGATCTCGTCGAGCACACCCTCGACGGCCTTGCGCACACCCTTGCCGCCGTACCGCTCATCACCGTCGCGCAGTTCGACGGCCTCGTGCTCGCCGGTGGAGGCGCCCGAGGGCACGGCCGCGCGGGTCAGGGTCCCGTCGTCGAGTGCGATCTCGACCTCGACCGTGGGGTTTCCGCGCGAATCCAGGATCTCGCGAGCTCCGACCTGTTCGATGATGGCCACGAAAACGACACTCCTTCGGCTGCTGACACGGTAAGTCTCACGGGATGGCCGTGCGCTGCGAGCCTATCGTCCTCCCGCCTGGGCGGGTAACCGGCACTCCGGCGCGTGGCAGATCACACGCTGCGCCCGATGCTGTAGACCGCGGCGCGGTCGCGCACCGTGCGCAGGTAGCGGTGCGACTGGTTGTAGGTGAGCAATGCCCGCTGCCAGCCGTACTCGGAGGTGAGATCGCCGCCGCTGGCGCACAGGTAGCGGGCCGCGGTGAGCGCCGCATCGTCGATGTTCTGCGGATCGGCGACTCCGTCACCATTGGCGTCGACTCCCCACCGCCGCCAGGTTTCCGGAATGAACTGCAGCGGGCCGACGGCGCGATCGAACACGGGGTCACCGTCGAGCGCGCCACCGTCGCTGTCCTCGACCAGTGCCACGCCGGGCGAGCCGTCCAGCGGGACGCCGATGATCGGCGGCCGGATCGTGCCGTCGGTTCCGACCTGCGCGCCGCGGTGGGTGCCGTGCTTGCTCTCCACGCTGGCGATGCCGGCGAGCGTCGTCCACGCGATGCCGCAGTCGGGGCGGGCCCTGGTCATCACGGCCGCCGCGTAGCCGTATGCCTCCAGTGCGACCGAGGGAATACCCAGTCGGTCGGCTTGCTCATCGGCCCATTCGCGCAGCTGGACAGCACTGCGGCCGGACGCGTCCAGGTCGATGACGGGCAGCGGCGTACCGGGACCGGGCGGTATGCCCGCCGGGATCGGGGTGCGATCGAACCCGCAACCGGCGAGCGCGAGGATCACCATGGCGGCGGCCGAGGCGCCGATCTTTGTCAGGGGCACCCTTCCATCATCCAGATCACGCACGATATCCGCGGTAACGCCGACGCCGACAGCCACAGCGTCGACCCGGATATCGGTTCCGCGGCACGCTCAGCCGAGCAGCTCGCGAGTGGCGGGGTGGGTCGGTGCGGCGAGAACGATTCGGGTGTCGCCCGATTCGACGATGCGGCCGTGGTCGAGGACCAGGACCTGGGGGCAGTGGTCGGCGACCAGGAGCATGTCGTGGCTGATCATCAGCACGGCGGCGCCGCTGTCGGCGCGCAGGCGGTCGAGCAGAGACATGATCGAGGCAGCGGTGGCGTGGTCGAGAGCGGAGGTGATCTCGTCGCAGAGCAGGACGGCGGGCTCGGCGGCGACCGCGCGGGCCAGCGCCACCCGTTGGCGTTGACCGCCGGAGAGCTCGTGTGGATAGCGGGAGGCCAGGTCGGCGGGCAGTTCCACCGCAGCGAGGAGTTCGGTGACGCGCTCAGGCAGTGCCCGTTTCGGCACCTGAACGATGCGTCGTAGCGGACGGCCGAGCGTATGGGCGACCGTGCGGCGCGGGTTGAGCGCTGATCGCGGATTCTGCGTCACCAGCTGAATACCGCCCGCGCTATAGGAGATTCGTCGCCGCTGGTCTATCGAAAACGATCTGTCGCGCAGTTCGAGAAGTCCTGTCGCGGAAGCGTGCAGACCCGCGATGACACGGGCCAGGGTGGTCTTGCCGGCACCGGACGCGCCGACTACCGCGACAGCGGCGCCCGCGCGGAGGTCCAAGTCGATGTCGGCGAGCACTTGACGGCCGTCCACCGACGCGCCGATTCCTTTCGCACGCAGCACGAACTCATCACGCGTCGATCCGTTCTGCGTGACGGCCTCGGGCGTACACCGACGACTGCTCGTCACCGGCTCATCGGTGTGCTCCTGGTCGAACACCACGGTCACCCGGGCCTCGCGCCCGGGCAGCGTGGTGCGCGGCGAACTGTCCGCGGATCCGACGCGCGCATCCGACGTTGTTTTCTGCGTTGTCTTTTCGCCCCACCGCCGTGGCGGACGACCGTCGGCATCCCGGCGAGCGAAGCGCACCGTCGCGAGCGCCGGCGAGGTCATGCGGGCGGCGACCGTACCCAGTTCGACGACATTGTCGGCGATGGAGTGCACCAGGGCGGTGTCATGGCCGGAGAGCAGGATCGCCGCCGAGCGCCGACGGGCGAGGGCGGTGAGCTGCCCGGCGATGTCGCCGCGCAACGCGCCGTGTAGCCCGGCGAGCGGCTCGTCGAGTACCAGCACACCGGTTCGACGAATGATTGCCCTGGCCAGGGCGACGCGGCGTTGCTGACCGCCGGAGAGTTCACCGGGGCGGCGGCGCAGATACTGTGGGGACAGGCCGACCAACTCCAGCGTTTCGGCCAACGTCGCGTTGGGTGCGTTCGGGGCGACCTCACGCAGGAGGGCGTGTACCCGCAGCAATGGGTTCAGCGCGGACCCGGGATCCTGCCCGGCGAAGGCGATGTGCTGACGACGGAACTGTTGCAGGGCAACTCGGTCGAGCGTGGGCACCTCGTGCCCGGAAACCTGGACCGACCCCCTCGCACCGGCCGAGCCGGACGGCAATTGTCCGAGCAGCGCACGCATCAGTGTGGTCTTGCCCGACCCGGACGGGCCGGTCAGTGCGGTGACCGAGCCCGTCGACATCCGGAAAGTCGTAGGACCGAACAACTCCTGCCCGTCGGCGCCGAGCACAGTCAACCCGTCGACCAGAACGAGGTCACCCATCTCCACCACCGCACCGAACCGCGCGGCCCCCACTCGCCCACACCGGGACGACCTCGGCGGCAGCCGAAATCATGGTAGTCGCCACCGTCGTCCCTCCCGTCCGAAGGTCGATACCGCCAGGTTCACGCTGACCGCGACGATCGCGATCGCCAGGCTCGGCGCCAGCACGGACCACGGGTTGAGCAGCATGCCGGAGGCGTTGTCGCGCACCATGACCGCCCAGTTGCTCGGGCCGAACGTGGTGGGCAGCTGCAGGAACGATGCGGTGCTCACCAGATAGACGGCATCCACGAAACGCAGCCCGAGCTGAGTCGTCAGCACTTCCCGCAGATTCGGGACCACCTCCCGGAACACCAGATGCGGCAGCGACTCGCCGGCGGCCTGGGCACTGTGCACATACCCGGAGGCGGCGACTTCCGCTGCCGCGGCCACGAAAACTCGCGCACAGTACGGAGTTCCGAACACCAGCGCCGACACGATCAGCCCGTAGGCGCCCACGCCCGGCCACGAGGTCAGCACGAGCAAGATGCCGAGCACCGCGGGGAGCAGGATGACGAAGTCGGTGCCGAATTCGATCACCGCCCCGATGCGCGGGCGCAGGGCGGCGACCGCGCCGAGCACGCACGACGTCGCGGTGACCAGTACCGCGATGACCACCGACAGCAGCAGCAACCCCGCACCACCGGACAGCAACTGGCTGAGCACGTCCCGGCCGAGCCGGTCGGTACCGAGCCACGCGCCCGCGCCGGGATCGCCGAACGGGATGCCTCTCGCCTCCTCGGTGGAGTGCGGCGCCAGCATCGGCCCGAGCACGGCGAATACGGTGACCACCGCGGCGGGTGCGACGGTTGGTATGACGAGCCATCGCGTCGCCGCGTGTGCGATGTCGTTCGACCGGAGACCGATCATCGACCGACCTCCACTAGCACGGACGCCTCCGACCACAGTTGTTCGCCGCCCACCGCGCCCCAACCACACCCGACGACCGCCCCCCAGCTACTCGGCGGACAACGCGTCGGTTCCGCCCGCTGCCCCGCGCAATCGCCGCTGCGGGAACGGCCCGACGCGGCACGCACATCGATCCGACGACGAACGGTAGGCGGGACGCGCAGTGAACTTTTCATCGCCGGCCCCGCAGCGACCAGGCCCGGATACCGTCGGCGACGGCGAGCATTCCCACGATGATCGCACCGGAGAGCGTCACGACCGCGGCGACCACCGACGTGTCACGGTCAGCGACGGAACCGGCCAGTACCGCACCGAGGCCCGGGTAGTTGAAGATGGTCTCCACCACCACGGAACCACCGAGCAGCATGCCGACCGTGGTGGCGAAGCTGGCGGCGATCGTCGGCAGCGCGAACGGCAGGACGTGCCGCATCAGGATGACCCGCGTCGAGAGCCCGTCCAGCACCGCGGTTTCCACATGCGGCGCCTGCGCGGCGTCGGCCAGCGCGGCCCGCACGACCCGGGTGTTCCAGCCGATCTGCGGAGCCGCCAGTGCGAGCACGGGCAGAACCAGCATGTCGGGGCTGACCGGGAACCCGGACCGGCCGGTGATGGTGACCGCGGGCAGCCAACCGAGTCCGAGCGCGAAAACCAGGATCAACACGGTGGCGAGCACGAATTCCGGGACGGCCACGACCGTCGTAGTCGCCGGTTGCAGCAGCCGGGTCGACGCGCTGCCCTGCCGGGCCGCCCACCACGCGCCGAGCGCGAGCGACGCGAGCACGGTGAGTACCAGGGCGATGCCGCCGAGCAGCAGCGTCGGCGGGAACTTGTCGACCAGGAGTTCGCCGACCGAACGTCCGCGCGCGGTTCGACCGAAATCGCCGGTGGCAACGCCGGATATCCAGCTCCAGAACCGCATCGGCAGTGCGCGATCCAGGCCGAGTTCGTATTCCTTGGCCGCGATCTGTTCCGGTGCGGCTTCCCGGCCGAGGATGGCGCGGGCGGTGTCGCCCGGCAGTAAGTCCACGGTGACGAACACCGTGGCCAGCAGCATCACCAGTAGGGCGGCGCGCCGGAGCAGCAGTCGCGCGACGGAGATCACCAGTCCAACCAGGTCTGTTCCAACTGCGCCCTGGCATATCCGCCGAGTGTCGGCAGATCACGCACCCGAGTGCTGGCGACGTCGATGCCGTCGGCCATGCCCCACACCAGGTACCCGCCGCGGTCGTACTGGATACGTTGCACCTCGCGGACGCTGTCCGTAGCACTGGGCGCGGACAGCGCTTTCGCGGTCGCCGCGTCGAACTGCGTGTCCTCGAAGTCGGTTTCGTTGCGGTTCGACCCGGTCGCCATCAGTTTGCTCGCGAAGAACAGCGTGGAATCATTGGTGCCCCAGGAGACCGTGTAGAGCGGGGCCTTCAGCCAGGTCTGGTCGTAAAAGGCATTCGGCTCCTGGTCGAGGACCTCGAGCCGCACGCCGATCTCGGCGAGCTGGGTCGCGATGACCTTCGCCGATTCGACTTCGCCGGGCGCCTCCGCCTTGGTGACCAGCCGGTGGGTACGCCCGGTATCGAAGTTCGCCTCGCGCAGCAGAGTTTTCGCGCGATCGACGTCACGGGTGCGTTGTCCGATCGTGGTGTCGTAGAGCGGGTCGCCGGTGCCGAGAATATCGTTGGCGATCGTGCCGTAGCCGGAATGCACCTGGGTGACCAGGGCCGTACGGTCGATACCGAGTCGCAGCGCGGTGCGCACCCGCGGATCGGCGAAGGGGCCGTCCGAGGTGCGCATGGCGACACCGACCATCGTGTCGTTCGGTCGACGCACCACCGTCAGATCGGCGCGCCCCTCGGCGGTGCGGCCCGCGATGGCGCCGACGTTGGAGGCGAGGTCGATCTGGCCGCCGAGTACCGCATTGCCCAGTGCGGTCACGCTTTCGAACCTGGTGAGCTCGATCGCGTCCAGCAGCGGCGGCGTGCCGTGCCATCGGTCGTTACGCACCAGCCGCGCGTTGCCGCCTTGGTAGGACTCCACCACGAATGGTCCGCTGCCGACGAACGTCGTGAAGTCGGTGGTGTCCTTCTTGAGGGTGAAGGTCATCAGCCGCACCAGCAGCGGAAGCTGACTGTTCGGCTCGGGCACCGCGAGCACCACTCGATTCGGGCCGTCCGCGGTGATGTCCGCCGCGGCCACCGGCATCTTCGACGGGCCGCCGACCGCTCGCAATCGGCGCAGTGACCACACGACATCCTCCGTCGTGACCGGTGTCCCGTCGTGGAAAGTCGCGCCATCGGCCAGGGTGAAACTCCAGCGACGCAGATCCGCATCCGGCTCCCACCGGGCGGCGAGGCGCGGTGCGACGTTCGGGTCGGCTCCCGGCACGGTCAGCGGGTCGTAGACCAGCGAGGCGATCAGGAAGTCGCTGTCGTTGCTGAGGTTGGCGTGCGGATCACGTTCGATGCGCGCCGAGGCGCCCAGCGCACCGACCCGCAGCGTGCCGCCGCGGCGCGCCGGTCCGGACGATTGCGCGCCGTCGGTACACGCGGCGACCAGCAGCACCGCCCCCACCCCGAGACCGGACCGCAACAGCTGCCGCCGATCACAACTCATGGCACTGCCTCATCTTCCTGGACGAACCCCTTGTCCCACCGCATAATTGTCCAGTACGGCTCAGGACAGGCTAGCCTAATCCAGTAGCAGACTCGCCGATATCGGCGCGAAGAGCAGAGTCAGGGCATCCCTTCGCACGGCGAAAACAGCACCATCGAGTCCCACAACGGCTTAGCCTCGGCCGCATCGCAGTTATATAGTTCGGCTATTTATTTGCTGTGCATTAGGTAAGCCTTGCTTCACTCTGCGAGAAAGGCTAACTTCGCAGATCGAATCGTCACCCTAGCTTGTCGAACCGATGCGAAGAAGGGATTGCCCGGTGAAAAGCGTTCTCTCCGAACGTAAGACGCTTCACCCGCACAGTATCGAACGACGCGAGCTCCCCGCGGCCGCAGGCCGGGCGGTCCGCGAGCTCGCCAGCGAGATATCCACCACACTCGACGTGACACTGGACGATCCAGCCGCCGCCACGCGCACACTCACCCATCCCCTCCTGATCGAGCAGATCGATGCCCGGGTCGGGGAACTGCCCGCCGAGGTGCGCCACGCCATGCGGCCGCCCGCCACCGCAGCGGGCGCGACCATCGTCGGCCGTCTTCCCCTGACCGACAACGAATTCGGCCCCACCCCGCCGAGCTGGCGCGACGCCGCACGGTGGAGCGGCGTCCCGGCGATCCGAGCGCACTCGTTCCAGTTCGACCTCGTCATGTTGCTCCTGGCTCGCAGCGCGGGTGAGCCCTTCGGCTGGTACGGCCAACAGGACGGGCGGCTGGTCAACAACATCGTCCCCGCGGCGGGGCACGAGCACGAACAGTCCGGCGCGAGCAGCAAGACCCTGCTCAGCCCGCACACCGAAGACGCGTTCCATCCGGAACGAGCGCACCTGCTGATGCTCGGTTGCCTGCGCAACCCGGACCTGGTCGCCACCACGGTGTCCTCGGTGCGCCGGGTCGAACTCTCCGCCGCGCAGCGCGCGCTGCTGAGTACCCCTACCCTGCCGATCCTGCCCGACATCTCCTACGGCGACGGACACGAAAGGTACTCGGCCGCACCGATTCCCACACTGTGGAGCGCTGCCGGTCCGGACGAGCAGACCTTGCGCTACGACCCCGCCTACACCCCGATCGACGGTGCCGATCCCGAATTCCGCACCGCCTACGCACATCTCACCGCGGAGCTGGAGCGCGTCTGCGTGACCGCCGCACTCGCCCCCGGTGAGGTGCTGCTGGTGGACAATGACGTCGCGGTACACGGACGGGTGCCATTCGCCGCCCGTTACGACGGCACCGATCGGTGGCTCAAGCGGGTGAACATCCGCCTTCCGGAACGACCGCGGCGGGCCGAGGAAGCCGACGAGAATGGGTACGGGCAGCGCATCGTTGCCCCGTTCCGAGCGGCAGGCGCCCTGCCGGTCGAGCGCGGCACACATGAGTGGGATGTAGTACCGAATGATCGAGGAACCCTTGAGCACTCGTGACCGAAGCACACCCTTGCGGGTGCTCAGCCGCAGCGACCTGGCCGACGTGCCCATCACACCCGGCGACGTCGTCCGTGCCGTGGAGGAGGCGTATCTGGCCTTCGCCGCAGGCGATTCGGACAACCCGCGCAAGCTCAGCGTCGCGAACCCGGACGGTTGGTCGGTCGCCTACGCCATGCTCGGCCGAGACGGACGCAGGCGGGTCGTGGCGATGAAGACGTCCTACAAGTTCGACCCGGGTCACGACCGCAGCACCAAGCGTTACTACACCACCATCACGCTCTACGACGACACCACCGGTGCACCGATCGCGATGATGGACTGTGCCAGGGTCGGCGCGCTGCGCACCCCGGCGGTGTCGGCGCTGCTGGTACGGGAGACCGCCCGCCGCGGCGCGGAGAGCGTGCTGCTGATCGGCACCGGAACCCAGGGCCGCAACGCCCTTCCGCACCTGCTCGCCGCAAATCCACAACTGCGCAAACTGATGATGTACGGCACGCACCCGGAGGGACTGGAAGCCGTACGCCGCCAGCTCACCCAGCACTACCCGCACGCACTGCTGGAGACGGTGCAGGACCCGCGGGCCGCGGCGGCCACCGCCGACGTCGTGCTTGCCACCGCGGGCCCCGGCACCGCGGTCGCGCTCGAATCCGCGGATCTGGCGCCGGGTGCGGTGGCGGTGCTGGTCGGTTACGGACTCGCGCCCTCGACGCTGGTCGACGCCGACCGGGTGATCGCGACGAGTGCCGAGCAGATGGCGTTGACCGGCACCGACATGGTGGGACCGGATGGGACGCTGCGCGCGGTGGACGCGGAACTGCCGCGGATCCTGAGCAGGCGAGCGGTCGCGCGGCGCTCCGACGACGAGCGCATCTTCGTCTACAACAGCGGACTGGTACTCACCGATATCGCCGTGGCCCATGCGCTGGCGGAGCGGGCCATCGCGGAGGGTCGTGGTACGGAGGTGCCACTGTGGGACTAGAGGCGGATCTCGGCAACGAGACGCCTACCGCAGCCCGCGGAACACGCTTCGACGACGGTGCGAAGCAGACGACGGGCGGGGCAACCGCCACCCTCGACAGCGCAGGGCACGACACGATCAGTGCGGCGCCGATGCCCGCGCATCTCGATCCGTGGGAGCGCCGGTTACTCCACGACCCGAACCTGCTCGGTGACATCGCCTTCGCTATCGGCGGTCCGTTCCACGTCATGTACCCGGCGCGGGTGGCGCACAACATCCGCGAGTTCCGATCGGCCTTCGAGCAGGCCGGCGTGCACGGCGCCATTTACTACGGCAAGAAGGCGAACAAGGCGGCGTGTGTCGCGCGGGCCTGCGCGGAACACGGTGCCGGCGTGGACGTCGCCAGTGTCGGCGAGCTGGTCGCCGCGCTCGCCCAGGGCGTTCGCGGCGACGACCTGATGGTGACCGGTCCCGCCAAGGCCGACGAATTGCTCTGGTTGGCCGCCCGGCACGGCGCACTGGTCGCCGTGGACGATCTCGGAGAACTCGACCGGCTCGCCGGACTGGGTTCCCGCACCTGGCCCGCGCGCGTGCTGTTGCGCGTGCTGCCCGCCGCCTCGGCGAGCCGGTTCGGCATGACCGCCGACGAGATCGACAGCGCGCTGGCGCTGCTCGGCGAGCACGAATCCGTCCGTCTGGAGGGATTCAGCTTTCACCTGTCGGGGTATGACGCGGTGGCGCGGGCCGAACTGGCGGGCGAGCTCATCACCCGCTGCCTGGCCGCCCGCGCGCTCGGACACTCGGCCGCCACCGTATCGATCGGCGGTGGGTTCGGCGTCGACTACGTTCCCGCCGCCGCGGCGGCGAAGTTCACCGAGCAGGTCGGCCGGCGGTGGTTCCATTCGGGCAAGTCGTTCGAGTCGTATTACCCGTATCACTTCCCCGCGCCCGGACCGGCCATGCTGACCCAGATCCTCGAGCACGACGACCTCGCCCGGCGACTGCGCGACAACACCGTCCGGCTCGCGATCGAGCCGGGGCGCGCGTTGCTCGCCCGTGCCGGATTCACCGTCTTCCGTGTTCAAGGCAGCAAGACCAGGCACGCGCACGGGCACGCGTACCGGTTGCTCACGGTCGACGGCAGCAGCCTGAGCCTCTCGGAGCAGTGGTTCGAGAGCGAATACCTGCCCGACCCGCTGCTGTGGCCCGCAGGTCCCGGGGTGCCGACGCCTACCAGCGTCGGCGCCGCCACCTGTCTGGATTCCGACATGCTCAGTTGGCGTCGCGTGCCGCTGCCGCGCGCCGCCGAGATCGGCGACCTCCTGATCTACCCGAATACCGCTGGTTACCAAATGGATTCCAACGAGTCCGCCTTCCACGAGCTGCCGATCCCGCCGAAGGTGGTCCTGCACGACGCGCCCGGCGATCGCTTCCGCTGGACCCGCGACGACAACTAGCCCCGACCGACCCCACCGAGGAGACACCCCATGCCGCTCGTCACGCGTGTGACGGATCTGATCGGCCGCACGCCGCTGTTCGAGCTCGCCGCCACCTCGACCGGCACCCGCCTGCTGCTCAAGCTCGAGCAGTTCAACCCGACCGGCGCGGCAAAGATCAGGATGGCGCGCGAAATGGTGTTCGACGCCGAGCGGCGCGGACTGCTGGCCAGTGGCGGACACATCATCGAATCGACATCCGGAAACACCGGGCTCGGCCTCGCGGTAGTAGCTGCCGAACGTGGGTATCGCTTCACCGCGATAGTCGACCACCACGCATGTAAGGACAAGCTACGCGCGATGCGAGCAACGGGAGCGGAACTGGTGTTCGTCGCCGACGAGGGCGACGACAACCTGGCCACCTCGGCACGGGAGGATCTGGCCGAGGCGATGGCGGCCGAGCGGGACGACGCGTATTTCACCGAGCAACACAACAACGATGCCAACGCGGTCGGCTACTACGCGGTGGCCGAGGAATTGCTCGCGGACGTCGACCGGGTCGACATCCTGTTGTCAGCGGTAGGCACCGGTGGTTCGCTGTTCGGCACCGCGACCCGGTTACGCCAGCTCGGGTGCACGCCCTATGTGATCGGCGTCGAGCCGGTCGGGTCGATCGCGTTCGGCGGGCCGGGCGGGCCGTATTGGCAATCCGGCACCGGCACCCCGCCGGGCGCCACCATCGGGACCGCCGTGGACTACTCGTTGCTCGACGAAGGTGTGAAGGTCTCCGACACGGCGGCCTTCGCCACCGCGCGCGCCGTTGCCACCAAGGTGGGTCTGATGATCGGCGGGTCCGCGGGCGGTTCGGTGCACGCCGCACTCACCCGACTCGAGGATTTCCCGCCCGGCTCCACCGTGGTCACCATCGTCTGCGACGGCGGCGAGAAGTATCTCGACACGGTCTTCGACGATGACTGGCTGACCGATCGCGACCTGCTCGACACCGACGCCGAACGCGAGGTGCTGGACATGCTGGAGCGCTACATGCCCGCCGCCCGCCGCGGTGGACTGGTGGAGGCGCGATGAATCGCCATCGCCTGGCGCCGTCGGCCCCGGTACCGGCCTGCGCGCCGAAGATCCCGGCGACGCGAGCCGTGTTCGCCGGGTCGACCATGAACCCGTCGCCCGCGAGGGAGGACCGGTGAACCTGTCGAGCTTCCACGCCGACGGACGGCGCTTGACCGCGCTCGCGACACCTATCGCCCTCACCCAGCTCGCCCAGATCGCCGTGTCCACCACCAACATCGCGCTGATGGGCACACTTGGCGTGCCGCAGGTGGCCGCGGGCGGCTTGGCGATCGTGCTGTTCAATCAGATCCGCACCATGTGCGTCGGACTGATCACCGCGAGCGGCAATCAGATCGCCACCGCGGTGAGCGCGGCGGGCAAACGCGGCGAGTCGCCGGATAGGGAGATCCGAGACCTGCTGCGGTCGAGTTTCTTGATCGCGACAGTAGCGGGTCTAGCGGGTGGCGCGCTGCTGATCGGACTCGGCTGGGCGCTGCGGTGGCTCGGGCAGGATGCCGGCGTGCTCGCGGACGCACGACCGCTGATGGTGGCGCTCGCACCAGGATTGCTGCCCTGCCTGTGGTTCCAGGCGCTGCGCCAATACACCGTCGGCATGCAGCGCCCACAGGCTTTGCTCTGGGTGACGCTCGGGTCGGTGGTGCTGAATCTGCTGCTCGCGCTCGGCTTCATCCACGGCAGAGCGGGACTGCCCGCACTCGGACTCACCGGTATCGGTGTCGCGACCTCGCTGGTCTTCCTGATCACTTTCGGCGTGTTCTGGGCGATGGTGCGCCGCGACGCCCACTTGAGCCGCTGTCTGCCGATGCGACCGCTGCCGGTACGACCGACCACGATCCGCGCCGAGCTGAAGTTGGGCGCGCCGATCGCGCTCACCTACGGCTCCGAGGCGGGCATGTTCTCCGTGCTCGCCCTCGTGATGGGCAGTATCGGACCGGCGGCGCTGGCCGCGCACAACGTGGTCTACCAGATCATCTACATCGTCTTCCAGGTGGCGATCGGCCTGTCGCACGGTGCGTCGATCCTGGTCAGCCACGCCGTCGCACGTGACGAGTACGCCCATAGCCGCGCGCTGGCCCGGCTCGCGCTGCGACACGTCGCGGTGGTCGTTGCGGTGACCGGCGCGGTGTATGTGATCACCCCGGATCTGGTGCTGCGCCCCTTCCTCGATTCGTCCGACGCCGACACCATCCGAGTGGCGCACACTCTGCTGTTGGTCGGGATCGTGCTGCAGTTCTTCGACGCGGCCCAGAACATCGGTACCGGGCTGTTGCGCGGGCTCGAGGCGACCAACGCGGGCTTCCGGCTCTCGCTGATCGGCTACTGGGGTGTCGGTCTGCCCGTCGCCCTCCTGCTCGCCTTTCCGGCCGGTCTCGATGCCGCAGGGGTCTGGTGGGGCCTCACCGCGGGTCTTGCCACCACCGCGATCCTCATGCTGCGTCGATATTTCGCGCTGCTCGACACCGCGGAGCGCGAGCGGCCCCGTCTGCTCCCGGAAACTCTGACCGCCCCGAGCTGATCGGACGCGTTCCGGGGGCCGAGGTGAAAACGATCCACAACGAACCGACCGGCCGACGAGCACGGGCGGCACGACGCATCGACCGACGTCCGCGCCGAGGACAGGGGCCAGGAGGTACGCCGCCACGCTCGACAACTCCAGACTCGTCAGAGCCTGATCGACGCCCGCGAGCAGTCCGGACAAAGGGCGCAGCGGCAGCAGACAAGGGACGCAGCACCTTAGACTGCTAGCAAGCGCGGCACAGCCCGCCGCGCGCGGCGATCTATGAGGTGACGAAGATGGCAGCCGGAGCGAGCCCCGCGCAACGTCAAGACCACTCGACCGATCATCCCGAACTGGATGTACTTCCAGAGTGGCCCCTGGAGACGATCGGTGTGCTGGTCACGACTGATCCCGCACCGCACGCGATTCCGGTGTCCTGGCCGGTGCGTGCGGGCGATCGTCAGATCCTGCTGAGTCTGAAGTTCGACCGCGGCTCACTGGTCCGACTGCGCGAGCGGCCCGATGTCGCGCTGTTGATCCTCGGTGGCGGGAACGTCGCGATGTGCGCACGCGGCACCGCGCACGTCGTCGCCGACGAGATGCCGGACGCCCCCGATTACGTGGCGGTCCGCATCGACGTCGACGTGATCGACGACCACCGGCAGTCGGCGTTCGCCGTCGAGCAAGGCATCCAGCGCACCGTCCTCGACGACGAGAGTGAGCTACGCGCGCTGAAAGAGCGTGTGAGCACGCTGCAATCCTGGGTAAACAACCAGAACTGAACCGGCACAGCTGTTCCCGGTATCAACACCAGAGAGGCGGCACCTGCCGTGCCGCGCGGAAGGGGATCATGAGCGTCACTTTGGCCAAAGGCGGCAATGTTTCGCTGTCCAAGCAGGCAGCGAATCTCACCAAGGTCTCGGTGGGTCTCGGGTGGGATGTGCGCACCACCACCGGCGCCGATTACGACCTCGATGCGAGCGCGCTCGCCTGCGGGTCGAATCTGAAGGTGCTGTCCGACCAGCACTTCATCTTCTACAACAACCTGCGCTCGCCCGAGGGTTCGATCGAGCACACCGGCGACAACCTCACCGGAGCGGGCGAAGGCGACGATGAGGTGATCAACGTCGACCTCGCGGCGACGCCGCCGACGATCACCAACATCTTCTTCCCGGTGTCCATCCACGACGCGGATGCCCGCAGCCAGTCGTTCGGCCAGATCCGCAACGCGTTCATCCGCGTCGTCGATGCCAATACCGGCATCGAACTGGCCCGCTACGACCTCACCGAGGACGCGTCCACCGAAACGGCGATGATCTTCGGAGAGCTGTACCGCCACAACAACGAATGGAAGTTCCGCGCCATCGGCCAGGGGTATGCGTCAGGTCTCGGGGGCATAGCCCGCGACTACGGCGTGAACGTCTGACCACCTTCGGTTCAGCGATCGTGAGACGGGTCTTCCGCTCGATGGACCGCGGGACATCGAGTTCGGAGGACCCGCCCAGCGCGGCGCCCGAATCGAGCAGATCTGAGACATGGCCTTTGCCGTCATAGCCACGTGGGTCACTCACCGCACAAGCGGCCGATCGGGCCAGAACCATGGAATCGGCTACACGGAGACGATGCGCTGTTCCCCTGTCTAGGTATCGAGCAGCTGCATAGCCGCCAAATATTCTGAAGCTTTGGAGACGTCGCCGGCTTCGGCGGCTGCCAGGTATTTCTGGCTGAGGTGGGGCATGATGAACTCACTCATTCGCTTGCCGCTTGCCTGACTCCAGCCCTCGAGCGATGTGGGCAGCGGCGGTTGCCCCTTCGACGGTATGAGTTTTCCCTCGGAATCTCGCTTGCCATTGGCGAGAGTTTTTATGCCGACCGCCTTCTCGCTCGTCGGATTGTTGACGTAGGCCTCGAGGTATTTCTGTTCATCCTTGGTGAGCGCGGATTGCTGCTTGTTGTCCACATAGCGCAGCCTTGCCAGACGGTGCGCGGCTTGCCGGAAGAGAGCGATATTCGCCGGAGACCGGTCATCGCCGAGCATCCGTATCGACGCCACAGCATCGCCGAGGAACGTGTCGCCCTTCCACACGTTCGGACGGAGACTCTGCTGATGGTGATGTGCGTATCTGGCGCCCTCCATCATGGCTTCGTCCTTGAAACCGGCGTCGATCATGCAGCTGACGACCTCGCTCAGGAACCCCCCGCGGCTGAGAATGTTGTCCACCGCCGCGGCGGCCCCGCGCGGGGTGTGCCCGTGCTCCTCGGCGGCTGCCTTGGCGCCTGCTATCAATTGCCCCCGAGAGCGGGCTTGGCTGAGCGGCCACCCGTTCTCGTAGATCTCTTTGTCTGTCTCGAGTTTCATCATGTCGACGTCATGCCTCAGTTTCGAGCCGAGGTCGAACGGTGACCGTCTGCCGAAGATCCTCGCGGTGATCGGGCTACCTGCGACGGTATTGATAGCGGAGAGTCCGGCGAGCGCCGCCTTCGGCAGGCTGCGGTCACTTCCCGTGCTACCCATGCCCAACGCGGTGCCGCCACCGCCAGAGCTGCCCGCACCCTGAATCGTGAGAGCGAATCTATTCGCAATCCACTCGTTGCCCCTGCCGAGGCCGACGCTGAGGCGCTTCAGCTGGCTGATGGCGATGACCTCCACTATCGCGCCCAGCACAAGCACCACACCGACCTGGTCTCCGGCTTGCCGGAACAAGTTGCCCAGGAACAATGCGTACACACCGAGGTAGATGATGTAAGCCGCCATTCGTCCCGCCGCGACGACCGCATCGACGAGGTTACGAACCAGGAAAGTCTGCGTCGGCCCATAGACGAATCCGCCTGCCGCGAAACCGAAGATGGACAGAAACATGTGGTAGATAGCGTCCAGCGCGGCCCGGATGATCTTGACCCCGAGCGATGCCCCGAACACCAACAGGATCGATCCACACAGTAATAGCACCAGGCCGGAACCGATCTGTCCCAAACTCGGATTGTTGGCGACGGTATAGGCCGCCATGTCACCACACGTCCGCATGCCCTCCAAGACCACGGTGCTGTCCCCCGATTGAACACCCGTCGACCACACCGCAGCGCAGCGTGGCGACTGATCGACGACGTGGCCGAAGTTCCACACCTGCACCGGACGACGTGCGAAGTTGTCCACCAGATCGCCTTGGATCGTGGCGACCAGCAGCTTCGGATTCCGGTCGGTGCTGCCATTGAGCCCTGCCGCCACCGCGATACCCAAGTCACGGCCCTGCGCGAGGAGGCCGTTCGAGGACAGGACATCGGCCAATGGCTCCGCCAAGACGACCGGGCCGAGCACAGCAACCCCCAGCATGGTCACCACCTGGATCGTGGCCTTGGCGACGAATCCCCGCACCACGAACCAGCCGACGAAGAACGCACCGATCGACACCGCGACGGCGAGCATCATGGGTGTGGCGATCTGTCCGGTCAGGCTGTTGGCGACCCCGGTCAGCGCCCGACCGATCGGATCGAGCCATTGGAAGCTGATCGCGAAACCGATCAACCACACCGCAGAGGTCACGATGACCAAATAGCCGATGAACTGCAGGCCCACCACTACCGAAATGGTCGCCTGAGCGGGACTGAACGCGCTGTCGCGGCCGATGGCCCACACGTAGTCGGTCAGACGGACTCCGTTCGAGTCCCTGATATCCATCCAGTACAGCATGGCGATGCTGGACCGACCCGTCGCCGCACCTGCCGCCAGTCCGCTGTGCGCTTGTGCCACTGCCACCGCGCCGACCACGGCGGGGATGATGAACAGCGCGATCGTGATGGCCACCGACCACGCGATCCTGCGCCGCCAGCGAGTACCGCCGACCCAGCACCACAACCGCTGTGCCGCTACCCGCGGCTGCCACAACGCCGGGTTCCAGAACGCGAATTCCAGTGCCTGCCAGGACCGCCGGCTTCCTCGATGCCACGCTGTCCCGCGACGTCGACACGCAGCCGACGCCACTCCGTGCCGAACGCCCGAAACCGTTGCCGTATCGGACATTCGACTACGCACCGAATCCGTATGGAGGCAGGAGCCGCGCCGAAACTCGACAACGAGATACCGGTGCGGCGCCCCGCGGGTCAGCTACAACGGCGGGCAGCGGAACTACCGCGATCCGCACCCCTGAAGCCACCGAAGCGACCGAAGCCACCGCATTCGAACACACGCTCGAATGATGATGACGGTCCAGCGGGGTGAGCGCCACGCGACACGCGACGTTGTCAACCCCCACAGGGACACCACATTTCACCTGCACTCCCGATCGCCGACGGACGGCTACCCCCGATTCGCGTGAACCGAATCACCGCTCGGCAAAAGTATGAAGATTCTGCACAATCAAGGCCAGTCGCATGAAGATAATTCTTTTCGCTGGCCACTATTCATCCATACACGCGGCTCGAAAAGCCCTCGAGGCACCGGTGTCCGCAATATCTTCGGCAGCCACCATAGGTGGGGGCATGGTGAATCGGGCACACCAGTCGCCGGCACACGAACTGCGCTGCTTCGTCGTGACGAGTCGGCGAAACTACTGCGGCGGAAGCGGATTCACTGCCTTGCAGGTCGCGCTCGAGAGCCGGGTGCGGTGAGAACAAGACGATTTCCGGTAGGCGCCGGGTGAGATCGAGGCCGCTTCCCCCGCTGTCGACGCGCGCCGCCGACCCGGCCACCCACACCTACATCGCTGGAAGTTGTTCCCCTTGAACCACTTCGATGTCCAGTTCCAGCTTGATCGTGGTGCCGACGGCGGCCACTCCCGCGCGGACCACCGCGTTGTAGTCGATCGCGAAATCATGGCGGTGCAATACTGTTTCGGCGTGGAACGCGGCGCGCACGCCACCCCACGGGTCCGCTCCGAACCCACCGTAGGTCACATCGAGTTCCACCGGGCGACGCTGCCCGTGCAGGGTCAGTTCACCGGGCATCACCCAGGTGCCGCCACCGGTCCGACGCAGTCCGCTGCTGGTGAAGGTGATGATCGGATAACTGTCGACTTCCAGGAAATCGGGCGAGCGCAGGTGGTTGTCGCGCATCGGGATACCGGTATCGATACTGGCCGCTTTGATCTCGGCGTACCCCGACGTCAGATCGAACGGCTCGGCGATGTCGAGTCGCCCGCTCAGCTCGGAGAAGCGGGCCTTGATACTCGCGATACCCAGATGGCGGGCGGTGGCGATCACCGTCGAGTGCATCGGATCGATCGTCCACGATCCGGCCGGCGGCAGCGCGACCGCGCCCGCCTCCGGCGCCAACGCATTCTCGCCGAGAAAACCCGTTCCCGCCGAGGAGATCTGGACGGTCCGGGCCACCGGCTGGTACCCGGCCGCGGTGAGGACCGCGGTGTGCACGCCCGGGGGCAGCGGCTCGGTATCCACCGCACCGGTCTCGTCGGCGACCGCACGGGCGACCTGGCGCCCGCTCATATCTGTCACGGTCAACACCGCGTTCGGCACCGGCCACCCCTCGGTGGTGCGAATGCGCGCGGTCAGTCCGGTCATGAGCGGTCCTCGCCACCGTAGCCGAGTTGTAGATCGTGACTGATTTCGCCACCGGTCACCGTGACTTGGCTGGTCACCGGCGGGTAGCCGCGGGCTACCACCGTGTACTCGCCCTCGAACAGATCGGGCACGACATAGCGGCCGTGTTCGTCGGTGCGCGCCGCGGCAGTCAGCTCACCGGTCGCGTCGAACACAGTGATCTGGATATCCGACAACGCCCGGCCGCCATCGGCCGACGCCGATCCGGTGAGTACCGCCACGGGCGTCAATTCGATGTCGTGGCGCAGCAACCCGCTGTGGGGAATTACCAGGGTGGTGGCAGTGGGGTGGGTGCGTTCGGCGACAGCGACGAGGGTGTAGGTACCCGAGACCACACCGTGGCAGAGGTAGCTGCCGTCGGTGGCTGTGGTGGCTGCGGCAACGACCTCGCCGTGTGGGTCGGTCAGTGTGATGGTCGCGCCCGCCAGTGGTTCGTGGCGACCGGTCGTGCGGACCGTACCCGAGAGTTCACCGGAGCCGGGCAGGGCGACGTTCAGCTGTTGCGGTTGCGCACCGACGGCGATGTTGATGGCGGTGGGCTGGTGTCCGGGTGCGGACACGATCAATACGTAGTTGCCGGGTCGAGGTGTGTCGATGGCGTAGCCGCCGTCGGACATCGCGGTGGCGCGCGCGACTTGGTGGCCGCGTTGATCGATCAAAGTCAATGCGGCTGCCGGCACCGGGCAGCCGTCTTCGCGGTGGATACGGCCGCTCAGGGGCCCACCGCGGTGGCCGGCTCCGGCGGAGTCGGCTGCTGGCGCGGGGCCCCGCGCGCCAGCAGCGACATAATGATCGGCGGGCTCGACCGCGGCGCTCTGCCCGATCGCGCCGACGAGCACCGGATCGGGTTCGGGTTCGGCTACCACTCGCGAGGCCGCCTTCCCCATCGGGATACAGGTTGTCAGCACGCTTGCTACTACAGCCGCCGCCATCGCGATGAAAAAGGTCGTGTGGAAGCCGTCGCGGGACGGTAGCAGGTGCGAACCGAACGAGATCGTCATGTGTGCCAACACCACGCTCATCACCGCCGCCGAGGTCGAGGTGCCGATCGAGCGCATCAACGAGTTCAAGCCATTGGCCGCGGCGGTCTCGGTAATCGGCACCGCGCCCATGATCAACGCGGGCATCGCCGCATACGCCAAACCGACACCACCTGCCACGATCACCGCCGCGAGCATGATTTCCCACACGCTGTTCATCAGCACCACCGCGCACAGATAACCCACCGCGATCACCGCTGAACCGAGCATCAGGGTGACCTTCGGCCCACGCGCCGCCGACAACCGCGCCGACACCGGAGACAACAGCATCATCACCAAACCGGTCGGCGCGAGGGCCAACCCGGCCTCGACCATCGACAAACCGAAACCGTATCCAGTCCGTTCCGGCGCCATCAGCAACTGCGGAAACGTCAGCGACATGCCATACAACGAGAACCCGACCGCGACGGACGCAATATTGGTGAACAACACCCGGGGCCGCGCCGACACCCGCAGATCGACCAACGGCGAACGCTGTCGCAGCTCGAAAAAGCCCCAGCCGAGGAAGACCACCACCGCGACCGCGAACAACGTCAGGATCGACGCGCTCGCCCAGCCCCAGTCCGCACCCTTGCTGATCGCGATCAGCAGCGCGAGCAACGCGATCGAAAGACCGGCCGCACCGCCGAAATCGAACCGCGCCGGCGCGCGCACCGGCGATTCGGGCACCAACAGGAAAACCGCAATGGCGCAGAGAACACCCAACCCGGCAGAAGTCCAGAACAACACATGCCAATCCGCGTTCTGCGCGATCGCCGCCGCCACCGGAAGACCGATCGCACCACCCACACCCAACGTGGCACTCATAATCGCCATCGCCGAGCCGACCCGCTCGGCAGGCAACTCATCGCGCATAATGCTGATCCCCAACGGAATCGCACCCACCGCGGCACCTTGCAACGAACGACCCACGATTTCCGGCACCAGCGCCGAAAACGACGCACACACCACCGAACCAGCAATCAACAAAACCAAATTCGCGAACAAGACCCGACGCTTACCCAGCGTGTCACCCAAACGACCGCTGATCGGCGTCGCCACCGCACCAGCCAACAACGTCGCGGTCACCACCCACGACGCATTCGACGCCGAGGTACTCAACAAAACCGGTAGCGACGGAATGATCGGAATAACAAGCGTCTGCATCAACGAGACCACCACGCCGACCATGCCCAGCGTCGCGATCAACAAACCCGGCACAGGGCGACGCCGATCACCGGAATCGGAAACAGCCGAAGGCATGTCCACAGCAACAGTCACGTATGCACGGTACACATCGTATGTATCGTGCACAATTCGAGAGGGACGTGATCCACGCGACATCGTGTGGTGGTGCTCGACTCCGGCCCGCCGACCGTGCGGCGCGGACCCAGCTCCTGTACGAGTCGGCCTCGATCTCGCCGCACCTCTCGCATGTCTGTTGCGGCACACTGGGTTCCAGTTCGACCCGCGCGTACCCGCGCACCCGGCTCGCTTGCAGATCGACGCACCACTCGGCCCGTTGCGGTTCCCCTTCGTGGCCATGATCGTCGACCGGCACCAAGTCCGGGCCCTTCCGTAGTGCCCCACCCCCGAGGCGGGGCACCGCGATACCGTCGACCACGTCCGGCAACGTCGGGCTGTCACCGGCCCAACCAGGCGTGAAAGTCCTATTCTTCCACTACCAACGCAGTGCGATTCAGAACTACCCAGTACTGGTCATTCCATTTCAAATGACCTCCAGTTGTGGAGTATGCGTCATAGCCCAGCGTGGCAGCATAACGACCTATATCATCGCGGACCCCGCTCCTGTTCGAGTCGACCTCGATCTCGTGACACTTTCCGTATGCCTGCTGCAGCACAAGGATTCCAGCTCGACCGTTGGGCATACCCGCTCCTAACTCGCGTGCCGATCGACGCACCGCCCGGACTGCGCGATCTCGCTGAGGCCTTCCCCCCATCGTCCGCACCGCCGAGGCGATCCCCCGTCACCGCGGCAGCGAAAGTTATTGCCGCGGTGACGACGGATAGGGCATCCGAGAAGCACGGTCGCACTGCCCGAGATATTTATGACAACTCATGCCGCTTCGCAGCGAATTTGCGGTTCCAGTCCGCGGCGATCGTCGTCGGATTCGGGCCCGGTCGTCCAATTTTTCTGCGTGATGTATCTGACGACAATCAGTGCCGGCACCGCAGTCATGGACAGGGCAGCGAATCCCCAGCCGCCGAAATCATGCACCAATACCGGCGATATGAGTGGCCCTATGCCCAGACCGATATCAGAGATGAGTCCGAACCAGCCGAACGCGACCCCAGGATTGTCTGTTCGCAGGGTTGACAGCATCGAGCGAATCATGACGTACGCCATCGCGAGGGTGATCATCAGGAAAATGAAGGCGCCCGAAAATATCCACAACGTAGATATGAAAGGGATCGAGATCAGGACAGCCGACCGGATCACCAACATACTGCCGAACATGACAAGAGGCTGGTCACGACGTATTATGCGTCCGGTGACCGCGGAGGCGACCGCGAAACAGATCAAGGCGATCGACAGTATCGCCGACACATGGCGGGTATCGGCTCTCAAGATATCGTGCAGATAGAGTGGAAATGCTGGCTCCAGTCCCGAAAATACTATGTTGTCGAGCATATCCAGCACACCCAATCCCAACACCACGCCGGTAACCCCACCGGCAATCGAATTGCGACTCCGATCGCCTTGTGGGCCCCTCTCCTGGTCACGGTAGTCAGCCGTGCGAGTACCCGCTGCCCGGACCGAGACGGCGAGCGCGACCGCGCTTGCCACAATAATCAGACTGCTCAGGAACAGGACGCGATGGAAGGTCATAACGTCGGGAAAGAGCGCAATCACGACCGGTCCGAATGCCGTACCGGACATCGCCGAGAATCCGAATAAACCCATCGCACGAGGCTCCCCTCCCGGCCGATCCCTGCCGAGCAGACCGACCAGCCGATAGAGTGCCGGCATCGAGAGTCCTTCGCCTATTCCCCACAGGATTCGGAATCCGATCAGCAGCCATCCAGAGTCCGCCCAGCCGACACCGAGGGAACCCAGTGCGGTGACCAGCAATCCGATTATGGCGACAAGCCTGGCGGAATACCGATCCGATAACCACCCTCCCACAGGTTGCACCAGAGCTTTGGCGAAGATAAAGCCTCCGAATACGAGCCCGATAGCATAAGGACCCATTCGGAATTCCTCGGAGAGGAAGGGCACGAACGGGACGAGGGCGGTATACGCCGCGTTCTGCAAACAGGCAACCACAAGCAAACCGGCGAGCCGGCCGCTGCCCCTTGACATCAGAACCCCATGAAGGCGGACAGACGTTCGTTCATCTGTCGCATTCTGGAGTTCAGGCTGTCATCGGTCTTCGCGGTGTTGTACGCGAAAGTGTGCAGATCAGTGAAATACAATCCGTGCCGTCTTTTGAATTCGTAGGTGCTTCTTCCGTAATCGATCCACCGACACCCGAGCGAGATGGCCAGTTCGACGGTCTCCGCGAAGAGAAAGACATAGGGGTGATGGGTGTTCAACGCAGGATAATGAACTCCCGCGCTCCACACCAGGCAGCTGTCCTTATGGATGAAAGTTATCGAGCCGGCGAGGATTCGACCATCCGCTTCGGCCGTGAGCAAGACCATGCCTGGTACCGCGGTGGCAGCCGCCAATGTCGCCAGGTCGTACAATGGTGGATTTTCGTGATTCGAGGCGACCTGCTCGGTGAGCTCCAAGAACCGTGGCAAGTGATCGATCGCATCGGCACCCCACCGCTGTACAAATTTCACGCCCGCTTCGCTTGCTCTGCGGTGCCGGCGACGCATATCGGATCGTCCAGATTTGCTCAAAGTACCGATATAATCCTCGAGCGATTCCGGCAAAGAAGCCCTACAGGTCGCGTCGAGCCGGACCTCGGAATCAGGCGGCTGCCGGTCTCGCAGCACGGATAGCGCCGGTCCAGGCTCGAGATTCGTGACCAGCAGGGCCTGCGCGGACCAATCCTCGGCGACGGCGAGAGCCTGATCGAGCACGCGGAGAATGCTATCCGCGCTATTGCAACGATTCAACGGATTGGAGAACGAATAGAGGCTCGACAGTACCGCGACCGGATAACGTAAAACGCCCTCCGCCAGCTTTGCTTCGCCTTCGCACGCACGCCAATACACTGATTCGGACAGTAGGTACAGCGGAACGAAGGACGTCTCTCCGACCGCGTCCTCGACATGGAACGACCGATGATCGAGAATGTCATCCGCAGTCGTGCAAATCAAAAATTCGTGCCACCGCTCGGTCGCGAATAGCGCACCACAAGACATAGCAGCATCGGACACCACGCCAACGGCATCCGACTCTATGCACTGGTCAAACATCACTTGCACATTCCTTACAGGAAACTCAGCACCACCGCGTACAGCAGCAGAGATTAGCACGGCTAAGTACTGCGGCGAAGACGTCCGGCCTGCTGGTCGTTCCAGCGGTTTCCGGCCCGCCGAGCGGAAACCGCGTGTTCATTTCGAATTTGTTTGTGATACCACTTGACTATGTTTGCGTCTCGAATGGCATCGGAGATCGCCACCGGTCGTCGATTCGGCTCCGATCAGCTCAGCGTCGCCGTTCGACGTCGAACACTATTTCCTTCTCAGAAGGAACCTGTCCCTCGAAACACACTCATGTGCAACGCGATTGCGCACCGGCGAATACCTGTGTGTCCGTTAATCTTTCGCGTACCTCAGCGCTCAGCACTATGCGACGCAACGCGTTACGGGGGCGTCCGCGCCTACCCGCGGCCCTCGAACTCGGCGGTCGACAACCAGTCGACGAACTCACTCGCCATTGCCTTCCGGACAGAGAACCGGTTCACCGCGCGGAGGCAAACGCCCCTCGACCTCCCGCGGCAACAGGGCGATAGCGAGCGGCGGGGTCGATGTTCTCGTCCAACAGGACCCGAGTCTTCCTGGACTCGTTGTGGCCTGTGAATTTCCTTCGCATCGATACTCCTCATCGTCGTCGGCAGCCGCAGTCGAGCCGACTGCGCGACTCGGCGTCGTGCTGCCCTTAGCCTCGCGGCGGGCACCAGTGATGATAGGAGCGCCATGCGGGCACCGTTTGTCTGTGAACGCAGAAGAGTTGCGGTCGGGCGCAAGCTTTCAGCACTTCGATCCGACTCATCGCCACCGGAGTAGCACTGACCTCGCCGTTGGCCTAGGCTTCGGCTCGGTCAGTGCGCTCAACACCGCAGCTCGCCGAAGCGTCGTCGCCAGCAGTTATCCATGACCCCGCTGCACCGTTCGGTCAGGTCGGCCAGTGACTTCGCCAGTCGCCGGCGTCAAGCGGAAGGCGTTCACCGCGGACGGATTCGGCGGTATCCTCAGCCGCACGGATGGCGGCAGCGAAAGCCAGGGTCGCTTTGCGGAGTCGTTCCTCGGCACTGTCGGGGCCGCCGAGATGGACGACGCGCAGAACTTCGGGGACGAGGTCGGGCGGGAGACCGGCTTTGGCGCTTCGGGAGATGATCTTTTCGGCCAGCGCGAGTGCGGGTTGGGCCATGGCGATGCCGTCCAAGCAGGAGCGACGGGATTTCTCGGCGGATTTGCTTTCTTCCCACGCGCGTTCCTGCGCGGAGATCTTCTCCGCAACGGTGGCGTCAGGGGCGAAATCGCCGTCGCGTAGGTGTGGGCTGCGGTTGACCAGTTTGGCGACCAGTGCGGCGGCGACGTCCTCGACAGTGAATTCGCCCGCGGCTTGCGCGATCCGAGAGTGGAAGAGGACCTGTAATAGCAGATCGCCGAGTTCCTCTTTGATGGTCTCGGCGTCCGCGTTTTGGATGGCGTCGAGCAGTTCATAGGTTTCTTCGAGCAGGTAGGGCCGCAATGAGTCATGGGTCTGGGTGACCTCCCAGCCGCCGAATTGCCACAGGCGGTCCATGACTTCAACGGCTCCGGACAGCCCTGCCGCGACCGCTGCCGCGTCGGTCTGCACACTTGGTTGATCGCCGGGGTCGCGACGACCAGCTCGTTGGGACGACGCTCGCCCTGCCAGGACGTGCCGCTCGGCCCGCAGAATCGATTTATCGCGATCCGTCGAGCTCATCGGACCGACATCTCGGTGGCGACGGTCAGATCTACCGCGCCCTGGGCCTTTCCGTCCAGGGCGAGCAGCAAATCGGCGACGAACTGGAGCAGCGCCACGTCGCGGACCCGCTCGGCGCCGACACTGTCCTGCACGCGCGGCAGTGGAAGCTGCACCACACCTGACGCGGCGCGATATCCCGCACTCGGGTAGAGCCGCTTGAGACGCATCTGCTTGGAATCCGGCAGGTGCAACGGCGAGATCTTCAATGTCGTTCCGGTGACCGCGATTTCGGTGACCTCGTATCCGCGGGCGACCAGCCGCAGCTTGGCTACCGAGACCAAGCGGCCGACCTCGACCGGCAACGGTCCATACCGGTCGACCAACTCTTCGACGACCAGCGCGAGCGCCGAATCATCCTGGGCAGCAGCGAGTTTCCGGTACGCCTCCAGACGGAGACGGTCGCTGGCGATGTAGTCGGGCGGGATGTGCGCGTCGACGGGCAGGTCGATGCGCACCTCTTTGATCTCCTCGGTGGTGATCGGCTTGCCGTCGGCGGCCGCGCGATATGCCTCGACCGCCTCACCCACCAGACGGACATAGAGATCGAAGCCGACGCCCGCCACATGGCCGGACTGCTCGGCGCCGAGCACGTTGCCCGCACCGCGGATCTCCAGGTCCTTCATGGCGACCGCCATACCGGCGCCCAGGTCGGAATTCTGGGAAATGGTGGCCAGTCGGTCGTATGCGGTCTCGGTGAGCGGTTTCTCCGGCGGATACAAGAAGTAGGCATAGCCGCGCTCCCTGCTGCGCCCGACCCGGCCGCGCAGCTGGTGCAGCTGAGACAGTCCCAGCGCGTCGGCGCGCTCCACGATCAGTGTGTTGGCGTTGGAGATGTCGAGTCCGGTCTCGATGATCGTGGTGCAGACCAGCACGTCGAACTCACGCTGCCAGAAACCCTGCACGGTGGACTCGAGCGCGTCCTCGTTCATCTGGCCGTGCGCGACGGCTACCCGTGCTTCCGGCACGAGGTCGCGAATCCGCTTGGCCGCCTTGTCGATCGACGACACCCGGTTGTGCACGTAGAACACCTGACCGTCACGCAGCAACTCGCGGCGAATGGCGGCGGTGACCTGCTTGTCGTTGTAGGAGCCGACATAGGTCAACACCGGATGGCGCTCCTCCGGCGGGGTGAGAATGGTCGACATCTCACGGATCCCCGCCAGGCTCATCTCCAGGGTGCGCGGAATCGGCGTCGCCGACATGGTGAGCACGTCGACGTGGGTGCGCAGCGCCTTGATGTGTTCCTTGTGCTCGACGCCGAACCTCTGCTCCTCGTCGACCACCACGAGGCCGAGGTCCTTCCAACGCACGCCGGTCTGTAGCAGCCGGTGCGTACCGACCACGATGTCGACGCCACCATCGGCCATACCTTCCAGCACGGCGCGCGACTCGGCGGGATCGGTGAAGCGCGACAAACCCTTCACGGTGATCGGGAAGCCCGAGACGCGCTCGGCGAAAGTCTGCAGATGCTGTTGCGCGAGCAAGGTCGTCGGCACGAGCACGACAACCTGTTTGCCGTCCTGCACCGCCTTGAACGCGGCGCGCACGGCGATCTCGGTCTTGCCGTAGCCGACATCGCCGCAGACCACGCGGTCCATCGGGACCGGTTTCTCCATGTCCGCCTTCACCTCGGCGATGGCGGTCATCTGATCGACAGTCTCGGTGAACGCGAACGCGTCCTCCATTTCCTGCTGCCACGGCGTGTCCGGCCCGAACGCGTGGCCCGGCGCGGCCTGGCGGGCGGCATACAGCTGCACCAGTTCGCCGGCGATCTCCCGCACGGCCTTACGCGCCTTGCGTTTGGTGTTGGCCCAGTCCGAGCCACCGAGTTTGGACAGGCTCGGCATCTCACCGCCGACGTAGCGGGAGAGCTGGTCGAGCGACTCCATCGGCACGAACAGTCGGTCGCCCGGCTGGCCGCGCTTGCTCGGCGCGTATTCGATCACCAGGTATTCGCGGCGCGCGCCACCGACGGTGCGCTCGATCATCTCGACGAATCTGCCGATGCCGTGCTGATCGTGCACCACCATGTCGCCCGCGGTGAGTGCCAGGGGGTCCACCTGGTTGCGGCGTTTGGCCGGCATCCGCTTGCCCTCGGTGGGTGCGGTGACCCGGTTGCCGGTGAGGTCGGATTCGGCGACAACGACCAGACCCGCGTCGTCGAATATCAGACCGTCGTGCAACGAGCCGCACAGCACACCGACGACGCCCGTGCTCGGCTCGGCGCCCGACGCCAGCGTCGTCGCGGGCACCTCGGCATCGGCCAAGCGTTCCAGAATGCGTTGCGCCGTACCGTGTCCCGCGACGACCACGACAGCCTTACCGCCCGTGGTGACATGCGCGCGCAGCGACGCGAACAGGGTCGCCACCAGTTCGTCGGAACCACGCGCGGCGGGACCGGCCAGCACCGGGAGCACCACCTCGGCCGGATCGCCGGAGGTCAGCGGGCTCAGCGTCCACCAGGGCAGGCCCTGCCGGTCGGCGCTGGCGTGGATCTCGGGCAGTGGACGGTAGGCCGAGGCGGCCAGGTCGAGCCCGTGCCCGCCGAGCGGCGCGGCGCCGCCGAACGAGGCCGCCGTCCAGGAAGCTTCGAGGAATTCCTCGCCGGTGCGCACCAGATCGGCCGCGCGGGTGCGGATCTTCTCCGGATCGCACAGCAGCACATGGGTTCCCTCGGGCAGCACCTCGGTGAGCAACCGCAACTGCCCTGGCCGCAGGACCGGCAGCAACGCCTCCATACCGTCGACCGGAATGCCCTGCGCGAGCTTTTCCAGCATCTCGACCAATGCCGCGTCGGCCGCGTTGTCGACGGCGACCTCGGCGGCGCGCTCGCGCACGGCGGCGGTGAGCAGCAGTTCTCGACACGGCGACGCGACGACGCCCGCCACCACGACGTCCGGCAACGAGCGCTGGTCGGCGACGGCGAACGGACGCAGCTCGGTGATCTCGTCGCCCCAGAATTCCACGCGCACCGGGTGATCGGCAGTGGGCGGGAAGAGGTCCAGGATGCCGCCGCGCACCGCGAACTCGCCACGCTTGCCGACCATGTCGACCCTGGTGTAGGCGAATTCGACCAGGCGCAGGAGCAATTCGTCGAAGTCCAGTTCGATGCCGACGCGCAGCACGATCGGTTCGATGTCGCCGAGCCCGCCTGCCATCGGCTGCATGAGCGACCGCACGGTGGTCACCACGACGCGCAGCGGCTCGGGGAAGTTCGGATCCTCGGGGTGCGCGATTCGGCGCAGTACCTCGAGCCGGCGACCCACCGTGTCGGCGCCGGGCGAGAGCCGTTCATGCGGCAGCGTCTCCCAGGACGGGAACTGCGCGACGGTCTGCCCGAGCATCTCCTCCAGTTCGACGGTCAGATCATCGGCCTCCCGCCCGGTCGCGGTCACCACCACCAGCGGCCGCGCCGCCGCGACGGCCGCCGCGACGAACGGCCGCACCGCGGACGGCGCGACCAACTCGACCGACGACGTGCCGATCAGCTCCGCAACGGTCCGTAGCGAGGTATCGGCACCGGCCGCGGCGGCCAGTCCCGCCAACGGCGGGCGGTGGGTGGACATCGACTACTCCTGAGCGCAGGCGGGCGTTTCGAGCGGCCAACCGAGTCTAGTCAGAGCCTCCGACACGCCGAACAACCCCTCGGAAGAGGGCACAAAGGCCCCGGTGCAGCACCTACCCGACGCCATCGCACGTTCAACGACCGCACAAGCACCGACCCGCCCACCAGACCGCCCCCACGTCCGAACGACACATCCCAACCGTCGAGGTCCGGCGGATGCGAATCACATCGACACGGCGCACCGCGACTCCGGTGTCGGCCGCACTGTCGGCGCGCACCGCGACGATCGACTGACCCTGCGGCGATCGCGAGATGATCGACGGTCCTTTCACCGCGAAGTCGACTCCGAAGAAGCCGAAGCAGTGCAGCTTGTCCCGGTCGATCAAGCGGCCCTTCAGCAGTCGCAATCTTCGTGTCGTCCTCCCAGCGCAAGACCTGCCCACATGCACGTTCGCGGCCCACCTCGCCCCCCGAACCAAGCTCCCGCTCCCCACACTCCCAACCCGTCGAGTGCGAGTCCTGCGAGCACGTTCGCGGCCGGCTCGCGCACACGTCGCGGCGAAGCCGCGACCAAAGTTACGGCACGTACCTGCGCAGCCGTCGTGCCGCGAACTCGCGGAAGTACGACAGTTTCTCGGCGGGAACGAGCGAGGGCAGCAGGAAGTACCAGGCGCGTTCCATCCTGGTCGCCATCTGGTCGATGGTCTCGGTGCCGACTGCGGTGATGTGCACGCCCGCGGTGACTTCTTGCAGCAGCAGGCCGATGACTTCGGCGTCGAGTTCGGGTTCCAGGTCACCCTGGGCGATGGCCCGTTCGGACAGTAGGCGGTAGGTGTCGCCCCAGGTCTTGGTGATGTTGTCGCCTTGCCCGCCGCGGTAGTCGCCGATTTGGTGGGTCAACTTGAGCATGGCGCCGACCATCGGGTCGTTCATCGATAGGTCGGCGACCACGTAGGTGATGCCGATGCACGCTTCCAGCGCGGGCACTCGGGGGTCGAAGAATCCTTGACACGAGCTGACCAGTCGCTCGTTGCCCTGGTCGACTACGGCGCGTGCCAGCTCTTCCTTCGAGCCGAAGTGAAAGTACAAGGCGCCCTTGGTCACGTTGGACTGCGCGATGATCTCGCTCAGGCTCGCGTTCGCATATCCCAAGCGCAGAAAGACATCGGCAGCGCCCGCAAGGACGGAATCGCGGGTGATCTCCGCGCGCGCTTGCCTAGCCATCAGATCCGCCTGTCATCCCAAAACCAGCCATCCTGAAGTAGACCGACATCCCGAAGTAGACCGACGTACCGCCCGAACAGCATCCAGAGGATGGGTGAACCGTACCACCAGGCGCGCGCTTGGCAGCGAATTCGAGGATTCGATCAGGCCAGTCGCGCAATCTTCTGGCTAACATTCGGGGTCACGCTCCGGCGCCCGCACGCCATTCCGAGCTGAGTCGGGGGTGCGCTTCCAGATGACTCAGGCCGTTCCAGCAGAGGTTCACCAGATGCGCTGCGACAACTTCTTTCGACGGTGTGCGCTCGTCGAGCCACCAGGTTGCGGCGGTGGCGACCTGGCCGACCAATGCCTGCGCGTACAGGGTGGACAGGCTGGTGTCGAAACCGCGGCGTTCGAAATCTCCTGCCAGTATGTGCGCTACCTGGTTGGTCGCCTCGTTGAGCAGGCTGGAATATCGTCCTTCGGCGGCGGCGGCGGGCTGATCGCGCACCAGAATTCGAAACCCATCGGTTCGTTCTTCGATGTAGGTCAACAAGGCGAGCGCGACCTGTTCCAGCCGAATCCGGGACCGATTCCGGGTGAGCGAGGACGTGATCATGTCGAGCAGCATCGACATCTCACGATCGACGACGACCGCGTACAGCCCCTCTTTACCGCCGAAGTGTTCGTACACCACAGGTTTCGAGACCTGGGCGCGTTGCGCGATCTCCTCGATCGAGGTCGCGTCGTATCCGCGTTCAGCGAACAGCGCGCGACCGATCTCGATCAATTGTTGGCGCCGCTGAGTACCCGTCATTCGTGGCCGGGAAACCCGATGCTCACCTGAAGACACCGCTCCGCCTCCTCGCCCAGGACGTCACCATCACCGGCGTCAACCTTTCCAGACTTGTCGGCGGAGCATCTGATCGGCCCTTGCTCGCCCGGCCGATCGGGTGCGCGCGAACCAGCGGCCCTACTCCAACAAACCAGCTGATCTCGCACAAACATGGGCAACTCGCCGGGTACGCTCGAAAGTCATCACGCCCGCGACGCCGGACCGGAGCGCACACCCCATCACATCCGACCGGAGACGCGGGAAGGTAGATCAGCGGATCAGTTCGACGGATGGGACGTCGGCGTGCGAGGATCTTTCCCGTGCCGTGGCACATCGGCGGAGGTTCCCGAACCGCCGATGTGGCAATCCGCCGTGGTGTAATGGCAGCACCTCTGATTTTGGTTCAGATAGTTCAGGTTCGAGTCCTGGCGGCGGAGCTCGACAGCACGATGACTTAGCGTTGGCCCGCACATCGCTGACCAAGTACCAAGTACGACGACAGCCCGCACGAGGACAGGCAGCCGAGGGAGATCCATGCCACAGCAGACCGCCGTCGTCGTTCTCGCAGCCGGTGCCGGAACGCGAATGCGGTCGAAGACCCCCAAGGTACTGCATTCGCTGGCCGGTCGGAGCATGCTCGCGCACGCGCTGCATGCGGCGAACGAGATCGACCCCGCCTACCTCATCACCGTGGTGGGGCACGACCGGGAGCAGGTCGGCGCGGCGGTGTCCGCGGTCGGCGCCGATCTCGGCCGGGACATCACGCTGGCCATCCAGGAAGAGCAGCTCGGCACCGGGCATGCGGTGCAGTGCGCGCTGGCCGCGCTGCCGGTGGGTTTCACCGGTGATGTCCTGGTCACCTCCGCCGACGTGCCGCTGCTGGACGGGCACACCCTCTCGGCACTGCTCGACGAGCACCGCAGCTATACCGAACGTTCCGCGGTCACCGTGTTGACATTCGTACCCGAGGACCCGAACGGTTACGGCCGCATCGTCCGTGACGCGAACGGCCGGGTGGTCGAGATCGTCGAGCACGCCGACGCCACCCCGGAGCAGACCGCGATCGCCGAGGTCAATTCCGGCGTGTACGCGTTCGACGCCGCGGTGCTGCGCACCATGATCAGCCGGCTTTCCACCGCCAATGCCCAACATGAACTGTATCTGACCGACGTGCTGCGGCTGGCTCGCGAGGCCGGCCACCCGGTGCACGGCGCGCGCTTGATCGACGCGGCCAAGGTCACCGGCGTCAACGACCGGGTGCAATTGGCCTCGGCGGCGCACACACTCAACCGCTACATCCTCGAACGGCACATGCGGGCCGGGGTCACGATCATCGATCCGGCCTCCACCTGGGTGGATGCCAGTGTGCGCATCGGCAGGGACGCCGTGCTGCGGCCCGGCGTCCAGTTGCTCGGCAGCACCGTGATCGGCGAGGACGCCGAAGTGGGTCCGGACAGCACGCTGACCGACGTCGTTGTCGGCGACGGCGCCACCGTGGTCCGTACCCACGGCGAGGGGGCCACCGTCGGCCCGCACGCGACCATCGGTCCGTTCAGCTACCTGCGTCCGGGCACGGTGGTCGGCGATTCCGGCAAGCTGGGCGCCTTCGTGGAAACCAAGAACGCCTCGATCGGCGCGCACTCGAAGGTGCCGCATCTGACCTACGTCGGCGATGCCACCATCGGGGAGCACAGCAACATCGGCGCGTCCAGCGTCTTCGTCAATTACGACGGAGTGGCCAAGCACCACACCACGGTGGGTTCACATGTGCGCACCGGCAGTGACACCATGTTCGTCGCGCCGGTGACCGTGGGTGACGGCGCGTACACGGCGGCGGGTACTGTACTGCGCAGAAGCGTTCCGCCCGGGGCTCTCGCGGTGTCCGGTGGACCGCAGAAGAACATCGAAGGCTGGGTGCAGCGACACCGTCCGGGGACGGGCGCGGCACGTGCGGCGGCGGAAGCCATCGCGGCCAAGGAGATGTCGGGTCAGGCAATCGAGCAAAAGGATGGCAAACAGCAGTGACCGCGTCATGGATCGATAACCAGAAGAACCTGATGCTCTTCTCGGGACGCGCCCATTCTGAGCTGGCCGAGCAGGTCGCCAAAGAACTCGACGTCGCCGTCACTCCGCAGACCGCGCGTGATTTCGCCAACGGCGAGATCTTCGTCCGGTTCGAGGAGTCGGTACGCGGATCCGACGCCTTCGTGCTGCAGAGCTTCCCCGCGCCGCTGAACCAGTGGCTGATGGAGCAGCTCATCATGATCGACGCGCTCAAGCGCGGCTCGGCCAAGCGGATCACCGCGGTCCTGCCGTTCTACCCGTACGCCCGGCAGGACAAGAAGCACCGCGGCCGCGAGCCGATCTCGGCCCGCCTGGTCGCCGACCTGCTGAAGACCGCGGGCGCGGACCGGATCATCACCGTCGACCTGCACACCGACCAAATCCAGGGCTTTTTCGACGGCCCGGTCGACCATATGCACGCACAGCTGCAGCTGGCGGAATACATCCGCAACAACTACAGCCTCGAACACATCACGGTCGTGTCCCCCGATTCGGGCCGGGTCCGGGTGGCCGAGAAGTGGGCCGACTCGCTCGGTGGCTCGCCGCTGGCGTTCATCCACAAGACCCGCGACCCGCTGGTGCCGAACCAGGTGAAGTCCAACCGCGTGGTCGGTGAGGTCGAGGGCCGCACCTGCATCCTGATCGACGACATGATCGACACCGGTGGCACCATCGCCGGCGCGGTCAACGTGCTCAAAGAGGCCGGCGCCGGCGACGTGGTGATCGCCGCGACGCACGGCGTGCTCAGCCCGCCTGCCGCCGAGCGCCTCGCCTCCTGTGGCGCCAAGGAGGTCGTCGTGACCAACACCCTGCCGATCAGCGAGGAAAAGAAGTTCCCGCAGCTGACCGTGCTCTCCATCGCGCCGCTGCTGGCCCGCACGATCCGTGAGGTCTTCGAGAACGGCTCGGTGACCGGCCTTTTCAACGGAAACGCGTAGGTTCGACGGCAACATGTAGGCGACAGTCCCGCGAACGGCGGCTCGGACTCCGGTCCGGGCCGCCGTTTTCGCAGGTAGGGTACCTTCGTCGGGGCGATCGCTGGGATACTCGAAGCATGGACCGTGACCCGTTGGATACCGACATGGGGGACGATGATCAGGCGGACGAGATCCGCGCCTACGAGCGCAACGTCGAGAATCCGCCCGACGACCTGCGCATTCCCTATCGCGAGAACGAAGACGACGGCCGGCTCGGCATCGCGGACGAACTCGATCAGGAGTGGACGCGCAGCGGCCAGCGGGCCGAAGAGGCCGAGGAAGACCGACGGCCCGCCGAGGTGGCAGCCATCGAGATCGTCGACGACAAGGATCTTTGATCCCGACGCGCCACACCGTCGTAGTCGGCCATGGCAGCGACGGCGTCATGGTACGCATAGCTGGTGTGACCGGGAGGGACTACACGAGGAGGGTGCGATGAGCACGCCGAAGGATCCGGACGCCTCGGACGACGCGTCCGATCGGGCGGCCCGGTCGCTGTCGAAGGATGCCGAGGAAACTTCCTCAGCGCCCGGCGACAAACCCGCGCCGCCGACCACCGAGGAGCCGGCGCAGGGCGGCACGCCGCCGACCACCGAGGACGAACCCGGCCCCGCCGCGACACCGCCTGTCGGTGAATGGTGGGCGCCCACCGACACTCCACCCGGTGGACCGGTAGCTGGGCAGTGGGACGCGCAGCAGAGCGGGCAACCCACCGAACCCCGCCCATGGAATGCTGACAGCCAGGGCAGTCCGCAGTCGCGCAGCGGGGAACAGCCCGCACCCGGCCAGCCGTCGGCAACCGGGGCGGTGGGCGACTCGGCGCCGCAGGACGACCCGACCTGGCAGTTTTCGCCGGGCGACCACGCGCAGTTCGGCACAGGCAGTCCGCCGGCCGGGCCACCGTACCCGTCGGGAGCCCAACAGCCGTACCCGCCGAGCGGTCCACCGCACTATCCTCCACCGGGGGGAGTCTTCGAGCACCCCGCCGACGGGCCGCAGAACCCGCCTCACGGAAGCTACCCGTCCTACCCGCAGCAGTATCAGCCGTACGGCGCCGCGCACCCGCAGTCACGCAGTCAGGTGTATTCGATCATCGGGTTCGTCTGCGCGGCGGCCGCGGTGCTGTTCTGCCCGATCCTGTTCGGTCCTGCCGGGATCGCCCTCGGCATCGTCGGGCACAACAAGGGCGAATCGCTCGGCAAATGGGCGGCAATCGCGTCGGGTGTCGGGATGGTGGTCGGCTTCATCATCGGGTTCGTCGTGTTCTCCGGAGACTTCGGAACGTAGATTTTGCGGTATGCGTCGATTCGGTGGATTCCCGCTGTCGGGACTCGATTTCTATGAAGACCTGGAGGCGGACAACTCGAAGGCGTTCTGGACCGCGCACAAGAGTGTGTACGAGGAAGCGGTGCGTGCGCCGATGGTCGCGCTGACCGCCGAGCTGGAGCCGGACTTCGGTACCGCGAAGATCTTCCGCCCCTACCGGGATGTGCGTTTCGCCAAGGACAAGTCGCCGTACAAAACCGCGCAGGGCGCTGTGGTCGCCGCCGCACCGGGTGTCGGCTGGTACGTCCAGATCGGCGCCGCCGGGCTGTACGTCGGCGGCGGTTTCTACCAGGGGTCCTCCGCTCAGATCGCGCTGCTGCGCGCCACCATCGATGACGACGTACGCGGGCCGGAACTCGCGGCGATACTCGCGAAACTCACCGAGGCGGGCCTGACCATCGGCGGGGAAAGGCTGAAGACCACGCCGCGGGGCTATCGCGCCGACCATCCACGCATCGATCTGCTACGACACAAGTCCCTCACCGGCGGCAAGGAATTCGGCGCACCGGCTTGGCTGGACACGCCACGCACCGCCGAGAAGGTCCGCACCGTGTGGGAGACGATGCGGCCGCTGATCGAATGGCTGGCGGCGGTGGTTCGCGGCGCACCCTCGTCTTAATGTCGGTCCGTCGCGACGACGGGGCGACGGGGCGACGGGGCGACGGGGCGACGGGGCGACATCAACGCCGTTCGGCGAGCACCAAGGCGAAACGTTCGTCAGGATCGGTCCACACCTGCTGGGTGCCGAAGCCCGCCGCCGCGAGTTCGGCAGTCAGGCCCCCGATCCGGAACTTCGCCGAGATCTCGGTGCGCAACTGCTCGCCGCGGGCGAAGTGCACGGTGAGATCGAGTTCGCCGACCGTGACCGTCATGTCCTCGGTCGCCTCCAAGCGCATTTCGATCCACTCCCGCGCCGAATCCCAGATCGCGATGTGCCGAAACTTCTCCGGCGCGAAGTCGGCGCCGAGCCGGGAGTTCAGCACATGCAACACATTGCGGTTGAATTCGGCGGTGACGCCCGCCGCGTCGTCATAGGCGGGAACGAGCACCGCGGGGTCGACGACCAGACCCGCGCCGAGCAGCAACTGCTCGCCCGGCTCCAGCACATTGTGGACGCTCGCCAAAAATTCGGCCCGTTCTTCGGGGACCAAGTTGCCGATGGTGCCACCGAGGAACGCGATCATCCTGCGGCCACCGCGGGGCAGGATGTGCAGGGTGTCGGTGAAATCGCTGACCACACCGCGCACGGCCAGCCCCGGGAATTCGGCCGCGATCTCAGCCGCTGCGGCACGCAGCGCGGCCGACGAGACATCTTGGGGGACATAGGACTTCAGCGGCGCCTGCGTGGTCAGCGCGGTGAGCAGCAGCCTGGTCTTGGCCGCGGAACCGGCGCCGAGTTCGACCAACACCTCGGCCTGGGTAGCGCGTGCGATCGCGCCGACCACTCGCTCGAGCAACGCGCGCTCGGTGCGCGTCGGGTAGTACTCGGGCAGCTCGGTGATCTGCTCGAACAGCGCGCTGCCGGTGGCATCGTAGAACCATTTGGGGGGCAGCCACTTCTGCTGCGCGGTCAGACCCAACCGGGCGTCCGAGCGCAACGCGGCGGTCAGGTCGTCGTCGGATAGGTGGATCTCCAGCGTCGGTGTGGTCATGGCACAGGCCTTTCCGGGTCAGAGAAGTGGGTCGACGGACAGCTCGCCGGGACTGGCGCTGACCAGGCTTCGGTCCGGGATGGACCGCCATCGCGGGTCGTCGTCGAACGGTTCGGAGGACAGAATCGCGAAGGTATCGGTGACCAGCGCGGATAACGAATGGTGGCAGGTGCTCCCCCACAACTGGGCACCGTCCGACAGCAGGAAATTCAGGCGGGCGTCCGGTGTGCGATCGAGGATCGCGGCAATGAGCAGACGCAGGGCCGCCGGAGCCGCCGACCACGTACCGTCCGGCGACCCGGTTGCCAGGAGATCGCACAGAATCACCCAGAGCGCGGCGGTGTCGGTGGCGGCTTCGGCCTCCAACAGCCGGGCCGGGGCGAACAACCCCTCGGCGCCGAGTTCTGCCGCGGTGCCCGCGAACTCCACCGCCACGTCGCTGAGCGTGCCACGCCAGTCCGGAACCACGCCGTTGTGGCTGAAGGCCCAGCGCCCGCGGGTGAACGGCGCACAGGCGGACCGCTCCACCGGCATCCCGATGGTGGCCGAACGCACCGCGCCGAGCACCGCCCAGGATTCCAGGTGTGGGAGCACCTCGTGCACTGCCGGATCGGTCCAGATCGGCGCGGCGTTGCGGTAGCGGCTGACGGCGACCGTGTCGTCCGCGGTCTCGTGCCACCAGGCGACGCCGAAGCCGTCGGCATTGATGACGCCGCCGCGGCGCATGTCCTGGGGATCCCAGGCTTGGGTGACCAGGGAGTGCGAACCGAGTGTCAGCATGTCGCCGACCCGTACCGGCGGGCCGATATAGCCCAGATGCCTACACATCGGCACCCGCCGACATCATCGTCCCCGGGTTCCCCGCATCGCGCGGCGACAATCTCCTCATCCCGGCGCAGGGGTCGCTCACTCGTCCTCCCCCGGTCGCAGATCCCGCGCCAAGCGGAACCCGGCGAAAATCTGGCGACGGATCGGATGATCCCAGTTGCGGAAGGTACCGCGGCAGGCGACCGGATCGGTGCCGAAAGAACCGCCGCGCAGTACACGATAATCACCGCCGAAGAAGACCTCGGAGTACTCCTTGTACGGGAAGGCACGAAAGCCCGGGTAAGGCTCGAATCCCGAGGCCGTCCATTCCCAGACGTCGCCGATCAACTGGTGCACTCCCGCCGGGGACGCGCCGGTCGGATACGCGCCGACCTCAGCGGGTTCCAGATGGCGCTGACCCAGATTCGCGGTGTCCGGGTCAGGATCGGCGTCGCCCCAGGGGAATCGGCGCGACGTGCCGGTCGACGGGTCGAACCTGGCCGCCTTCTCCCATTCGGCTTCGGTGGGCAGCCGCTTGCCCGCCCAGTTCGCGTAGGCCTCGGCCTCGAACCAGCAGACGTGCGCCACCGGCTGGTGTGGGCGCAGCGGAGTCATCACGCCGAACACCCGGCGCCACCAGCGTCCGGTCGGGTCGCACTCCCAGAACTGCGGCGCGACCAGGCCCGCTTGTGTGCGGTGTGCCCAGCCGCGCTCGGACCAGAACTCCGGTCGGTCGTAGCCGCCGTCATCGATGAAGGCGAGGTATCGCTCGTTGGTCACCGGTGCGGCATCGATCGCGAAGCCGGGCACCAATACTCGGTGGGCAGGGCGCTCGTTGTCCAGTGCCCAGGGGTCGGCAGAGCTGCCCATGGTGAACTCCCCCGCGGGAATGACGATCTCACCATCGACCGGAGCCGAACTCGGCGGCGCGGGCGCTGCGGAGAGCACGGCGGCGCCGGTGCGCAGCTGGTGGGTGGCGAGCATGGTCTCGTCGTGCTGCTGCTCGTGCTGGGCGATCATTCCGAACGCGAAACCGTCGTCCACCAGCGGCTTGCCGCACAACTCGCTGCGTTCCAGCACATCCCACACCCGGTCGCGCACGGTGCCGACATAACCGCGGGCCTGCTTCGGCGCGAGCAGGGGCAACCCGGGACGGTTCGCGCGGCCGTGTTTGAAGGCATCGTAGAGTTCATCGATGTCGGCGCGCACCGGCTCGCGGCCGCCGACGTTGCGAACCAGCCACTGTTCTTCCTGGTTGCCGATGTGCGCGAGATCCCAGACCAGCGGGCTCATCAAACGCGAATGCTGGGCTACCAATTCGGCCTCGTCGAGACAGTCGGTCAGGGCATGGGTGCGCTGGCGCGCACGGGCGAGCACGTCGGCGATCCGGTCCCGTAGCTGTTCGGCGCGGGAGTTGTCGGTCGGGGGTGAGTGCGGAATGGTCACGAGAAACATCTCCGAGATTCGTTCTGATCGACGGCGACGCAGTCGCGAGTGCGTGCGCAACGCGAGCGGATTCGGCCCTTATCTACCAGATCGACCGACGCCCGGTCGACAGTGCGCGGCGGGTTCGCCGTCACGCTGCGGCCCCCGGTCGGTGCGGTCCGGCGCCGGTGTAGTTCTCGGTCGGAGTGCGCCCACTGCGACATCGTTCGGCGGCGGATTCGATCTCCGCGGCGCCGGCCGCGGTGGCCGCGTGGGCGGCGGCGAGCCGCAGCAGGTCGACCGCGCCGGACCGGATTTCCGGGTCGGCCAGACCGTAGCGGGCGGCGGCGAGCCAGTGGCCGGCCAGGGGCGCGGTAATCGCGGTCGCCTCGGCGATCACGCACGGACTCGACACGAGCGCCTCCAGCACGTGAACCGGGGTGCTCCAGGTATCGCCGGGCTGGGCGTCGATATAGCGGACCTCCAGATGACCCGAGGCACGCACCGGCGGGAACATCGTGGTCAGGTGGTAGTCGAGGTCGCTGACGTCCGGACGACGGCCCACCTCGTCGTCCAGTGCACCGGAGAGCCAATCAGCGAAGGTCGCGCCCGGCGGGGCCGACCATCCGGTGTCGGTACCGTTCGGACCCGGGGACACGACGTTGTCGGGCCGTCGTACACACAACAACGGAACGTCCAGCGCCCACTTGCTGTACGCGGCAATCGGGTCGGTCCAGTCCATCACCGGCGGTCGGGTACGGGCATTGTCCAGGCGCAGCCACGCCCGCATCCGCTGCGACGCCCAAGTGCCTGCCGGAGCGCCGCGCAGCGCGGGCGAACAGGCGAAGGCGGCCAGCAGCGCGGGTCCGATCGCATACAACGCGTTCCACCGCGCGGTCACCGCGGCACGATCGGCGCCCGCGTCGACGCTGACCTGGGTGGCGGCGGTGTTGCACATCATCACCTTGCCGAACGGGCCGATACCACCGAATACCTGCTCCATGGCGCGGTAGCGCGGCGACTGGAGCAGACGTTTGGGGCGGCGGTCCGCATCGGCGGCCAGCGAGACGGTCCGGATGGACCGGGATTCGAGGAGTTTCCGCAACAGGCGGGCATCGTCACGCAGCCGGTCGCACAGCTGCGCGGCATCAGCGTAGGGAGCGCTGGAGAGTTCTATTTGACCACCGGGTTCCAGGGTGACCCGGCTGCCCCCCGGCAGTGCGAGCGCCGGCGAATCGGGGGCGATGGACCGCGGTGCGTACGGTCCGAGGACATCCGCTAGATCGGATAATTGCGGACGCGGGGCGGCCGAGGGGCCTGACGCCGAACACTCACCCTGCACCGTGAGCCACTCCAGTTCGGCGCCTACGAGGACAGGCGGTCCGAGCTTGAAGCAGACGCCGCCCACGTACGCTTCCGCGGCGGCACGCGACGACAGTTCCCCCTGCTCGGGGACGCACCGGGCCAACTCAGGTTTATCGACCGTGACCGCCATGCCAACCTCCACTATGGGTTCCGAGTCGTCGTGGTCTCGAGTCCGCTGTTCTTCTGATATCGCCACATCGCGCGGTCCTATTCCACTCCGATGTCGGATTCGGTCGGACTCCGAGCACCGCGGGTCCATTCAGCGTAGCCAGGCAGAGCGACACAAAACTTACGAGAAGCCGAACATCGCACCCGATAGGGTCGGCTGCATGCTGGATGACGATCGGGTACGAGCCGACACCCCCGGATGCGCGTCCGAGTCCGAACTCGGTCCGGTATTTCTCGACAGCGCGGGATCGTCGTTGCCGCCGCGGGTCGTCACCGACACCGTGATCGGCCACCTGCTCCGCGAGGCGGAGGTCGGTGGCTATCGCGCCGCTAATGAGCGGCTGGACGATCTCGAGGCGGTGAAGAGCGCGGTCGGCGCGCTGATCAACACCGCGCCGACGAGCATCGCGCTCAGCGACAGCGCCACCCGCTCCTGGACGGATTTCTTCTACTCGGTCCCGCTCGCGCCCGGTGATCGGATCCTGGTCTCCGAGGCCGACTACGCGAGCAACGCCATCGCCGCCCTGCAGCGCGCACGCTCCACCGGTGCGACAGTGCAGAAGATCCCGAGCGACAGCAGCGGACAGCTGGATCTCGACGCGCTGGCCGCACTGGTCGACGAACGGGTCAAGCTGGTCTCGCTGATCCACGCGCCGACCAATGGCGGCCTGGTGAACCCGGTCGCCGAGGCGACGAGGATCGCGCATTCGGTCGGCGCGCTCGTGCTGCTGGATGCCTGCCAATCCGCCGGGCAACTGCCGATCGATGTGGCCGAACTCGGCGTCGACGCGCTGTCGGCCACCGGCCGCAAGTGGCTGCGCGGTCCGCGCGGCACCGGATTCCTCTATGTGCGGCCGGAATTGGCGCGGTCCATGGAGCCCGAACGACTCGATCTGCACGGCGCCGAGTGGACCGGGCCGGACCACTACCGCCTCGCGCCTGATGCCAGCCGTTTCGAGTTCTGGGAGTGTGACGTCGCCGGGCGGCTCGGGCTGGGCGCCGCGGTGCGGTATCTGCTCGACCTCGGTCCGGATACGGTGTACGCCGCGATCGCGGCCCGCGCCGAGCATCTGCGCAAGACCCTGCCGGAGATCCCGCGCGTGACCGTGCGCGATATCGGTATCCGGCACAGCGGCATCGTGTCGTTCACCGTCGACGGGATCGAATCCACGCAGGTCCGCGACCAACTGCTGGCACAGGACATCACGGTCACGGTCAGCCACGCCGGCTCGACCCTGCTGGACATGACCGGCCGCGGCCTGGCCTCGGTGGTCCGCGCCTCGCCGCACTGCTTCGTCAGTTTCGAGGAGCTGGACCGGTTCGTCGCCGCAGTCGGGGCATTGCACGGCTGACCAGTCATTGATCCGCGATACCCGCCTCGGGCGACTCCCCCCGCTGGCCGAGGTCGCCGAGGCGGCGGTGTATGCCGCGTCTGACGGAGCAGGCGCCATGACCGGGGCGGTCCTCGACCTCACCTGTGGCGCCCTTGTCGACTGAGCCGAGACCTCTACAAGCCACGGTCGTAGCAGTCCTGTCCAGCAGTGGCACCGCAACACAACCGAATCTCGACGAGGTTGTGCTCGGTCCGGGTATGCCTCAGGGTTGATCGGTCTCGTCGTAGTGGACCCGGACTGCATTTTGGACCGGCGTGTACGCAGCCACCTCGAGGAAGTCGGCTGCTGTCGCGGAGATGGCAGGACACCGCGATCGGCGCGTGTGTCCGCCGACGCGCCCCGCACCCCGAACCCACACGCGACTTCGCCATGAACTCGAGATTCCGGCAATCGGATCACCTACCCGACGTCGTCCGACGACGGCGGCCTTGCCCTGACGAGAGGGTCGACCTGTGTCGGGTCAGCGGACGAGACGGTAGGTCACGTGGGTGATCTGCGTGGCTGCGCGTGACGAGATCTGCTCGAGCTTCAACGGCGCGACACCGTCGAAGACGCGGGTTCCGCCGCCGAGTGTGAACGGGACGATGTGTAGACGCAGCTCGTCGAGCAGCCCGGCGGCCATGTACTGGTTGACGGTCGTGGCGCCCCCGGCAATGGCGACGTCGCCGTCGCCGGGCACCGCGCGCGCCTGCTTCAATGCGGCTTCGATCCCGTCGGTGACGAAGTAGAACGTGGTGCCACCGTCCATGACCAGGGGATCACGGTGGTAGTGGGTAAGCACGAACACGGGGGCGTGATAGGGAGGCTGTGGCCCCCACCAGCCCGTCCAGTCACCACTCCACTCGCCACGGATCGGGCCGAACATATTGCGGCCCATGATGAAAGCCTTGGCCTCCGTCACCGCGTCGAGCTCGGCTCGGTTCTCCTCCGACGTATCGAACATCCAGGCGTGGAGAATCGACCCATCGGCGTCGCCGAAGGGTCGCTCCTCGGTCTGATTGTTACCGGCCGAGTAGCCGTCCGCCGAGATCGAGATATCACACACAACCTTGCTCATGCCAGTGCTCCTTACACCATCGGGACTCCCGCGCGGCGTCACCGGTACTGAAGACGGCGGTGGGCACCCGAATTCATCGGACGCCCAGCATGTGGGCCCGGCAAGGATGTAGAGCGCCCTGGCAACCCCGTCAAGCCAGATGCACCTCCAGCGCCCGTGCCACCAACATCCGGATGTCGACACCCGGTCCGACCAAGCGAAGACTGCCGTTGGCCTGCACAGCGGCGATGCCGTGCAGGTTTGTCCACAGGGCGATCGCGCGATCGCGCGGGTCCATCGTCCCCGGCCCGGAGGCGGCGCCCACCAGGTCGGCGAAGCGCGCGAACAGCGGTAGCGTGACCGACCTCAGGTTCTCGCCGGAGCCCTCGAGCAGATCGTGGCGGAACATCAGGGTGAACATTTCCGGCCGCTGTGCGGCGAACTCGATGTATTCGGCGCTCGTGCGCGCCAGGCGATCACGCGCCGACCCGGCATCCACCGCCGCGAACCGACCCGCGAGTTCGGCGAATCCACGCGCCGCGATAGCGGCGAGCAGCGCGTTGTGAGTGCGGAAATATCTGCGCGGCGCGCCGTGCGAGACGCCTGCGGCCCGGGTGATGACGCGTAGTCCCAAATGCGCCGCGCCGACCTGCTCGAGCAGGTCGACGCCCGCGCTGACCAGTCGTTCGCGCAACGGCTCGTCCTCGACCATGCAGACATTGTCTACGCCAGTCAGCGCAATGCCATATCGCCACGCGTAGACACTGTCTACGCCATCGGGTAGACAGTGTCTACGCTCTCGTCTCCTGGAGGTCCTCGTGTGGTATCTGCTGTTCAAGTACGTGTTACTCGGCCCACTGCTGCGTGTGCTCGGCCGACCCGAAGTCGTAGGACTGGACAACGTTCCGCACACCGGACCGGTGATCATCGCGGCCAATCACCTCGCCGTGATCGACTCGCTCTACCTCGCGCTGGTTGTGCCACGGCGAGTGACGTTCTTGGCCAAACAGGAGTACTTCACCGGGCGCGGTGTGCGAGGCCGGCTCACCCGATGGTTCTACTCGGCGGCCGGACAGGTGCCGGTCGATCGGACGGGGGGCCGCGCGGCCGCGGATGCGCTCAACGCCGCTGCCCGCATCCTGGCGGGCGGCGGGATCTGGGCCATCCATCCCGAGGGCACCCGCTCGCCCGACGGGCGGATCTATCGTGGCCGCACCGGCGCGCTGCGGGTCGCTATGGCGACCGGAGCCCCGGTCGTTCCAGTGATCCTGTCCGGCACCAATCGGGTGAACCCACGCGGGAGCCGCCTACCGCGGTTCAGCAAGGTGCGCGTCGACTTCGGCGCGCCACGCCACTACCTGCCCACCGCCGAGCACCATACGGTCCGCACCGCCACCGACGAGCTGATGCTGGAATTGGCAGCACGCTCGGGCCGGTGCTACGTCGACCGCTACGCGGCGACCTTCCGCACACCTGCTTCGAGGTCCTGACCTGGGGTTCCCACAAGGGGGGTTAACGCACCGGGAGAATGGCGGGATAGTTGATGGAGGCCGGTTCGAGGCCGACGGCTGGTGATGAGGAGTGGATGTTGAGTAGGTTCACCGACGAGATGTACGCGACGGCGCAGACGTCCGAACGTGGGCTGGTGACCGGTGAGCCAGGAGCGCCGCTACGCCGCGGCTGGGGAGCGATCCACCAGATCGCCCGGCACATGGCGGGCGGCCTGGCCGCGGCCGGAATCGGGCACGGTGACGCGGTCGGCGTGCTGGCCGGGATGCCCGCGGATATCGCCCCGGTCTGCCAGGCCATCTGGATGCGCGGTGCATCGATCACCATGCTGCACCAACCGACCCCGCGCACCGATCTCGCCCTCTGGGCCCGCGACACCGAGTCCGTGCTGACCATGATCGAGGCCCGAGCGGTGGTCCTCGGCGCACCGTTCGAGGCCGCCGAATCGCTGCTGCGCGAGCGCGGCATCACCGTGGTGCGGGTCGACCAACTGCCCGACGGCCCCGAGATCGACCCGGTGCCCACCGCCGAGAACGATATCGCGTTGCAGCAGTTGACCTCCGGTTCGACCGGCTCGCCGAAGGCGGTGCGGATCACCCACGAGAACTTCTATGTCAACGCCTACGCGATGTTCGACCGGGTGAAGTTCCAGCTCGACCACGACGTCATGATCAGCTGGCTACCCCTGTTCCACGACATGGGCATGGTCGGATTCCTCAGCGTGCCCATGCAATTCGGTGCCGAAGTGGTCTGTGTGACGCCGATCGACTTTCTGACCCGACCGTTGCTGTGGGCCGAGCTGATCGACAAATACCGCGGCACCGTCACCGCGGCACCGAATTTCGCCTACTCGCTGCTGGCACGACGACTGGGACAGGCCGATGACGGCGCGTTGGACCTCAGCAGCGTGCGCTACATGTGGAACGGCGCGGAACCGGTCGACCCGGACACCATGGATGCGCTGGCCGACGCCGGACAACGCTTCGGGCTCAACCCGATGGCGCTCACCCCGGTCTACGGCATGGCCGAGACAACGCTCGCCGTCTCCATCCCCGACCCCGGCCACGGCCAGGTGCTGGACGTCATCGACGCCGATCTGCTCGAGGCGCTCGGCAAAGCGGTACCGGTGCCGGACGATCCCGGCCACGAGCACGGGCACAATATCCGCAGGTTGCCGACCCTGGGCTACCTGGTCGACCAGCTGGAAGGCCGGGTCGTCGACAGCGAGCGCCAGCCGCTGCCGACCCGTTCGGTGGGCGTGATCGAATTGCGCGGCCCCGCCGTCACTTCCGGCTATGTGACGATGGAGGGTTTCCGCTCCGGTCAGGACGCCGACGGCTGGTTGGACACCGGCGATATCGGCTACTTCACCGAGGAGGGGCTGATCGTGGTGTGCGGCCGGATCAAGGACGTGATCATCATGGGCGGCCGCAACATCTATCCCACCGATATCGAACGCGCGGCATGCAGGGTGACCGGCGTCCGGCCCGGCAACGCGGTCGCGGTGCGCCTGGACGCGGGCGATAAGCGGGAGAGCTTCGCCGTGGTGGTGGAGAGCAATAGCCACCAGAACCCCGAGGAGGTCAAGCGAATCGAGCACGAGATCGTGCACGAGGTGTTCTCCGAGGTGGGCGCCCGGCCACGGACCGTCACCGTGCTCGGCCCCGGCGCGCTGCCGAAAACCTCGTCCGGCAAGTTGCGCAGGGCCGCGACCGCGGTCCATCTGCCGCGCGGATGATCCGCCGCTGAGTTCCGGTCGGGTGCGAAGTCGGTTTCCCTACGACCTCCGCACCAGGCCGGAAAGACTGATGCTGAATCCCCCACGGATTCGGTGCCGGCCTGCGTAGCGAACCGACCAGGCTGCGGCATTCGGCGCACGAGCCCTGCCACGGCTGCCGCGTCGGCCCGACATCCGTTGCTCGCGTGCCCGATCCGACCAGCACCGAATCTGAGCCGGGGCGCCCAGCGGCGAGAGCGGTTTCTGCTCAGTGCAGTTGGTTCTGCGCGGTCTCCAGCCCCACTCGCAGCAGCAGCTCCACCGCGTCGGCGGCCTGCTCGACGATTACCGGAACCTCTTTTCGCTCCGGCGCCGAGAACGGCTTCAGGACATAGTCGGCCGGATCCTGGCGTCCCGGCGGACGGCCGATGCCGATGCGCGTGCGCAGGTAGTCTTTGGTGGTCAGCGCGCTGGAGACGGAGCGAAGGCCGTTGTGCCCGCCCTCACCACCACCGCGCTTGAGCCGGATCGCGCCGAACGGGAGGTCGAGCTCGTCGTGCACGACGATCACCTCGGTGGGCGACACCGAGAAGAACTTGGCCAGTGCGGCCACCGACCGTCCGGACAGGTTCATGAACGAGCGCGGCTTGGCAATCAGTACCTGGCGGCCATCCAATCGGGCCTGCAACAGGTCGGCGCCGGATTTCTTGTGCACACCGAAACGGCCGCCGACGCGCTCCGCGAGCACGTCGGCGACCAGAAAACCGACATTGTGCCGGGTGCGTTCGTATTCGAGGCCTGGATTACCCAGTCCGACCACGAGCGCTGGCCCGGTCGCCGATTCGGTGCTACTCAGCGCTCTCGGCCTCGGCCGCGGCGGCCTCCTCGACCGCGGCCTCGGCGGCCGGAGCGGCGATGACATTGACGATCAGGGTCTCCGGATCGGCGGCCAGGCCCACACCGGCAGGCAGCTCCAGCGCGCCCGCGGTGATCTGGGTGCCCGACTCGACACCCTCGACGGAGACCTCGATGGCCTCGGGCAGCTTCAACGCGTCGGCCTCGATGGAGACGGTGGTGGCCTCCTGGGTGACCAGGGTGCCCGGGGCGGCATCGCCGACGACGGTGACGATCACGTCGGCGGTGACCTTCTCGCCGCGCTTGATGATCAGCAGGTCGGCGTGCTCGATGTAGCGGCGAATCGGGTGCACCACAACGGATTTGGTGAGCGCGAGCTGCTTCTTGCCGTCGATGACGAGGTTCAGCACCGCGTTGGTGCCGTGCTCACGCAGAATCGCGGCGAAGGCCTGGGCGTTGACCGACAGGTGCGTCGGGTCGGCCTGGTGGCCGTAGAGCACGGCGGGGACATTGCCCGCGCGGCGGGTACGGCGGGCGGCACCCTTGCCGAACTCGGTGCGTACGGCGGCTTCGAGAAGGTTGGCGTCGGACATGACTGGATCTACTCCTACGGCTCTTCCGGGCTGTCAACGGTTGATGTCAGGGGCTGCTCACACCTGACCGGGTTGGTCTACTCGTCGGGCGAAGACCGAACGAGGACGGCCGGAAGCCGAGCCGCGTCGATCACGGTGCGCAAATCAGGTCTGCGGTCACCCTCGCCGAGACAACCCGAACACCATACCGCAGCACACGGCCCCCGATTGAATCGGGTAGCGACCGCCGCGTCGTGCCGCGATCGGGCCCGGCCCAGGCCGCGGCGAAGCTCGCTCGCTTCGCTCCGCAGGCCCGTCGCGTACGCTGGCGTGGTTGCCGATCGGTCGTCTGCGAAAGGTTGTTCCGTTGAGCGCCTCCCCTGAGGGTGTCGTCGCGCCCGCACCCCGCGGGTTACCCGCCGAGGTCGCCCGGCGACGCACGTTCGCGGTCATCTCCCATCCCGACGCGGGCAAATCGACGCTCACCGAGGCACTCGCGCTGCACGCGAGGATGATCTCCGAGGCCGGCGCCATCCACGGCAAGGCGGGCCGCAAGTCCACGGTCTCGGACTGGATGGAGATGGAGAAGGCGCGCGGCATCTCGGTCAGTTCGACCGCGCTGCAGTTCAACTACCGTGCCACGGGTTCCGACGTCGACAGCGTGATCAACTTGGTGGACACCCCCGGTCACTCCGATTTCTCCGAGGACACCTACCGGGTGCTCACCGCGGTCGACGCCGCGGTGATGCTGATCGACGCGGCCAAGGGTCTGGAGCCGCAAACACTGAAGCTGTTCCAGGTGTGCCGCCACCGCGGCATCCCGGTGATCACCGTCATCAACAAGTGGGATCGTCCCGGACAGGCGCCACTGGAACTGCTCGACGAGATCAACGAGCGGATCGGCCTCACGCCGACGCCACTGTTCCTTCCGGTCGGGATCGCGGGCGATTTCCGCGGCCTGCTGCGCCGCGGTCCCGACGGCGCACCCCTGGAATACATCCACTTCACCCGGACCGCGGGCGGCGCGACCATCGCACCGGAGGAGTCGCTGACCCCGGCGTCCGCCGAGGCGCGCGAGGGCGAGGCGTGGCTCACCGCCGCCGAGGAGAGTGAACTGCTCTCGGCCACCGGGCAGGACCACGACCAGGAGTTGTTCCTCGCCGGGCAGACCTCACCGGTCATCTACGCCTCCGCGATGCTGAACTTCGGCGTGCGGCAACTGCTGGAGACTCTGGTCGCGCTGGCGCCCGCACCCGGTCCGCGCCGCGATACCGGCGGCAACCCACGCGATACCACCGACCCGTTCAGCGCGGTCGTGTTCAAGGTGCAGGCGGGCATGGACGCCGCGCACCGGGACCGGCTCGCCTTCATGCGGATCGTGTCCGGCGAGTTCGAGCGTGGCATGGTGGTCACCCATGCCCAGACCGGACGGCCGTTCGCCACCAAGTACGCGCTGACCGTGTTCGGCCGGGAGCGCGCCACCGTGGACACTGCCTACCCCGGCGATGTGGTCGGCCTGGTCAACGCGACAGCGCTGGCCCCGGGGCATACATTGTTCGTGGACAAGAAGGTGGAGTTCCCGCCGATCCCGTCGTTCGCCCCCGAGCATTTCGCGGTGTTACGCGCGCAGAGCGCAGGCAAGTACAAGCAGTTCCGCAAAGCCATCGACCAGCTCGATTCCGAAGGTGTCGTGCAAGTGCTGCGCAATGACGTCCGCGGCGACGCCTCTCCGGTCCTCGCGGCCGTCGGCCCGATGCAGTTCGAGGTGGTCACCGCGCGGATGTTGACGGAGTTCACCGTCGAGACCTCGATGGAGCACCTCGGCTACTCGCTGGCCCGCCGGACCGATGCCGCCTCCGCGGATGAACTCGGTCGGCAGCGCGGGGTCGAGGTATTCACCCGAAGCGACGGCGTACTGCTGGCATTGTTCAGCGACAAATGGCGGTTGCAGTACATCGAGAAGGAACATCCGACGTTGACGTTGGAACCGCTGGTCGCCACGGCCGACTGAGTTATTCGGCCTCGGGCCCGAGTTCCTCCCGCGGCGGGGCGGCGGCGCCCGGGTTGCGTTCGACCGAGGCGATGCCGTCCTCCTTGGCGATCAGTCCCCATCGGCTGGAGGTGAGTCGCAGACTGGGCAGGTCGCTGAGCGAGAGCACCACCTCGTAGGTGCGCTCGTATCCGGTGTGCGAGATCCGCCAGTGGCCGTCGTCGCAGCGGATGTAGCGATCGGAGTAGAAGGCCGCGCCGCGCAGCAGCATGTTGTGGGCGGGAATCAGGACGGTGTCGGCGAGGTACCAGGTGCCGGTGGCCGTGTCGCCCTCGATGTCTATCTCCGGATGGTCGCAGCGGTGTTCGGTGATCACATGCGGACCGAGGGTGTTGCGCATGAAGGCGAGAAACGCGTCGCGCGATTCGAACTGCAGGTATTCGCTGTAGGTGGCGGTAGCCTCCGGGATCATGGTGTCCGCGAACTCATCCCATGATTTGGTGTCGAGGCTACGCAGGTAGCGGAACTTCAGTCGGCTGATCGCCGCCAGATCGTCCATCCCCCGTTCGTCGCGTCGGCGTTCGCGCGTCGACCTCGGATCATCGCGCACCTGCCCGTAGTCGATCGGCCCGGCGTCGAAACGCAACCGCGCACCCGCACGCTCGCCGCGCTGTTGCGGAGCGGGACGAACTCCCTGATCACCACGCTGTTGCGGACCGGGACGAACCCCCTGATCACCACGCTGTTGCGATCCGGGACGAACCCCCTGATCACCACGCTGTTGCGGACCGGGACGAACCCCCTGATCACCACGCTGCGGCGGACCGATGCGCACTTCCTGCTCGCCGCGTTGCGGTGGACCGACGCGAACATCTCGGTCTCCGCGCGCCTGCTCACCGGTGGTTACGCCCCGGTCTCTACCCACTTGCCGGTCGATCCCTGCTGCCGGGTCGCCGCGCTCCTGCCCGCCAGTTGCCTGATCCATACCTCCACAATCCCATCCGAAGCCACGCCACTTCAGGAATTGGGAGATTTGTATCAGATTGCTATCACTGTTCGGCCGGCTTGCCGCCGGAGATCAACTTCCGATAGTGAAACAAGTCCGGCAGAAGTCCTCGCCGAACTCGGTGAGCCGGAGACTCTTGCGCACGATTTTCGGCGCCCGACCGGCCTTTTTCAGTGCCGCCTCGACCACCGGCTGCACCTCGAGCACCATGTACCGACTCAATACCACCGGATCGTCGGAGGTCAGCGTGAGTCCGAGGCGGTTGAGGTTGACCAGATAGGCGCGCGCGCGATCCGGGTAGCGCACCCCCGCCTGCTCGGGCACGGAGCTCAGATCACCTTGCACCAACTCCGAGCCGATACCGAGCGGACGGTTGGTGCGCACGTCGACCGACGGTTGCGGACCATTGAGCGCCATGAAGCGCAGCATCCGTGCCTCGTCGGGGGCGAGCTCATCGAGGATGCGGTCGTAGGCCGGGTGCACCTCCTCGGTGAAGTAGACGTCGGCCGATCTGGCCAACAGCGCGTCACCCCGACGGCGCAATTCCTCGATACTGGCCGAGCGGAAATAGGAGCCGACAGTCAGCGCCTCCTGCGAGGCGGACCCATTGGACGTCGGGACGTAGCTGACGATCTCACGCACCGACCCCTCGGTGACGCCGAGCGCGCTGCGGGCCATCGAGCGCAACGCGTTGCCGGTTCGTTCGGCGATTTCGGCCGACGACTCGCCGTCCAGCGCCGCCTGGGTGATCTCCTTGGTGACATCGACGGTGGTGCCGACCGCCCACTGCCCACCGCGAACGACCGTGCCCGCGGCGAGTCCTGCCGCGCGGAACACGCCGCGAATCAGCCGTGCCTCATTGCTGATCTGCCGTTGTTCGGCATCCGAACGGTGCTCAACGGGGTGGGAACCGGCTCGGGCCACGTCCTGTCCGGTCCTGTCGTCTGCCACGTTTTCTCCGATATCGCCGGGTGAACGAATCCGACCCACAGATTACTTCCCGCCGCGGCGACGGTCATTGCCGCCGTCCGACTCGGACAGTTCGACAATCACTGTGATCGACATCTCGAACCCCCACCACCGGCCTGTGTACTCGCGGTGTAAGCAGGGGGGCGACGAACAATGGCGATCCTTTGCGGAGCGGGTGCTAGTTTTGGGTGCCGGTGAGGCGGCGGTCACCGGTGTATCGGCAGGAGGGTGTCGTGTTAGAGAGCGTTTTCGGAATCCACCCCACAATCCTCCTCGAGCTTGTGACGATTCCGCTTTTCACCGGGATCATCGGCTATATCACCAACTGGACCGGCGTGCTCATGCTGTTCAAGCCGGTCGCGTTCTACGGCATTCACGTGCCCGGTCTGCGCGCGCTGTATCCATTCCTCCCCAAGCGAATTCAAGTTCTGCCGCTGCTGCGGCACGATGGCAGATTCGGATGGCAGGGCATCGTTCCATCGCGCGCCGACAAGATGGCCAGTATCGCGGTCGACAAGGGCCTGGCCAAACTCGGTAGCGTCGCCGACTTCTACCGCGAGCTGGAGCCGGACAAACTCGCCGAACATCTGGCCGGCATCGCCGACGCGCAGATCAAAGACATCGTCGAGGAAATCCTCCGGCGTGAGCACCCTCAGCTCTGGTACAACCTCCCGGCCCAGGTGCGCGACATGGTGCATGCCAGGGTCCGCCAGCAGCTGCCGGAGATCCTGCGCGAACTCACCGAGGAATTGGGCGCGAATATCGATCAGCTGCTCGATGTGAAGCAGATGGTGATCCGCTACTTCCAGGCCCGACCGCACCTGCTCAACACCCTGTTCCAAGTACTCGGCGCCAAGGAACTGCGATTCATGCAGAACTTCGGCTTCTACTTCGGCGCGCCGATGGGCGCGGTGCTGGTCGCGGTCCTGCACCTGACCGGATGGTCCACCCTTGTCGTGCTGCCGATCGGCGGCGTGATCATCGGCTGGATGGTCAACTGGATCGGGATCAACATGATCTTCGCACCCGCCTATCCGAAGTGGTGGTGTCCGTGGCGGCAGGGCCTACTGATCAAACGCAAGTCCGAAATCACCGACGGATATGCCGAATTGGTGTCCAGCCAGGTGATCACCGTGGCGAATATCGGCGACGAGTTGCTCAACGGCCCGCGCTCGGACCGCACCATGCAGATGCTCGAGGACACCCTGCGCCCCGCCGCCGACCGGGCACTCGGGCCCGCGCGGCCCGCGGTCAAGTTCATGCTCGGCAGCCGTGAGTACGACTCGCTGCAATCGACGCTCACCACCGAAGCCATGACGATCGCGCCGATCGCGTTCGCCGATCCGGAATTCAATGTCCGTCAGGGTCGACAGATCAACCAGTACATCGCCAAACAGATGGCGGCGTTGTCACCGCCGGACTTCGTCGACATGCTGCGCGCAGCCATCAAGCAGGACGAGTGGTTGCTTTTCGTGCATGGCGGCGTGCTGGGGCTGTTCGCCGGATACGCTCATATCCTGATCTTCGGAACAGGAGTGGCGACGACATGGCTGTAACGGGTTCGGACGACGGCGATATCGAAGCCGTCGAATACTCCGACACGCCGAACGACAGTAGCCGACCGACCACGGAGATCGCGCGTCGGTCCGCGACGGATGTCGTCCGCACCGACGAATCATTCACTCGGGTACCGGTTCCCATGGCCACGGTGCGTGCGGCGACCGGTGTCGCGCGCGTCGCCTGGACGGCCGTCACCGGGGTGACCGCATGGAGTGTCGGTACCGCGGTCGGCGTCACTTCGACTGTCGTACGACGCAGCATCGAGGGCGCGCCGCCGCGAGAAGTACTGGCCGAGGCGGAGTCCGAGGTGCGCGACGCGATGCGCAAGGCGCTCGGACTCCCCACCACCCCGGGCACGCCCGCCGGAAATGAGGTGCCGACGCTGCGCGAGCAGGGCGCCGCGCTGCTGCGCTCGTCGGCGAGCGCGCACGACGAGGACGACAACCACCCGGCCTTCGCCGGCATGCTCGCCGAGCTGACCCCGGACGAAGCACGCGTGCTGCGCTTCCTGCATCTGGACGGACCACAACCGTCCATCGACATCCGCGTCGGTCGCCCGCGCACGCTCAGCGCCGAACGCATCGGCTCGATGCTCACGATGATCGGCGAGCACGCGGGCCTGCGCTTCCCCAACCGGATCCAGCAGTATCTGATCAATCTGCGCAGGCTCGGCCTGGTCGAGCACGCGCGCGAGCCGGTCGGCAACCCGAACCGCTACCAACTGCTGGAGGCGCAGTCGTCGGTGCGGGAAACGCTGAAGCGCTCCGGGTTCGGCACGAAGGTGATCTATCGCAGTGTGTTGCTCACCGACTTCGGCCGTGATTTCGTGCGGACCTGTCTGCCGGTGGCCGTGCAGGACGGACGCGCCTCCGGGCATTAGGCGGCGAACTACACGCCGTCGGCCAGCTCCAACCAACGCTCCTCTGCGGTCTCCTTCTCCGCGCGTACCTGCTTCAGCTCCGCGCCCAGCGCAACCAGCCTGTCCGGGTCGGTGACGGCGTCGGCGAGCGCGGCATGTAGTCGCTGTTCACGATCGGACAGCTTGTCGATGGCGCGTTCGAGCCGGGTCAGTTCCTTGCGCGCCGCACGGTAGGCGGCGGAATCGGTGGCCGGCGTGGCGGCGGGCTTCTCCTGCGTCGCGGTCGCGCGGACCCAGCCCGCGCTGATCGACGCGCGCTTGTCCAGATACTCCTCGATACCGCCGGGCAGGTTGGTGAGTTTGCCGTCGCCGAACAACGCCCAGGTCGAGTCGCAGATGCGCTCGACGAGATAGCGGTCGTGGCTGATCACGACGAGGGTACCCGCCCAGTTGTCGAGCAGATCCTCCAACTGCTGGAGGGTATCGATGTCCAAGTCGTTGGTCGGCTCGTCGAGCAGAAGCACGTTCGGCTCGGACATCAGGATCCGGGTCAGCTGTAGGCGCCTGCGTTCACCGCCGGACAGATCGCCGACGGGAGTCCGCTGGCGGGCAGGGGTGAAGCCGAGTCGTTCGGCCAGCTGGCCGGCTGAAATCTCTTTGTCGCCGAGCATGATTCGCTGCGCCACCTGCTGCACGGCCTCCAGCACCCGCAGATTCGTCGGCAGGTCGTCGAGCTCCTGGCGCAGCCAACCGATCTGCACGGTCTGGCCCTGGATCCGTTTCCCGGCGGCGAGCACAGTGCCGATCGCGCCCTCGTCACCGGCCAGCGCGCGCAGCAGTGTGGTCTTGCCGGACCCGTTGACGCCGACCAGGCCGACTCGCTCCCCCGGCGCAAGCCGCCAGGTCAAGTCGCGCACCAGCTCTCTACCGTCCGGCGTGGCGAGGGTGGCGTCCTCCAGCTCGACCACCACGCGGCCGAGGCGCTTTCGAGCGAAAGCGGCCAGCGAGACGCTGTCGCGCGGCGGCGGGACGTCGGCGATCAGCGCTTCGGCCGCCTCGACCCGATAGCGCGGCTTGGAGGTGCGCGCCTGCGGCCCCCGTCGCAACCAGGCCAGCTCCTTGCGGGCGAGATTGCGTCGCCGCGCCTCGGTGGCGTCCGCCTGGCGGGCGCGCTCGGCGCGGGCGAAGATCCAGTCGCCGTAACCGCCCTCGTAGCTTTCGACCTTGCCGCCGACCACTTCCCAGGTGTTGGTGGCGACGGTGTCGAGGAACCAGCGGTCGTGGGTCACCACGACGAGCGCGCTGCGGCGGCTGAGCAAATGCCCGGCCAGCCACTGCACGCCTTCCACGTCGAGGTGGTTGGTCGGCTCGTCCAGCACGAGCAGGTCGAGCTCGCGGACCAGGGCAGCGGCGAGCGCGACCCGGCGGCGCTCGCCGCCGGAGAGGTTGTCGACCGAGGTATCCATGCCGAGATCGGCGATGCCGATGCCATCCATGACCGAGCGGATGCGAGGGTCGGCTGCCCATTCGTGTTCGGCGACCGCGTCGGTCAGCGCGTCGTCCGCCAGACCGGCCAGCACCACGGAGCCGACCGTCGCGCCCTCGGGGAGCACACCGCGCTGGGTCACCACCGCCATGCGCAGGCCGCCGACCCGGCTGACCCGGCCGCGGTCGGGCTGCTCGATACCGGTCAGCACCTCCAGCAGGGTGGTCTTGCCGCCACCGTTGAGGCCGACGACGCCGATCCGTTCACCCGCGTGGATGCCGAGCGACACGTTGTCCAGTAGTGGGGTGATCCCGAAGCTCTTGTGGACCTGTTCGAGATTGATCAGGTTGGACATGGATCCTTCCGTGTCTTGCCGCGGCAGGCCGATGCTGCCCCCGGGTCAGCGTACCCACCCTCGCCGATCGGCCATTCGACCGGCGAGCAGTGCGAACACCGCCGCGAGGGTTGCGCGACGAACAGCGTTCGTTTACGTTGGATTCGACGAACAGCGTTCGTTCCGAGCGATCCGATCCGGCACTCCCCGGAAGTACGCCGCAACGCGGGAGTCCCACCTCGTCGCATCGAGGTGTCGGTGGGCGGCACCGTCCTCTCTGCTTGTGCTCTCCTGGAGGTTTCCATGCATATCGGCCTCGGCCTGCCCATTTCCGATCCCGCCGCCCTGCTCGACTGGGCACGGCGCGCCGACGCGGGTCCGTTCCACACACTCGGCTTGCTCGATCGGCTGGCCTACGACAACCCGGAACCGCTGATCGCACTGGCCATGGTCGCCGGCGCGACCACGCGCGTCACCGTGCAGACCGAGGTATTGATCGCACCACTGCGCGATCCGGTGTTGCTCGCGAAACAAGTGGCCACGCTGGACCGCATGTCGGGTGGACGCCTGGTGCTCGGGCTCGGCGTCGGCGGACGCGCGGACGACCATGTCGCCTCGGGCACCGACTTGCACACCCGCGGTCGCCGCCTCGACGAGCAACTCGCACTCCTGTATCGCCTGTGGGCCGGCGAGCCCTACAACGCCGAGTGCGGGCCGATCGGCCCCCCGCCGCTGCGCCCCGAAGGGCCCGAGATCTTGTTCGGCGGGTTCCAGCCCATCGCACTCGACCGCGTCGGCCGCTGGGGCGGCGGGTTTCTCAGCGCTGCGCCGCCGTCCTGGGCAAGTGGCCTGTTCGATACGGTGCGCCGCTCCTGGACCGACCACGGCAGGCCGGGTGAGCCACGCATCGTCGCCCAGGTCAACGTCGCGCTCGGCCCGCCGGACGTGATCGCCGACGCCCGCGCCGCCATGCGCGCCTACTACGGCTTCAGCGACTACACCGAGGGCTTCCTCGCCGGGCTGCTCACCACGCCCGCGGAAATCCGCACGGCTGTCGCCGAATTCGAGGATCTCGGCGCCGACGAGGTGATGTTCTACTGCTACGGACGCGAATCAGACCAAGTCGATCGACTGGCCGACGTCATCTGCTGAGCTACCGCTGCCGGGATTCCACGACCCCGTTCGCGGCGCACAGCCCGACACCCCCGCCCTCGCCGGATCCGCATCGCGGTCGGAGTCGAACCAGTCAGTGTTTCGCCGACGGTCCGTCGCCGAGAATGCGCGCCCCGGGCATCGGGCCGCTGGCCGTCCGGACGCTGCGGCAGACGCCGGCACCCGCGAGTTCGGCCGCCACCGACACCGCGGATTCCTCGCTCGCACAGAGGAACGCGCAGGTGGGCCCGGAGCCGGAAACCAGTCCGGCCAGCGCGCCCGCCGCCAGGCCCGCGCGCAAGGTGCGGCGCAATTCCGGCTTCAGTGACAGCGCCGCCGCCTGCAGATCGTTGCCGAGCAGTGGGGCGAGCTGGGTCGGATCGCCCGAGGCGAGTGCCTGCATCAGCTGCTGCGGTTCGCCGATCCGGGGCGGTTCGCCGAGTTCACGCAGGCGGTCGAGCTCGGCGAACACCGCAGGCGTCGACAACCCGCCCTTGGCGAAGGCGAGCACCCAATGGAACGTACTGCGCGACAGCACCGGAAGAAGTCGTTCGCCACGCCCGGTGCCCAGCGCGGTGCCGCCGTGCAGGGCGAACGGCACGTCGCTGCCGAGCTCGGCCGCCACCGTGACGAGTTCGTCCCTGGACAGACCGAGGTCCCACAGCTCGTTCAGGCCGATCAGCGCGGCGGCGGCATCCGCGCTGCCGCCGGCCATGCCGCCGGCCACCGGAATGCCTTTGGCGATGGCGATTTCCACCAGCGGAGCCCGGCCACCGATGTGCGCGAGCCGGACCGCCGCCTTCCACACCAGGTTCGTCCGATCGGTCGGCACATCAGCCGCGCCTTCACCGGTAACCCGCACGGCCAGCGAGGCAGCCGGGGCGATCCGCAGATCGTCGCTGAGGGACAGGGCCTGGAACACCGTGGTCAGGTCGTGATAGCCATCGGCACGCAGGTCGCCGACTCCGAGATGGAGGTTCACTTTCGACGGCGCGCGCACGGCAACGGGGCTCGGCACTACGGACAGCACGATGCACAAGCCTAATGGGCGCGACCGGACGAAGTCCGCCGAAGCCCGCGCGAAGCAAGGCCGCCGTCTCGCTGCCGCACTGTGCGGTCACTCGGCCCGCGACAGCAGCGCACTGCCGACGGCGTCGATCGATTGCCCGATCACGCACCGTTCGTCGGCCGGACGTGCGCCGAACTGGCGGGGTTTGCGAGCCGACGACGCGCTACCGGGGCAGGTAGCCATCCCGTCCGCACGACGACTCATCGAACATTACCGCTTGCGGCCAATACCCTTGGGGGGTATGTTCCACCTGTCGGGTATACCCCCCGATCGTATGATCGTCGTCGAGCGAAGGAGTCGGACATGCCCACCACCACCTACACCGTCACAGGAATGACCTGTGGGCACTGCGTCAGCTCCGTCACCGCCGAGATCGGCAAGATCGATGGCGTCACCAGCGTCGAGGTCGACCTCGCCAGTGGCGCGGTCCGAGTCGACAGCACCACCCCGATTCCCACCACCACCATCACCGCCGCGGTGGACGAAGCCGGCTACCAACTCGCCGACTGATCGCCAGACCTTCACCCAGGCGTAGCTCCGCGTACCTGACGCGCCACGCCTGTTCGTGCGCGACATCGAGCCACGCGCGCGCTATGCCTGGGCGGCGAGGCGGACGAAGGCCGCGGTGTCGAGAGTCTCACCGCGGGCGGTGGGTGGAATGCCGGCCGCCAGCAGGCGGCGTTCGGCCTCGGCGGGCGAGCCCGCCCAGGAGGCGAGCGCCGCGCGAAGGGTCTTGCGGCGTTGCGCGAAGGCGGCGTCGACGACCGCGAAGACTTTTCGGCGATGGTCGGCGTCCATCGGCCAGGGCGGCTCGACGTATCGGTCGATCCGGACCAGACCCGAGTCGACTCGTGGGACCGGCCAGAACACCTGGGTGCCGACCGCGCCCGCGCGCCGGACCGCACCGAAGAAGCCCGCCTTGACGCTCGGCACGCCGTAGATGCGACTGCCTGGTTCGGCGGCGAGCCGATCGGCCACCTCGGCCTGCACCATCACCAACGCGACCGCGATGCTCGGCAATTCGGCGAGCAGGTGCAGCAGCACCGGCACCGCCACGTTGTACGGCAGATTGGCCACGAGGGCGGTCGGCGCCGCGGGCAGGTCCGAGGCGGCGACCCGCAGCGCATCGGCTTCGACGACCGACAACGCCGCGCTCCGCTCCGGCGCGCGATCCGCGACGGTCACCGGCAGATGGCGGGCCAGCACGGGATCGATCTCGACCGCGACCACCGAATCCACCACGTCCAGCAGCGCGAGGGTCAGCGAACCCAGACCGGGCCCGACCTCGAGAACCACGTCCGCGCGCCCGACCCCCGCGGCCGCGACGATCCGTCGCACCGTATTGGCATCGTGCACGAAGTTCTGCCCGAGCTGCTTGGTCGGCCGCACCCCGAGTTGCTCGGCCAACATCCGGACCTCGGCGGGACCGAGCAATGCAGCGCTGCCACGAGCGGCGATTTCAGGTTCGGACACCTCGAGAATCTACCAACCGCTCGCTCAACTCATGCCCAGCCTGCTCGTGCACGCGGGCCACGCGCCCCAACCCTGCCTGGCGCGGGTGACCTCGGCGATCGCGATCTGCTCTTCCCGGGTGGCCAGGTCGGCGCGCGGCGCGTATTTCAAGCCGCCCTGCCGCTCCCAGGTGCTCTGGTCGAACTGCACGCCGCCGAAGTAGCCGTTGCCATTGTTGATCGACCAGTTGCCGGTGGACTCGCAGCGGGCCAACGCGTCCCAGATCGCACCATCGTGCACCTCCGGCACCTCGGTACCCGGCTTGGCGCCCTTGCGCACGGTTTTCGGCTGCGCGGTCACCTTCACCGTCGAGCCGATCGGCTTGCGCTCCACTTCCTTGCCATTGACCATCAGGACCGCGAACGTGACGTCCTGGACGCCGGGCGCGCCGGGGGTTTCCACCACCGAGCGGCTCATGTTCATGGTCGGATCCTCGATGACGTTCTCCGGCGGATCCAGCGGCATGGTCTCGGTGCGATTCTCGGTCCGTTTGCGCGTCACCGTGATTCGCAGTCCGTCGGTCAACGGGGTGGACGCGGCGGGCTCGACGGAATCCTGCTCGATCAACGGGACGCCCGCGACACTCAGGAATTCACCCACGGTGGGGGCGGCCAGGCGTACATCCACCACGCTGCCGACGCCGTCGAGCAGCGACACCGAGCGTGGCGTCGCGATACGCAGCGCCGCGCCGGCCAGCGGCAGCCGTTCATTGCGCGCGGGCGAGACATACACCTCGCCGGGGATCTTCAGCTGGTCGAGCGCTTCGCCCGCGGTCAGACCGGTGGTCCACACCTTCTGGGTCATTCCGTCGACCGACAGATCGACCTGGCGGGCGCGGTTGAGCGTGATGGTCGCACCGTTGCCGATGTGCGCGGCCAGCGCGGGGGCGACCTTGTCCCGGTCGGTCACCACCAGGCCCGCGGTTTTCAGTACGCCGCGCACATCGCGCGACATCGTGCTCTGCAGAACCTTCTCGCCGTCCACGACCACGGTGACCGTCTTGCGATTCACGATCGCGAGCCCGGCGCCGATGATCAACGTCAGCAGCAACGCGCCGACTGCCGAATACAGCAGCGGGGACCGCGACTGGTTGATACGGGCGAAGGGAGACATGGTCACAGCACGATAACGAAGGGCCCGCATGCCGACAACCACAAGCTGTGGAGCAGCACCTTTTCAATATCACGAAGAGATATAGACACCGCAGGTAAATCACAAATCGCCGCAGAAATGTGATATACAACACACCATCCAATTCGGCCCCCGCGGCCTACATTCGCACTGCGCGTGAACAAGCCGGACCGGAACCGACTCGCGTCAGATGCGGTAGACCCGACGTGCGTTGGCGGTCGTTATCTCTGCCAATTCAAGGGGATCCTGTTCCCGCAATTCCGCCAACGCGCGCACCGTATACGGCAGGCAGTACGGCTCGTTCGGCGCGCCGCGAAACGGATGTGGCGTCAGATACGGCGCGTCGGTCTCGACCAGGATCTGATCGTCCGGCACGAGTTGGGCCGCTTCGCGCAGTTCGTGCGCGTTCTTGAAACTGACCGTCCCCGAGAAACTCAGAATGTAGCCTTCGGCGACGCAGGACAGCGCCATATTCGCATCCGAGGAAAAGCAGTGAAAGATCACGGTGTCCGGCGCCCCCTCATCCAGCAGCACCGTCAGCAGATCGTGGTCGGCATCGCGGTTGTGGATCATCAACGGTTTGCGAATGCGCTTGGCCAGATCGATATGCCAGCGGAAGCCCTCGATCTGGGTTTCGATATCGGCGCAGCCGTCCAGCTTGCCCGGCCAGTAGTAGTCGAGACCGGTCTCGCCGATCGCGACCACGCGCGGGTCGGCGGCCAGCCGCGCCAGCTCGACCTTCGCGGCGTCATCGAGCGCGTTCGCCCTGGTCGGATGGAGCGCGACGGCCGCGAATACGCGATCGTCCCAGTGCGCCGCCCGCACCGCCCACTGCGCGGCGGCCAGATCGTCGGCGACCGTGACCACCTGACCGACGCCGACGGAGGCGGCCCGATCCACGATCGCGGCGGTGGCGGCCGCGTCGGTGGCGCCACAGGCGTCCAGGTGGGTGTGCGCGTCCACGAGCGGCGCGAGCGGCGCGGGCAACTCCGGCGCGGGGCGTCGCGCGCTCATCGATGACCGCCGCTGACAACCGCGGACCCGAATCCGGATCCGGGCGCGGCGACCCGCGGATCGATACCGGGGATATTCACGCGAGCGAAGAAAACCACGCGCATTACAGTAGACACACCATGAGCCCAGCCGACCGCCCCGCCTTCTACGTCACCACCGCCATCGCATACCCGAACGGTGCGCCGCACATCGGGCACGCGTACGAGTACATCTCGGCCGACGCCATCGCCCGGTTCAAGCGGCTCGACGGCTACGACGTCTTCTTCCTGACCGGCACCGACGAGCACGGCCAGAAAATGCAGCAGGCCGCGGTCGCCGAAGGCCTCCCGGTGGAAGAACTCGCGGCGCGCAACTCCGACGTGTTCGAAGCGCTGGACAAGACGCTCGACATCTCCTTCGACCGGTTCATCCGCACCACCGACGAGGACCACCGGGCGGCCAGCATCGCGATCTGGGAGCGGATGCTCGCCAACGGCGACATCTACCTCGGCAACTATTCCGGCTGGTACTCGGTGCGCGACGAAGCGTTCTACACCGACGAGGAAACCACGGTGCTCGCGGACGGCACCCGCATCTCCACCGACTCCAAGACGCCGGTCACCTGGACCGAGGAGTCGAACTACTTCTTCCGACTCTCGGCCTACCAGGACAAGCTGCTCGCGCTCTACGACGAGCATCCCGATTTCATCGCGCCGGCAACGCGTCGCAATGAAATCGTCAGCTACGTCAAGGCGGGCTTGAAGGATCTGTCCGTCTCGCGCACCACCTTCGACTGGGGCGTGCCGGTACCCGGCCATCCCGACCACGTCATGTACGTGTGGGTGGACGCGCTGACCAACTACATCACCGGCGTCGGCTTCCCGAACGCCGAATCCGCGGCGTTCCGGAAGTTCTGGCCCGCCGATGTGCACATCATCGGCAAGGACATCACCCGGTTCCACACCGTGTACTGGCCCGCGTTCCTGATGTCGGCCGGCATCGAGTTGCCGAAACGCGTATTCGTGCACGGGTTCCTGTACAACAAGGGCGAGAAGATGTCCAAGTCGGTCGGCAATGTCGTCGATCCACTGGAGTTGGTCGAGAACTACGGCCTGGACGCGGTGCGGTTCTTCCTGCTGCGCGAGATCTCCTACGGCCAGGACGGCAGCTACAGCCACGACGCCATCGTCGGTCGGATCAACAGCGATCTGGCCAACGAATTCGGCAATCTGGTACAGCGCAGCACCAAACTGGTCGCCCGCGACTGTGGCGCCGTAGTACCCACACCCGGCGAGTTCACCGACGAGGACCGCACCCTACTCGATCTCGCCAACGGCCTGCTGGAGCGCTGCCGCGCCGAATTCGACGCCCAGCAGATGCACCTGGCGCTGGAAGCGATCTGGCTGACGCTCGGCGAGACGAACAAGTACTTCTCCGCGCAGGCGCCGTGGGCGCTGGCGAAGTCCGGCACGCCGGAGGACCTCGCCCGCGAGGCCACCGTGCTGTACGTGACGCTGGAGGTGCTGCGGATCGTCGCGATCCTGGTGCAGCCGGTGATGCCGGGTTCGGCGAGCCGGATCCTCGATCAGCTGGGTCAGCAGAACCTGACCTTCGCCGACATCGCGACTCCGATCGTGCCCGGTGTCGCCCTGCCCGCGCCCGAACCGGTGTACCCCAAGTACGTCGAGCCGAAGGACTGACTCATGCCGGTCCGGTACCGTGCCGGCGCCGGACCATCGTGTGCCGCGCCGGCACGCACTGCCGGACCATCGTGGTGCGCGACGACGGTCGTCGTGCGGTGAGCGGTGCCGGGAACGTCACCACGACGTCCCGGGCCGGGCGCTGACCGCTGGCGAAACCGAACGCGCCGACCAGCAACGCGCCCAACACTTTCGCGGCGTGCCCCAGCAGTTTCTTCACTGCACTCTCCCTCGACGTCGGCTGTACCGGTCAGTACTCGAGCAGGTCCGACGGTACTCTCCCTACGCCGCGCGCGGACCGATTCGACCACTCGGTAGGCCGTGGAATGCGTTGTCGGATAATGAAAGAACGGTTTGGGGGCCGGACGGCGCCCCGGACCGCATGCGATCGGTACGACGACGTCCCGTTCGGTATCGGTTCCGGCACAGAGAGGCACACATGCGCGAGGAGAATGCCACGGCATCCATCCAGCGGACCAGCTTCGCCGAGCGGCACCGCGCGGCGCGCGAAGCCGTGCTCACCTCGCAGCGCGGCAGGCTGGTGGAAGCGATGGTCGAATGCGTCGACCGCAAAGGTTATCCCGCCACTACACTCACCGACCTCGTTGCCAAGGCGAGGGTTTCACGGACCACCTTCTACGACCACTTCGCCAACAAAGAGGAATGCTTCGTCGAGGCGGTGCATACCGGAGTCGATATCGTGGCGACCAGGATCGCCGAAGAACTCGGGCAACTTCCACCGGATGCCGACGCGTACGCCAAGATCGAATCCATTGTCGTCACGTTTTGCCAGACCGTCGCCACCGAGCCGGATTTCTCGCGACTGGTGCTGGTGGAGTCGCTCACGGTGAACCAGACCGCCATCGCCTACCGCGATTTGGCCGTCGATCGATTCGCCCAGTTGTATCGGGTGTTCTACGACCAGGCGCGCGCGGCCGACCCGACACTGCCGGAGATCTCGGACGACCTGATCGCACTGATCCCGGACGCGATCGGCGAGCGCACGCGTCGGGTCATCGTGTCCGACGGGCCCGCGCGGGTGCCGGAGCTGGCGCCGTTGTTCATCCAGTTGGTCGTGACGGTACTCGGCCTGTCGACTCGATCCTGAAACTCGCGTGCGATACGTGGCAGGGCACACCCTTCCGCGCTCGGCCCGACACCGAAGGGTATGCCCGGACGCGTCTACTTCCAGCGCTCGAGCAGGCGGTCGATCTCGGCGGTCAGCGCGGCCTGCAGGAATGGTCCGAAACTGACGCGGGCGACGCCTTGGGCCGCGAGGGCCGCTTTGTCGGCCTGGTCCGGAAGAACGGTGGCGCTGATCGGCAGCGGCAGCTCAGCGGTCAGACGGCGCATGTCCGCCTCGGCGTGCCGACCGACCGGGAACAACACGTCGGCGCCCGCCTCGGCGGCCAGCTTCAGACGCGCGATCGCACGATCGACGCGGTCGGCCTCGTCTCCGTCGTTGCGCAGGAACAAGTCGGTGCGGGCGTTGACCACGACGTGTACCCCCGCGGCATCGGCGAACCGGCGCAGCCCGTGCACGAGTTCGGCATGCTCCTGTGCCGTACGCAGCCGTCCGCCCTCGCAGTGCACGGTGTCCTCGATGTTCAGCCCGATCGCGCCCGACTCGAGCAGACCCTCGATCAGCTGCGCGGGCTCCAGGCCGTACCCCGACTCGATGTCGACGGACACCGGGACATCCACCGCGGCGGTGATCTGGCGCACCCGAGTCAACAACTCGGCGAAGGTCATTCCTTCTCCGTCCGCCCGCCCGATCGAATCGGCGACCGGGTGACTACCCACCGTCAATGCCGAAAATCCCGCCGCCACAGCGACTTTCGCGGTCCACGCATCCCACACCGTCGGAAAAACCCCAGGATCCCCCGGTCGGTGCAACCCGAGAAACGCTTTCGCCTTGCTCTCCAGAGAACTCATACCGACGATCATGCCGATACGACTCCGGTACCCGACACCCCGCACCCCTCCCCCGCGAAGTCCAGCGCCCCCACCTGATGCTCGGCGTCCGCGGTATCGGCGCAGCGCACGGACGAACCCCGATCCACGTGCCGCGGTCAGGCCTCCTGATGACGACGAGCCGCCAGGACCGCGTCGTAGAGTTCGCGGCGCGAAACCGCGTGCACGGAGGCGACCTCGGCGCACGCGTCCTTGAGTCGGACTCCGTCAGCGGTGCGGGATTCGACCTCGTCGACCAGATCGGCGGGGTCCGCGGTTGTCGGGTGGGCGCCCGCCAGGACCACGGTGATCTCACCCCGCGCGCCCTCGACCGCCCAGTCGGCGAGTTCGGCGAGAGTGCCCCGGACGACCTCCTCGTAGGTCTTGGTGAGTTCACGACAGACCGCCGCGCGGCGGTCGGGGCCGAGAACCTCGACCGCGTCGGCCAAGCACTCGGCGAGACGGTGCGGCGACTCGAAGAAGACGCAGGCGCGCGGCTCGGTGGCCAGCGTGCGCAACCACTCCCGGCGCTGACCGGCTTTGCGCGGCGCGAACCCGTCGAAGCAGAACCGTTCCACCGGCAAGGCCGACAGCGCCAAGGCTGTGGTCACGGCCGAGGGGCCGGGCAGACAGGTCACGGGCAGATCGCGGGCGACGCACGCCGCGACCATCCGATAACCGGGATCGCTGACCGACGGCATGCCCGCGTCGGTCACCAACAGCACTGTGCGCCCGCCCTCGATCTCGCCGAGCAACATCGGGATCCGTGCGGTCTCGACATGGTCGTAGAAACTCACCACCCGCCCCGTGATCTCCACACCGAGCGCCTTGGCCAACGACTTCGTGCGCCGAGTATCTTCCGCGGCGATGATATCGACGCACGACAGCGCCTCGCGCAATCGTTGCGACGCATCACCGACATCGCCCATCGGCGTCGCCGCGAGCACCAGCCTGCCCGCTGTCGCCTCGTCCGCCACCACACTCCCGTCCACGCCCTACTCCGACCAGGACCACCCTATCCACCGGCATCGAGCCCGCTCGGCCGGTGGCACACCCCGAAGACCCCCTGCTGGGCGCGCGGCGGCACCTTGTACCACTCCCCGGCCGCTCGCCGCGGCGAAATCTTCGATGCGAGATTGTGACTGGCCGAATGGTTCGCGCATGGTATGGGATTCGGGCGCTATTCGGCTCACCGATGCGCGACCGGAAAGCGGGTACAGCATACGATCGGGGCGTGACCCAGGTGACCGACCAGCGCGCGACCGCATCCTTGGGGGCCGTGCCCTCCTGGTCGAGCCCGGGACCGCTGCGGCCGTCGCCCGACTTCGGACCCATCGACCGGCTCCGCGGCTGGTTGGTCACGGCGTTCCTCACCGCGATCGCGGCGGTCACCCGGTTCACGATGCTCAACTATCCGACCGATGCGGGCACCCCCGTATTCGACGAGAAGCATTACGCCCCGCAGGCGTGGCAGATGCTCACCGGCGGCGGGGTCGAGGACAATCCCGGCTACGGCTTGGTCGTGCATCCCCCGGTCGGCAAACAGTTGATCGCCATCGGCGAATGGCTTTTCGGCTACAACGGCTGGGGCTGGCGGTTCACCGCCGCGCTCGCGGGCACAGTGCTGGTGCTGCTGGTGATCCGCATCACGCGCCGCATGGCGCGATCCACCCTGATCGGCGCCATCGCGGGCATTCTGCTGATCGCTGACGGGCTCACCTTCGTCTCGTCGCGCATCGGGATGCTCGACATCTTCATGGCGTTATTCGTGACCGCGGCCTTCGGCTGCCTCATCGTCGACCGTGACGAGGTCCGCACCCGAATCGCGCGAGTGAGCACCGAAGGCCGGATCGACCTGACCGATTGGGGACCGCGCCTCGGCGTGCGCTGGTGGCGCTTCGGCGCGGGCGTGCTGCTCGGACTGGCCTGCGGAACCAAGTGGTCGGGCATCTATTTCATCGCGGCCTTCGGTCTGCTGAGTGTCTACTTCGACCTCTCGGCGCGGCGCGCGTACAAGGTGCGCCGTCCCTGGCTCGGCGTCGCCGTCCGCGATGTCGGCCCCGCGCTGTACTCGCTGGTGCTTGTGCCGCTCGGGCTCTACCTGGCCAGCTACTGGGCCTGGTTCGCCAGCGAGACGAGCGTGTACCGGTATATGGCAGGCAATCCCGTCAGTTCGACGGACCCGATCGGCGCCGGGGGGTTCTGGTCGCACCTCTTTCCGAACGCCCTGCGCTCGCTCTGGTACTTCAACGCCAGGTCGTTGGAATTCCACACCGAGCTGACCAACTCGGCGGGCAACCACCACCCTTGGGAGTCCAAGCCGTGGACCTGGCCGATGGGCCTGCGACCGATGCTGTACTACTACGCCGACAGCGGCGTCACCGGCTGCGGTCAGACCCAATGTGTGAAGGCCGTGATGCTGATCGGTACGCCCGCCATCTGGTGGATCGCGTTGCCGGCCCTTGCCTGGATGTTGTGGCGCGGCGTGGTCCGCCGGGACTGGCGCTACGGCGCGGTGCTGGTCGGTTACGGCGCCGCGTTGCTGCCCTGGTTCGCCACCCTTGATCGACAGATGTACTTCTTCTACGCCGTTCCGATGGCCCCGTTCCTGATGATGGGCGTGGCGCTGGCGCTGGGCGACGTCCTCGGCCCGGCGCGCCCGAGCCCGATACCGCGCAGCCCCGCCGGGACCTACCTGTCCGCGCCGCCGAGCGAACGGCGCAGCCTCGGCCTTCTCGCGGTCTGTCTCTATCTCGGCCTGGTGATCGCCAACTTCGTCTGGCTCTGGCCGATTCTCACCGCCCTACCGATCACCCCCGGCAACTGGCATGACCACCTCTGGCTGCCCAGTTGGCGCTGAGCGCCCACACCGGTCGGGCCGACCCGCCCGGTGTGTCAGCCCTCCAACGCTGCCTTGATGTAGCGCAGGGCGGCCTCGTCGTCGAGGCCGAGCCGCCGGACGGTGGCGACATAGGCGCTGGCGGCCCGTCCCGCGACATCCAGAGTCGGGTCGCCGGAGGACGCTATGAAAGAACCTTGTCTGCCTCTGGTCTCCACCACTCCGTCGGCCTCCAATTCGCGGTAGGCGCGCGCCACCGTGTTCGGGGCCAACCCCAGCTGGGCCGCCAGCGCACGAACGGTCGGGATCTTGGTCCCGGCCGTCAACGTGCCGGCGCGCACCTGGGCGATCACGCCCACGCGCAGCTGCTCGTATGGCGGTACGGACGAATCATGCGAAACCGTGATACTGAACATGGTCCACTCACACGTCATTTCGGGACAGCGGGCACGACAGGCAACGAGGTCCGCCGCGGCCGGAACCCAGTTCGGAGCCAGGGATGCGCAGCACCTCGATGCCCGCGTCCTCCAGTCTGGCGTTGGTCATCTCATTGCGCTCGTAGGCGACCACTACACCGGGCGCGAGCGCGAGGGTGTTGTTGCCGTCGTCCCATTGCTCGCGTTCGGCGGTGACACCGTCCAGGCCGGTGTCGATCACCCGCAGCTTGCCGATGCCCATCGCCTCGGCCGCCGCGGGCAGGAACGGCTCGGGACCGCGGATGCTGACCCGGCCGTTGCCACTGCGACCGGTGTATTCGGCGTCTTTGCGAATCGTGAACGCGCACAATGAGTCTCGAACCGCCGGATACATCACCACGGCATCGGCGTCGACCATGGTGCACACGGTGTCCAGGTGCATGGTCGCGCGGTTCTGGGCGATCGGAACCACGAGCACGGTGTGCGCCAGATCGTCGTCGAACAGGCTGCGCGCCAACGCTTCCGCACCCGCGGGCGAGGTGCGTTCGCCGACGCCCACCGCGACGACTCCCTCCGAAAGCAGCAATACGTCGCCACCTTCGATCGGAGCGGTGTGCGATTCGTAGGCGCGGCGCACCCCGAGAAAACGGGGATGGAAAGCGTAGATGAGATCGGTGAGCGAGGTCTCTCGGCTGCGGGCGGGCATCGCGAGCGAGGTGATCGCGACGCGCGGGCCGACCCAGAACGAGGAGTCCCGGGTGAACAACAGGTTGGGCAGCGGATCGATGACGAAGTCCGCGCCGTGGTGCATACGGCGGACCAGCGAGGTCGTGTCGGGACCGAACGGCAACTCATCGAAGGTCATCCCCGCCATCAGAATCTCGGCCAGCTCCCTGGCCGGCACGCCGCGCAGGAAGGCGGCCAGTTCGCCGGCGAGCGCGTGCCCGAGCCGGCGCGCGTCGACCGCGGCCGCGATGCCCTGAACGCGGGCGGCGCCGCTGACCGCGAGCGTCTCGGCGAGCAGATCGGACAGCAACAGCACCTCGGTGCCGCGCTCGCGCAGGACGCTCGCGAAGATGTCGTGTTCCTGCTGTGCGCGCTCCACCCACGGGATCCCGTCGAACAACAGCTGGTCGTTGTTGCGCGGCGTCAGTCTGCGCAGCTCGTCGCCAGGCCGGTGCAGCAGCACCGTACGCAGCGTGCCGACTTCGGAGGCCACCGCCAAACGTCGGCCGTTGCGCTCGGGATCGGGCGCCATCACGTCCGGATCCTCTCCATGCCGCGCGGGCACAGCATCTGCTCCATGATCAGACCGTAGTTCGCCGCGGGCCGAAGAGCACGGCAATCCCGTCTTCACATGCCGATCGGCCCGCGCTGTCCGATTTGCGCCCCACCCACACAAACCTGAAGTATTGTTGAGGTGAATGGAGGAGAATGCATGTCGACAGCGGACTGGCGCGCGAAGGAGCTGACCCCCGGGCAGCTCTCCGAGCGTAGTGGAGTCGCGGTTTCCGCGTTGCACTTCTACGAACGCGAAGGGCTCATCACGAGCAGACGCACCAGCGGGAACCAGCGTAGATACACCCGCGAGACCCTGCGCCGCGTGGCCTTCATCCGCATTTCCCAGCGAGTCGGCATACCGCTCAGCGAGATCCGCGCCGCCCTCGATCAGCTGCCCGAGGGTCGCAACCCCACGCGGCGCGACTGGGAGACGCTGTCCACCACCTGGCGGGCGGACCTCGACGACCGAATCACCCAGCTGATCCGGCTACGCGACAACCTCACCGGTTGCATCGGCTGCGGGTGTCTGTCGCTGGGCAGCTGCCGCCTGGCCAACGAGCACGACCGGCTCGGCGCGCAGGGGCCGGGCGCCCGCGTGCTCGACGTCCACCTCAACTGCCCGACGAAGCCAGCAACCTGCTGAACCGCGCGCTGGTGCGGCGCATGGCGAACTCGTAGGGGAACGCGAATTTGCGCGCCCACCAGTACCCGAACCGGATGTCGAACGAGGTGTAGACCAGAAAGCGGTTGTGCTCGATGCCACGCAGGATCGCCGTCGCCACCCGCTCCGGCGGCACCGCGTGCGCAGCGAAGGCCGCGGTGAGCCGCGCGATCTTCGGGTCCTCCTTGTTCACCCCGGCCAGCTCGACGCTGTGCACCAGCGGCGTGTTCACTGCGCCGGGCACCACCAGATGCACCGTGATGCCATGCTGCGCCAGATCGAAGCGCAACACCTCCGACACACCGCGAATGCCGTATTTGCTGGCGCTGTAGGCCGCGTGCCAGGGCAACGCGAGCAGCCCTGCCGCTGACGACACGTTCACCAACGCACCGCCCTTGCCCGCACGCACCATCGACGGCACGAAGTTCTCGATCACGTGGATCGGGCCCATCAGATTGACCTCGACCATCCGCCGCCAGTGCCGATGCTCCAGGTTCTCCACCGTCCCCCAGGCCGAAATGCCCGCGACATTCATGATCACATCGAGGCTTCCGTGTTCGGCGTGTACTCGTTCGGCGAAGGCCGTGACCGCGTCGTAATCGGTGATATCGAGCGCGTCTGCCGCGATGACGACGCCGCCGGCCGCGCGAATGCCGGCCACCGTCTCGTCCAAGCCGGTGGCGTCGATGTCGGTGAGCACCAGTTCGGCTCCCGCCGCGGCGGCGGCCCGTGCCGTGGCCCTGCCGATCCCGCTGGCCGCGCCCGTCACCAGAACCTTCGCGCCGCGTACCGTCCTACGGCCTGCCCGCCTGCGACCAATACCAAGCACTGCGCATCCCATCTCGAATCACCGAATCGGTTCCCCGCAGGGTACTCGAGCGTTCTGCTCGGCCACCACAACCGTCAGCGGCCGAGTACCGCGAGCATGCCGGCCACCGCCCTGGGCCAGGTGAATTGTTCGGCGCGGCTGCGCGCCGCCGTGCGCCGCCCGGCTCGCGGCATGGCCAGCACGCCGGTGACGGCTTGCGCGAACGCCGAGGGATGATCGGCGGCAACCGCGCCGCAGTCCGAGGTCACGATGTCGGCCAGCGCAGAAGATCGGCTCGCCACGACCGGCGTACCCGCCGCGAGCGCCTCCAGCGCGGCGAGCCCGAACGTCTCGTGTGGACCGGGCGCCAGCGAGACATCCGCGGTCGCAAGCAGTTTCGCCACCATCGCGCGTTGGGCGATGAACCCGGTGAAACGCACAGCAGGCAACCCGCCAGGCAGCGCAGGCAGCGCCGACGCCCGCCGCTGGAGCGTCGCGCGCCGCGGCCCGTCCCCCGCGACCACCAGCCGGGCCTCGACACCCGCTGTACGCAGCGCGCCCACCGCCTCCATGCTGCGGTCCACCCGCTTCTCCACCGACAACCTGCCGCAGTGCACCAGCAGCGGGTGCCCGGGCACCCCGAGTTCCGCGCGCAACCCGCGGTCCCATCGACGCGGGCTGAACAGGTCCAGGTCCACCCCGAGCGGCACCAACTCGACATTCGACGCGTCGATACGCGAGAACTCCTGACGGGCGAACTCGGTGGTGCAGACGACGACGTCGTAGTCGGCGGCGGTGCGCCGGTTCGCCGCATCGGCGCAGCCGCGCGCCACCGGGCCGGGCAGGACCTGGCCGAGCAGCCGGTCGAGCCGTTCGTGCGAGATCATGACGCCGGCTACGTCGCGCCGCCGTGCCCAGCGGCCGAACCCGCGCAGCGTCAGCCGATCGGACACCTCCAGCACGTCGGGCCGCAGCCCGCCGACCACATCGGCCACCTGCCGCGGATCGGCTGCCCGATAGCCACCGGTCCGGGGAATCGCCAAGGCGGGCACCGTGATCCGCACGACGCCGGTGGTCAGCATCTCCTCGGCGCGCTGTGGACCCGGCACGATCAGCACCACCTGGTGTCCGGCGGCGACATAGCCCTCGCCGAGGTGATGCAACGCGGTGCGCAACCCACCCGAGCGCGGTCCGTAGAAGTTCGCAAGCTGAACGATGCGCACCTCGCCGATCGTGCAGTGGATCGGGTTACCGCCGGGACCACTGCGCCCAACGATCGTGAACAACCGGGAAAGAACCGGCGGATCAGGCGGCGCCGCCCCGGATCACCGGGACCCGCGACCCGCGGTTCAGTGCGTGGGCAGGCCGCGATCGGCCCGAGGCAGATCGAGGTCGAGCGGAATCCTGCCCGCGGCCAGATGGGATTCGACCTGCTCGGCGGGCATCGGCCGCGCGATCAGAAAACCCTGCGCCCGATAGCAGCCGAGACCGACCAGGGTGCGCGCGGCGACTGCGGTCTCGACGCCTTCGCCGACCACGCCGAGGCCGAACGAGCCGGCGAGGCCGATAATGGATTTCACGATGGCAAGATCGTCGGTGCTCGCACCGAGGCGTTGCACGAAGCCCCGATCGATCTTCACCGCGTCCACCGGCAGCGCCTTGAGGTGCGACAGCGAGCTGTAACCGGTACCGAAGTCGTCGATGGCGATCTGCACACCCATCCGCTTCAAGCCACGCAGCGTGACCTGGGTCCGGGCCAGATCCTGCACTACGACGTGTTCGGTGATCTCCAGACACACCGAACTTCCGTCGATTCCGAACAGTCGCAGGATGTCCTCGATGCGCTCGACGAAATCGAGGCTGACCAATTGCACCGGCGACACGTTGATCCGCATCACCACATTGCCCGCCATGCCGCGGCGACGCCATTCGGCGAACTGCGCACACGCCGACCGAATCACCCAGCGCCCCAGCTCACCGGCCAGATTGGTGGCCTCGGCGACGGTGACGAACGCACCGGGCGGCAGCAGTCCCCTGGTCGGATGCAGCCAGCGAACCAACGCCTCCAGCGCCACGATGCGCCCCGTGCGCAAGTCCACCTCGGGCTGATAATGCAGCAGCAGCGAGCCGTCGGAGACCGCGCCACGGAGGTTGAGCTCCACGTCGTCTTGCAGTTCGAACTGGGCGCGCATGGTGTCGGTGAATACCGCGACGCCATTGCCACCGCCGGACTTCGCCGAGAGCAGCGCGTGATCGGCACGGCGGAGCACATCGGCGACCGTGGTCTGCCCCGGAATTCCCAGCGCCACTCCCACGCTCGCACCACGACTGACCGACTCCCCGCCGACGGTGACGCGTCTGGCGATCAACTGCTGGATGCGGTTCGCCTCGTACTCGGCCGCCACCGGGTCCATGGGTTTGGCGGGAACGATGACGAATTCGTCACCACCCAGTCGGGCAATCATGTCGTTCGGGTCGAGATTCTCCCGCAGCCGCGTCGACAACGTGCGAATGAAATTATCCCCCGCGGTGTGACCGAGAAAATCGTTGAGTGCCTTCAAGCGATCCAGGTCGAGGAAGAAAGCCGCCACTGGGCCGGGACTGCCGGTGCGTAATCGATCTTCCATATGTTCCAGCAGCGCGCGCCGATTGGCCAGACCGGTCAGATCGTCGTGCAGCGCGATATATCGGAGCCGCTCCTCCGCGACCACCCGCGCCTGCAACTGCGCGAAGAGCGTCGCGATGGCCTTGAGCACGTTGAGTTCGCGGGTGCTCCATTCCCGATCGCCGGCCTTCACGAATCCGAGCGCACCGGTCGGCTCACCTCTGGACAGCAGCGGTACGGCCGCCGAGGTCACCGCGGCGATGCCGGAGGCCCGCCGAACCGTTTCCTGGTACTCGGCGAACTCGGGCGTCGGCCGGGCGACCAAGGGCTCGGTCGAGTGTTCCAACGCGCGGAACACCGGGTCGGCGTTGTCGAAGTAGATGACGCCGAGCGGATCCGGGTCGGGTATCTGCTGGCGGTGCGGCCACTCCGCGATCAGCACAGTTGCCCGACGTTCGCGGTCGGTATGTCGCACATAGCTGAAGTCCACGTCGAAGTACTCGACCAACTGAGCGAGCACACGTTCGGTCGCGGCCACCATCGTCGTGGCGTCCACACCCATCAGCTCCGAGGCGACCTGAGTCACCAATGAGTCGAGTGTCCGCCGTGGCACATTGTCTCCGATCGCGCTAGCTACTGGTGTCCACACCGAGCCCCGGACGCCGTCTGCTGCGAACCGTGGCGGCGGGGGCGTAACTCAGGCGAAGCACCAACGCCATGGTCTCATGCTCAGGCACGTCCAGCAGGTTCAGGAAACGGCCCTGAAGTGACGCTAGTGTATCTGCGAAGTCGGGGGAAATCGCGGTAAGTTCGCCAGGGCGTCGGGAATACAGGTATACGGGCGAAATCGGTTGCACGCACAATCCGAAGCGCTCCGCCTGCACCCATACCTGGGCAACCGCCGCGCCTGCCTCAGCAAACTCGGTCAACCCAGGTTTCGCGCCCTCGAAAGTCACCGCGACAATGGCGGAGCTGGACAGGACGCGGTCATAGGTGTATTTCCCCAGCGCCGCACCGGCGGACCAGGATCGCAACTGCGCCATGACGTCCGCGCGTGTAGTGATCTCGAACGCTGCCCACTCGTCAGCGGCGAGTTCGAGGCTGCGGGCGTCGATGCCGGTATCCAGGTCGTCGTCAGGCCACCGGACTTCGGACAGCATTTCCTCGTACAAACGCGGCGTCAGATACCTGATTCGATCTGAGCTTCCCAGCAAACGTGCAGCTTCTGCAATGTCCCGCCGATCGATCACGGCGCGCAGCTGCGCACCGGCTGATTCGGCGACCGCGGCAAGCGAGTCGAGGACGCCGTCGGCCAGCCGCGCGCCGGTACCGACCCGACGGTTGGTCGCGCGGTGCAGCACCGCGGGATAGTTCGCGGCGAGCTCCGCGTTCCGGCCGTCGCCCCAGCGAAGACTCGCAACCAACTCGCCCGACCCCGGTGCACCCTCGATGAACTCGTATGGACCGAGAATGCCGTGTGCGGCCGCCGCGACCCGCGCGTTGTACACGGCGGCGCCGAGCGCGACAGCGCTGCCGCGAAAGCCGATATCCATTGCCGCGCTGTACTCCGTCGCCAGCACGATGCGGAGGTCATTCGGGCCGGGATGCAACGACCACGGCTGCATATTGCCCCCGGATGGCGCCCGCTGCGCGCACGCGAGTACCTGATCGATCGGTCCGGTGGCGGACACGGTCGCATCCTCCGCCCACACCAGGTCACCGGTCGGCGGCGGGTCGGCCACCTCGTCCAGATGAGATTCCAGATCCACCCGGACGCGGCCGGATTCCAGCTTCATCCCGAGCCCGATGCGCCGGACGGCGGCGGCGGCACTCGCGGCGCCGAGTGCGACGTCGCCGGCCAGTTGCGGCCAGCTGGTCACCGTCTCACCGACTTCGACCAGGCTCGCGCCGAGCCGCGCGGACAGCCCGGAAGCACCGAGCAGTTTCACCACGAACGGCGCCTTCTCCCGTGCGGTCAGCCCACGCAGATCGGCCGCGCTGATATCACCCAGCAAACCGTGGAACGCGGGACGCTGGGGTTCGAGATCGAAGCGCTCGACGTCCAGCAAACCACGGTCACTGGTCTCCATCAGCAAGGGAATGCCGTGCCTGGCCGCCGCCACCCGGATCACGAGTTTCATATCGAGCGAATCACATTCCTCGACGACGATCGCGAGACCGTCCAGGAAATCGTCCACCGAATTCTCGTCGACTCCGGAGCCGAAGATCTCCACCGGTAGATAGGGATCCAGCTCGGCAATCCGGCGCGCGGTCACGACCGCTTTGTTGACACCGATATCGAACAACGTGCCGGGAACCCGATTGAGATTGGACAACTCGATTTCGTCCAGGTCGGCCAATCGCAACCCGCCGCAAATTCCTTCGAGCGCCAGTAGGTGGGCAATGGCGTGCCCCGCACTTTGCCCGACGATTCCGATGGCGAGACCCGCCAGGCGATCCTGCTCGGATCTGGTGAGCTTGTTTCTGTTTCGATCCAAGCGAATCGCTCGGAATGTTCGCGGCCCCGGTAACCCGACCACCGCACTACGCCAGGGATAGTAGATCCACCGGTCGGATTCGGGACCCTCCGAAATATCCGGCGCGGCAACCATTTTTCCGTACTCGACTCGCAGCAACTCGCGAAGATCGGTGAATTCGATACCCGGATCGTCGCGCAGCGCTGCCAGTGTCCGAGCGTCTTCCGGATCGGACTGGTCGATGATCAGCGGTCGATGGTGCGTCACCTTGCTGCGGTCACCGCCCATGCCCACACCCACCCACGACTCCCGTTGCGACCCTGTGTCGCAGCTCCGGGAGACCGGCGCCGGCGACGGCCAGCACCTCCTGCTCGGCGACCACCAACGACCGCTGCGATTCCTCGGCAACCGCCGAATAGGTCCGGGTGTCCCACCACAGCGGAACGGTCCGGTAGCGGTCATCCGGATAGGGCACCGCAGGAATTCGCTCGTCGAGCACTGCGCCGCATTCCCGATGCCTGCCCGCGGTGATCGAGGCCGCCGTGGCGAAACCGTAACGCGCGCCGAGCAAGCGCGCGCCGTGCAGCACGGCACGCGAGATGGCGGCACTCAGTTCGGCGCGAGGAGGCGCGGCGCGCGAGACCCACGCACCCTTGGCCTCGACCACCCCCTCTGGTATCCGATCGGCAATCATCAGGCGCAGATCGCTCTCGCCGGCATGTCCCGCCCACTCGAGCAACGCGTGCGCCTGCCCGGCCGCGGTGTAGGGACCTTGCATCCGGACGCCGGCGACCACGTCGCCAGCGGAGTCGACCGCGGCGAAGAACAGCGAAGTCGACCGACCATCGACGACCGCGTCGTATTCGAGTGCGTGCTCCACCCCGAAACACCGGTAAACGTCCAGCGCCCCATCCAGATACCGGCGCCAGAGCACCGGCTGCGCGCCCGGTTCGGAGACAAAGAACGCGCACTCGGATTGCGTGTCGTAATACCGCAGCACTCCCCGCCCGAGGAAGTCCGCCGGCGCGACTGCAACCACTTCCACAGTCATGGTGTTCCTACTCCATCGCCACGCGCCCATGCGTGATAGTCCAGCCTCATGTAGCACCCCCACGGCCATGAGCCGCGATGAAGTTGCCCAGGGCAGTATCCGTCATCCGACAGGAATTGACCAGCCGTCCGGCTAATATTCCGAAAACTTATCGTTTCGGGCGTTCTTTCCGCAGGTCAGAAGCGTCATGATCGATCCAGAAAGGAATGTAGAGACCGGTTGGTTCGAAGTCAGTTACCGCATGGCAAACTAGACGAGGATGGCGATGAAGAGCTCGACAGAATCCGGCCCCCGCCAGATCTCGATCTCTTCTCGGTACGCGCGAGTGATCTCGGCAGATGCCGTCGCGTCGTCTACCTGTGCCCACACATCCTCTACCGGATCGTGATAGTCGCCGTTGGGAACGAAACGGGCGTAGATGCCTTTCGGCACTCGCACCAGGACATCGCCCACCGGAACCGCATCGGCTTCCGGATATTCGAAACAGACCATCGCGTTGTAGTTCCCAGCCGGATCCGGTACGTACACCGTGTACATCGGACGATCCGCACCCGCCCGATCATGCAGACGGTCCTTCAGAAACTCGATCAGGTCGCTGTTGCTGACCTTGAAACTCGGGCGCACCCGCGGGACAACCAGCCCGCCGTAGATCCCCTCGGCGCGCACCACGATCGCATAGCTCATCGCGCGTCGACCGCCAGGTAGAGATCGATCTTGTAGGCATGTGGATAACACTCGAAATCGCCGGTATAGGTCCGCTTTATCTGGTTGTGTTCCTCGGCATAGGCGATCTGGGTCCACAGGTCGGTCATCACCTGTGGGAAATTACCGACCGAGGAGAACCGGGCATAGGTGCCGCGCGGTAACCGGGCGACCAGGTGACCGCGGGTGACGTCGTCGAACGCCGCGCACTGATAGCCGACGATCTGCGTGTTATAGGTACCGAGTTCCCCGGTGTAGTCGGTATAGGCGCTGGCGAGCGGCCCGCCGAGCTCCTGGTGCAGGACGGCCGCCCAGGCGGCCTCCAGATCATGATCACGCAGTTCTCCGAGCGCACGCTTCGGGCTGCGCACCGGCAATCCAGCAACCCACATCTCGTCTCGCTCGACGATTTCAAACTGCATGCGAGGACTCTTTCGAGGTGATCCGGAGGGCGGAACCCACAGCCGGTCGGTCGGGAAGGCCATGCTATCAACCCGGACCAGGCGGTACCGATCACGTATCCGGCACATTTCGGACCGCAACACCCCGCTGAACTGGTCAGATATCCGAGGATGCCTGGTAGGACGCGCACGGTGCGACAGACCGAGGCCCGATCAGGGTGCGCTCGGGTAATGCTGTGCTCGGGTAATGGCGCGCTCGGGTAATGCATAGTGAGCACACATCGTCCGGCTCGCTGAGCACAGGAAGAACTGCTACCACCGAACGGAGTCCAGATGAACCCTGGTGACAACAGGCCGGCCAGCATCGCGCGCCTGGACGCGGCCTCCGACCATCTCGTGGTTTCCGGCAGCTGACATGTGCCGCTCCATCGCCGAACTCGACGCCGCGGTCGCCGACTGCTTCGCCTGTCCGCGGCTCGTGGCCTGGCGCGAGCTCGTCGCCAGGGAGAAACGCGCTGCCTTCCGCGACCAAACCTATTGGGGTCGACCCGTTCCCGGATTCGGCGCGGCGGACGCGAGAATGCTCATCGTCGGTCTGGCCCCCGCCGCACACGGCGGCAACCGGACCGGGCGCATGTTCACCGGAGACCGCAGCGGGGACGTGCTGTTTGCCGCGCTGCACGCGGTCGGTCTGGCCAGTCAACCGACCGCCACCAGCATCGACGACGGCATGCGGCTGACCGGCGTGCGGATCACCGCGCCGGTGCACTGCGCACCACCGGACAACAAACCGACCTCCGGCGAGCGGGACCGCTGCCGGCATTGGTTGGACACCGAATTGTCCTTGCTGCGACCGACATTGCGCTCGGTGGTCGTACTCGGCGCGTTCGGCTGGCAGGCGCTGCTCCCGGTGTTGTCGGACGCCGGCTGGATCGTGCCGCGGCCACGACCGAAGTTCGGCCACGGGACACACGTGGAGCTGGCCCCGGTCGAGATCGACCGGCGACCGCTGCACCTGTTCGGTTGTTATCACGTGAGCCAACAGAACACCTTCACCGGACGGCTCACACCGGCCATGCTCGAAGCGGTACTCAGCGACGCGGCCGCGAACGCCGGAATCGGCGCGTCCCCGCCACACGGGTGAGATCGCCTCGGACCGGTGTTTCGGTTCGGCGGCTCAGACGTGGTCGACCAGGGCTGGGTAACCTTCCTCATGGGCGCAGTGCGCGCAGCAGAAGAAGTCTCCGCGCGCCTCGACGCCGTGGCCGACGATCCGACACGAGCAGTGCGTGCACACCGGGGCGAGTGCGGTGATCGCGCATTCGAAGCTGTCGAAGACGGCGGATTGCCCGTTGCGGGTAATGGTGAACGTCTTGTCGTACTCGTTTCCGCAGGTATCGCAGGTGGCCATGCAGACTCACCTCTCCTCTCGGCTCGATGGACAGCTCATCACGCGTTACCCGTGCAAGCGGAGCTGAAACGGCCCACCCCTGCTGGTCGGCGGTGTGCGCATCGACGCCGAGCCACGCCGGCCCGCCGCAGCCCACATGTGTGCTCAGATCAGCCGCAACGCCTGAACCGGGCAACTGTCGACAACGAGTTCGAGCAGGTCACGATCGGACGCGGCGACCGTTCCGGGTCGCGATGCGACGATTCCATCGGCACCGACTCGGAACAGGTCGGGCGCCAGAGCTTCACACATGCCGTGCCCCTCGCACACGGTGCGGTCCGCGACGATCTTCATCAGGCCAGCCGCTCCAACCGAATCGGCAGCCCATCGGCGGGCATCGGGCCGGTTCCAGCGACCAAGGGCACCTGGTAGTCGTCGGCAACGCTCCAGCGGTAGTTCAACAGCATCTGATGCACCACGGCCTTCACGGTCATCGCGCCGAAGTACAGACCGATACACTTGTGCGCGCCGCCGCCGAAGGGAGCCCAGGCGAAGCGGTGTGATTTGTCCTCGCGACGGTCGTCGGCGAATCGTTCGGGGTCGAAGACGTCGGCATCATGCCAGTACTCATCGGTGCGCATGATGGCGTACGTGCTGCACAGCACCAATGTTCCTTTCGGCACGTAATAGCCGAGAATGTCGGTGTCTACGCTGGTCTCGCGAACCTGCTGGGCCACGGGCGAATAGACCCGCAGCGCCTCTTTGAACGCGAGATCCAGGGCGGGAAGCCGATCGAGATCGGCGTAGTCGAGCGACGGCTTACCCAACGCCACGGATTCGGCGCGCAGCCGCTGCTGCCATTCCGGGTTTCTCGCCAGTTCATAGACCAGCATGGACGACGCGATCGTGCTGGTGTCGTGGGCGGCCATCATCACGAAGATCATGTGCTCGACCACCTCCGCGTCGGTGAAGGTATGCCCTTCCTCGGTGGTCGCCCGGCACAGCACGCTGAACAGGTCTGCGCCGTTGCCCGCGCGCTTGGTCGGCAGTTCGCGACGGAAGTACTCCTCGAGGACCTGTCGCCCGCGCAGCCCGCGCGCCCACACCCCACCCGGCATATTCGTTCGGATCATCGCTGCTCCACCGCGCACCGCGTCCTCGAAAGCGCGCTGCAACCGAACTGCCTCGCCGCCGAGTTCGGCACCCGCGAATACCTCGATGGCCTGCTGGAGCAGCAGCTTCTTGATCGCGCTGTAGACACGGAAGTCGTTGCCCGGACGCCAGTCCGCGATCGCGCGGGTGATCCGCGGCGTCGTCATCTGCTGGTAGCCGATCAGACGTGGTCGGGTGAACGCCTGCTGCATGATCCGCCGATGGAACAGGTGCTCGTCGAAATCGCGCAGCAACAGCCCGCCGCGGAAGAACGGGCCGATCAGGAATTCCCAGCCGCGCTGAGCCGACAATGCCTTGTTCCGGTCGATCATGACCGCCTCGAGCGCCTCCGGGCTGCTGATCCCGACGATGCGACGACCGAGCATGCCGAACCACTGGATCGGACCCCATCGGTCGAATCGTTTGCGCGCGAAGGCAATCGGGTCCGCCAACGCATGCAGGGTGTATCCGATTCCGGGAAAGCCGAAGTCACCCGGCACCGGCTTCAGCCCGCTGCCCGGCGGGGGCTCCGCCAGCGGCCGCGCCGACTCGGGGTAATACTCGGCCAGCCGCGCACCCGCCCGCTGCGCGCGCCAGGCCATCCTGACCCGCGCCTGGCGGACAGTGTCGGAAACCTCGTCGATCGTCTGTGGCACAAGAAGACTCATACCCGTCATCCCTTCGCGGCGCTGCGAACACCTCGACCCTATCGCCTGTGCCGAGTCGGCGTAGTGGCCGACCTTTCCGCGGCGCCGCCACGGCCGGCGCTGCGCGGATATACGACTACTCACCACCGCGCCGGCCACCACGGCTGCCGGTATGCACACCACGCGCCGGTGGACCGGCCGCGCCGAACTCGTTGAACTCGGCGCGGCCGAGGCCGCGTTCGCTGTGATGCACGACCGGAAGCGATCCCTCCTCGAGGTGTGCGGGACCACGGTGGCCGGTTCGTCGGCTGAGCCGGTTCGTTCGCCCGTCAGCCGAGGGCTGCGGTGATCTTGCGGGCCATCTCGGCCAGGACGGGGCTGGGCTGGCTCTTGCCGGGCTGGGTGGCGGCATCGACGGCGACGGCGAGGGTGCTGCGGAAGTTGTCGGCTTCGGCCGGGTCCTGCTGCTCGAGCAGTCGCACCGCGGCGGTCAGGGCGGGCAGTACCCGGTCGGCGAGTGCGGCGACGGTCTTGCCCGGCAGTTCGATGTCCCTGGACTTCGCGGCGAGAACGTGTCCGACCAGGCCGGTGGCCGAGCACAGGGCGATGGAGGCGTGGGTGATGCCCTTGTGCGGTGCGCCCGCGGCGGCCAGCAGCGCGACGGCGCCGTAGGCGGCGGTGCGCAGGGTGGTCTTGTCCTGGTCGGCGATGGTGATGGTGGGGGTGGACATGATGGTGTGCTCCTTCGAGTTCGTGGTGTTCTGCTCGGCGTGCGTCGTGCTCGCCGAGCGGGACCTGATCACGGAAGAAACAATCGCCTGTCGTCCTGACACCGGACCGTCATCGTGCTGACATGCCCCCTGACACGGTGTTGGCGCGAGCAAAACACCAGCTCACGCGCATGACGACGGTAATTCTGAGCTGTGCCTTCGGCCGCTTCGGGCGAGGCTCGGTCGTCGACCGTGGCCGGCGAGCGACTCAGCCGCGGTGACCGACGGATGGTTCGGGGCCGGGCCTCGCTGTTATTCGTGGCCCGTCTCGGCAAGCAGTGGGTGTCTCTGCTCGGCTTCCGATGAACCGCCCGGTGCCCGCGGAACTGTTGCCACCGCAGGGTCGGGTGTGGATGGGCAATCCGGGCTGCGGGGTAGCAGCAGCGGGCTGGCGAGGATCAGCAGTCCTGCGATCGTGATCGCCGTGCGTGGGCTGGTGGCGTCGGCGAGCAGTCCGCCGAGCGCGCTGAGCATGGCGATGGCGGCGCTACTGCCGATCGACCAGGCCGACAGGGTCCGGGCCACACGGTCTTCGGGTGTGTGTTCGAGTCGATAGGTGGCCAGTACCGGGTTGTACAGGCTCATGCTGATGATGATCGCGAGCTCGACCGCGATCACCGTCGCGAGGCCGACGACACCGGGCTGGACGACAGCGAGGCCGATCAGCCAGACCGCGCGCAGCGTGCCGACGGTACGGATGATCCGGTGTCGGCCGTATCGTGCCACGACACGGCCGGCAAGGCGGGAGCCGATGAGACCGCCGAGGCAGGGGGCGGCGAAGGCGATCCCGTACTGCCAGGGTGGGAATCCGAGCTCGCGCAGCAGAAGTACGGCCGACAGCGGCTCGGTGGCCATGATCAGACCACTGACGACCAGCTGGTTGAGGTAGAGCGCCCGTAGGGCGGGATGGGTCAAGAGATGCCGCCACCCATCGAGCAACTCGCCGACCCGGAGCTGGCGTTTGTCGGTTCGCTGCGGGGGCTGTTCGCGGCCGCGAATCGCGGTGACCCCCAGCGCGGAGAGCAGGTAGCTGAGCGCGTCGGCCACGACGGTGGTGACCGGCCCGAACAGGCCGATCGCCGCCCCACCCAGTGGCGGCCCGACGGCGATGGAACTCCAGTTCGTGGACTCGAACCGCGCGTTGGCCACGAGCAGGTTCGCCGGCCGGATGAGAGCTTTGAGGTAGGCGCCGCTCGCCGCGTTGAAGGCGATCTTGGCCGCGGCGACCACGGCCGAGACGACCAGCAACTGGACGAAACCGAGCCGGCCGAAGGCATAGGCGACCGGGATCGTCATCATGACCGCGAAGCGGACCAGGTCCATCGTGATCATCACCGGTCGCTTGCGGCGGAACTCCACCCACGGCCCGAGCGGCAACGCGATCAGGGCGCCCACTGCCGGTCCCACCGCGGACAGCGCGGACACCTGCATGGGGCTGGCGTGCAACACCAGCACGGCGATCAGCGGTAACGCACCGAACCCCAGCCCGGAGCCGTAGGCGCTGACCGCATAAGACGTCCACAGCCATCCGAACTGCCGGCCGAGCGATCGTCTGGCCACCAAACTCCGTACCTCCCGCTTCGAACAACTCGCCGTGATCGCTGTGATCAAAGCAAGTCCGGGAGGGCGAGATCAAACATCTGAGCCGGCGGCGAGCCACAGCCGTTCGTTGCGCCGCTAGGTGTGCTGCGTGGGCCCGGGTGGAGGAGATCAACTCATCGGCGACCCTGATCAGCGTGGGCTCGCGGTATCTGTGGCCGGACAGGTGGGTATCCGGTCAGGCGCCACTTTTTGTGGCCGCACCCATGACCAGCGGTCGAACAATCGGCGGCAGTCCCCGCCACGACGCTTCCTGAACCTCGTCGAGTTCCAGTCCGCACGCCCGGATCAGCTCGAGGGTGGCACGGTTGCAGTGGCAGCCCTCCGCGAACCGGCGCCACGGGACCGCGAGGCGATCTTGCCAAGAAGCAAGTCGCGGCGACCGGGAACGCACGTGCTCGAGAAACAGCAGCCGGCCACCGGGACGCAACACACGCTCGATCTCCCGCAGTACCGGGGCAGGGTCGTCGACAGTGCACAACACGAGTGTTGAGACGACCGTATCCACGGTTTCGTCCGCAAACGGCAGGTGTTCCGCCGAGGCGTCGAGCACCCGCGCCGGACGTCGACTTCGACGCAGCCGCCGCGCCAACCGCGTACGCATCGCGGCCTCCGGTTCGGTCAAGATCAGCTCGTCGACGTCGTCCGGGTAGTACCCCAGGTTGAGACCGGTACCGCTGCCGAGTTCCACAGTGCGCCCCACCGCGCGGCCGAGCAGATCCCGCCGACGAGCGCCCATACCCGCTCGCTCGCCCGCCCACAGCAGCGGGTCGTACAGCAGCGCGAACGCTCGCGCCCACAGGTCCGAGCCCTCCACCGCTGCCATCGGCACGGCGCTACTGCTCATAGTGTCGACGGTACGCGGGCGGGCTTCATCACGCATGGGTAGCTCGTCGAGCAGGACGGGCAGCCGCCGGACTATCCGACCGGTCCCGAGACTCCGGCGGACCGGCGGTCACTCGATCGCGTCCCGCTCACGGACCACCCGAACAGCGCGGGTATCGGCTACCTCATCCAGACTGGCGCCGAACTCCGTTACCGCCCGCGACCCAGTGGACGATCGGCGGTCGAAGCCTACGTCGCCTCCCACGACGGCCGATGCCACGGAGCACATTTCGAACGCAGCCCATGCCCGACGAGAGCCCCGGTCAGACGCCGGCCATCACGAACGACGTGCCGACCGCGTTCGGGATGAACGCATCGGGCAGTGCCGCGGCGATCCGGTGCTGAGCCTTCCACCCCGTGCAGTGCGCGGGCACCAACACCTCGGGCGCCATGTCGACGAACGCGGCGACGGTGGGTTCGATGATCGGCTCGAAAGCCGCTCCGGTGAGATGGAAACCGCCGAGCAGCGCGTGGAGCCGATCCACCCCGGTCAGTCGCAGCGCGTGCCGGGCGATGTTCACCGCACCGGCATGCCCGCACCCGGTGAGCACGACGAGCCCCTTGCCGCGGACCTGGACCACCAGCGCCTGCTCGTCGAGGATCGTCGGGTCGGGCTCCCACCGCCCGTCGCGCCACGCCTCGTGATTGGGCAACCCGTGCTCGAAGTCGGTGGTGCGGTCGACCTCGCCGGTGATGAGCACCGAGCCGTCGAGCAACAGCGAGGGCTGCCTGCGCTCGATCACCGCGAGGCCCTCGGCCTCCAGCGCTGACCGGCTCAGCGTCGGCAACTCCCACGCGGGCTGGTCGGGAAGGGCGAGGCGGCGCCTGGTCCACACCAACGGATGCACGACGAGCGGCAGCCCGCAGCGGCCCCGCAGCTCGACCAGCCCGGACAGCCCGCCCGTGTGATCGAAGTGGCCGTGGCTGAGCACCACCACCTCGATATCGCCCGCGTCGAGCCCGAGCCGGTGGAAGTTGGTCGCCATGCCGGTCGGGGACACGCCGGTGTCGAACAGCACGGTGTGCGAGGCGCCGCCACGACGGGTGGTGACGAGCGTGGAGAAGCCGTGCTCGGCGACCAGACCGGTATGCGTCCGGCCGTCCACGAACTGCGGGGCGTCCACCTTGGGGATCGTGGCATTGCGCGCACGCCGGGCCGGGCCGACATCGCCCATCAGCGCGTCGTAGCTGTTGTCCACCAGCGTCGTGACGACGACCTCGTCGACCGGCTCCAGGACAATGGGGTCTACCGCCGTGCCCGCACCGCGCGCGGGCCGGGCGCGGCGACCTCGCCAGGACTGCCGCAACCATCACACGTACCTCCACTGTGCACCCGATGCGCGGTCTGGGTGTCGCGCCATGCGGTCAGATCGGATGGTTCGCGCGACGAACACCCGAAACGAGTCACGCTGGCGAACCGGCGACGGATGGAACTATCGAATATGCGTCCCCGTCTGGTCTCCCGGCTCAGAGATGGCCGAATAGTCCGATCCGGCCATCTCTACCGCCCACCCGTCGGCCGATGGGCGCAGCCGTGGCCCAACTTGCCCACACTGCGGCCACCCACGCACCGCGTCGCCGATCACTCCCCTCCGTCTGACCACATGCACTTTCGCACGCAGAGGCATGGTGCGACGGGTGTGCCAGCGGATACCGCCAAGAGCTATCGAGGGCGGATTCGCCGGGCGTGTTGACGAAGTGATGTGAACGCCGCCTTTCGCGGTGGTGTCCGCCGACGAAAATCGGCCCCGCCCGCCGCGATCTCATCCGACAGGCCTCGACATGACAGCGGCGTAGTCCGAAACATTCACTGGCCGAACCTCTTTCGGCTGCGGCGCGCCGCACCGGTGTGCGATGGTTGCGGGCATGACGAAGACCGACGGGGGCTTCGAGCCCATCTTCTGCACCATCGTGCCTCCGCACATTCTCGACAGGTTGTCGCAGCGAGAAGACCCCGGACTCGCCAGTGCCGCGCGCAAGACCCTCGAGCGCGACGCCTACGAGCGCACCCATCGCCGTCTGACCACCGTCATCGGCTCGCCATCCGTCCTCCCGCCTGCCGCAGCGCCGACCGACCAGCCCCAGCGCACCATCTACGACGCCCGCCACAGCACGGAGCTGCCGGGCGAGAAGGTCCGTGCCGAGGGCGGCGCCCCGAGCCGGGATGCCACCGTCAACCGTGCCTATGCGGGCCTCGGCGCCACCTTCGAGTTCTATCTGAAGGTGCACGGGCGCTCCTCCATCGACGGCGACAACTGGCCGCTTGATGCGACCGTCCACTATGACCAGGACTACAACAACGCCTTTTGGAATGGCGAACAGATGGTGTTCGGCGACGGTGACGGTGAGATCTTCCTCGACTTCACCATCCCGATCGAGGTCATCGGCCACGAACTCACCCACGGTGTCACGCAGTACACGGCCAACCTCAGCTACTTCGGCCAGCCCGGCGCTCTCAACGAGTCGCTGTCGGACGTCTTCGGATCGCTGATCAAGCAGTACACGCTCGGCCAGACCGCCGCCGAGGCCGACTGGCTGATCGGCGCGGGCCTGCTCTCGCCGATCGTCACCGGGAAAGCACTGCGCTCCATGAAGGAGCCGGGTACCGCCTATGACGACGATGTTCTCGGCAGGGACCCGCAGCCGGCGACCATGGATGACTACGTGCACACCGGCCAGGACAACGGCGGCGTCCACATCAACTCCGGCATCCCCAATCATGCCTTCTATTTGGCCGCCACGACCCTCGGCGGCTACGCCTGGGAAAAGGCGGGGCAGGTCTGGTACGACGTCCTGACCGGCGGCGAGCTGAAGAAGGATGCCTCGTTCGTGGACTTCGCGAAGCTCACGGTCGAGGCGGCCGAGGCCCGCTTCAACGAGGGCGAGGAGCTGAAGGCCGTCCTGAAGGCCTGGGAACAGGTTGGGGTGCGAACGTCCTAGTTCCGTACTAGACACGGATGCATGCGTATTCAAGTGCGTCGCACGGGCGGATTCGCGGGCATCGAGCGGCACGGCGAAGTGGATACCTCGGCGCGACCCGACGCGAGCGAGTGGCACACCCTGGCCGACCAAGCGGTGGCCAGCGGGCACAGCGAACCGCCCCTCGGGATTCCCGACGGGTTCAACTACGAGATCACCGTGGACGGCAGGACGTTCTACGCGGCGGATCCCCGGCTCACAGAACAGCAGCGGATGCTGATCTCCAGGGTGCTGAAGGGAGGAGCCTGAGGCCGGTGACAGACCTGAGGCCCGTGACAAAGATGCCCCTTGTTCGCATCGACCACGGAACTCGCCGGCTCGACCAGCCCCGCCCGTGATCCGACACCTGGCCCGGTTACGGCTCGACGGCGCCGATCTGCCACCATGAGCCGCTGCCCCATCCGTCTGCTCGTGATGTCCTGCCGGAGGCGTCGCCACGGCCAGGACACCTTACGACCAGGCACCGCAGAGCCTTTCGGAGGAGAGTCATGTCATTTCCCAAGCTTCCCCAGCCGGAGCCCGGTGAAGTCCTATTGGTCTGTGCCTGCTACGAGGACGGCACGGCACTGTGGGGCGGGCTGCTGGACGAGATCGGGGGCCGCCGGGAAGGCGATGTGCTCGTCGTCGGGGGCAGTGGGGTGCGACTGCGACCGATCGAGGACGACACATGGGACTCCCTGTATGGCGGAAACGTCCCGGCGCTCGTCGCCGAGGGCGAGCAAGCGCCGCCGGTCGTCGTCTTGGCCGACGTTTCGGTGGGGTACGGCGGAGACGGACCGTTGCTGGTGGACCTGGCGATGGTACCGGGGCGCGGGGTCCGAGTCCCGCCGTCCCGGCTCGGCGAGATCCTGGCCGACCTGCTGTGCGGCGCACTCACATTCGACCATCTGGTACGCGACATGGACGTGTGCGGCATGTACCAAGGGGACGCCGGTCAGCCGGCCTTCCCCGCGCCGACGGCGACGCCGCACCGGTCCTTCCCGACACTGCCCTCCAGCGCCGGCGTACTGCTGGTCCGCACCTTCTTCGACGACGAGGAGGGCTGGCGCGCCCTGCTCGACGAGTTGGGTGGGGCCGACGAGGACGGCTGGGTCGGCGCGGACCTTGACCCGGATGAGATCGACGTGGACCACTATCCGCTGACGGCGTTGGTCGTCGACGACCGGGACTTCGACGGCCTCCTGTCGGGTCAGGTCCCGGCGCTGGTCTCGCCGCGCGAGGAAGACATCGATGAGCACACCACCATGGTCGTGCTCGCCGATGCCAGCACCTTCGCCGAAACCGACCGACCGCTGACCGTTGTCGACCTGTACGACACCCCGGGACAGCCCGCGGTTCTTCCCTGCCGCATGGTCGGATCGATGGCGTGCAACCTGGAGATCAGCAACATGGACTTTTTCGAGTTCGTCGCCGTGGCGGACACGGAGCCGTGGTGGGAAGAGGACTCCTGAAAAGGCACGCGCTACTGCCCTCGGTCCGGATCGCTTCCTGCACAAGGGAGTCATCGCCGTCTGACGCTCGGTGCGCGGCGGGTGTGACGTTTCTTACCGGCACGTCCGCCGTGCGGTCAGTTGGACCGAAGGACTTCCACGGGTGACTCCGGCGTACGACGCGCAGCTGCATGTGGCGCTGATGACGCGCAGATAATTCCTCACAGTTCGACTATCAATGCGGTGCGATTCAGAACCACCCAGACATGCATATCGTTGATCCGGTACGCATCATAGCCTTTGATGGCAGCGTATCGTCCCACGTCCGACAGCACGCTCATACGATCTTCCAGCTCGGCTCTTCGCGCAGAATTTTCGGGCTGCCTTTCCCACTCCGCGCGGATCGATGCCAATTCCGTATCTCGTTTTGCGGTCAGGGAGTTCAAATCGGTCAGCAGCGCGTCGGGGTGCATCGCCATGCGGATCACACCGCCCGGGTCGGCACTGCCAGGGTCGCCTGCCCAATGCTCGGCCATCTCCCGAAGCCGAGTGGAATCAGGTTCGCTCGAACCAGGTTCACGGCCGTGCATATACGTACCGCTGCCGTTACCGCCGCGTCCGGGAAAGAGGTTGCCGGTTTTGAAATCGGCTACATCCCGTAGCCTCCGCACACCTCGGGACATTTCTATCCAACCCGCATCGATAGCCTCGCGCATACCTTGGGCATCCACGAGGCGAGGCGGGCCGTCGAACCCCTGGCGCCGGAGTATCTGTGCGAGCGCGTGATCACCACGCTCGTAACGCAGAGGACCCTCGAGCGCAGAGTTGAGCTGGTGATAATCGAGACCATCGATCAGATTACGGTTTATTTCCCGCACATCGATCCCCCGGACCAGCTGCGCGATCTCTTCGTCGGTTTGTCCGATCCCGGATACCCGGCGAAGACCGTGACCGAGTTCCCTCAGCGGACGCTCATGAACCTCGGCTACACCCTTTGTTACCCCGCGCAGTCTTTGCACCAGCTCGGCGAACACCTTACCCCACAGTGCGCTTCCTCCGGCCTCGACGAGCCGAGCGCGCCTCAGCCCTGGTGTAACGAAGAGCCTCAACAGCATAAAAGGAAGCCTCTACATCGGACCAGACTTCGTTATGCCGGCCGATATCCGCGGCGAAACCCAGCCCGAGAAGTTCCGCTGACGCCAGATCAACGAATACGCCGCAGCTGCACATCCGTCGCCGCATGCCCTTCTGGACAGGCGCCTCGATCATGCCGCGCCCGTATGCGTCCACGCCGCGCCCACGCCACCCGTTCGGCACGATCCCATGGTTGCCACCGCACGGTTTCCCACCCGCGCCTTCAGCGACGCTCTCGCGCCACGCGCGCAATGCCGAGAATTTTCGGCGCGTCGAGCCGGTTGAGCGCCGACGAATTGCGGACAAGCCCGAAAAAGCGGGCACGATCGGTGGATTCGATCGGAATTCCGCACCGCAAGCGGCCATGCGAGGAGCAGAATGGCCGATCGAGATTGCTCGATTCGATTCGACCCGAAGGAGCGTGATCGATAGTGACAGGTCAACAGGTGGCAAAGCGGGGTGCGCTCGTTGCGGCACTGTGCGCCGGTGCGTTCGCGGCGTCCGTGGCCCCAGCGGCGGCGGATCAGCCCGCATTCGTGAGCATCGGAGTCGTCCACACCCTGGGCGACTCATGCTATGGCCAAGGGCAGGCAGGGATCTCGGCACCGACCGGAGCCCCTGGCACCACGCGTTTCGGAATCAGCTTCGTCAAGTACACGCCGACATTCGGCCAGCCCTGCACCATCAAGGCTCTCGCCAACTGGCGCAACCTCGACACCGGCGCGACCGGAACCGTCACCGTGCCGGTCACCGACAGCTCATCGTCGAACCAGGCGCCCCCGACGGTGTTCGCCGACCTGCCGACCGGCCCGGGGCGAGTGCAGGTCAGTATGACCACCGACCGGCTGCACCTGCCGGTGCCTACGGTCGAAATCCGGATTCCCTGAGTTCTTTTCCGCCCCACTGAATACTGCGGTTCGACATCCGGATGACAACGAGAGAAGGCTCGTGCCGAATTCGGCACGAGCCTTCTCATTACATCGAAACATTGTCGGAGAACATGCGCCTCGACGCACCGGCTGCCGCGCACCAGCGGAAACGTGAGTGATAAGCAGCAAAACTCATCGGCTGCGAATGCACCACCAGCCGCCATGAACCCGAAAGCTCTGGCGCAGTGGGCTGTCACAAGCGCACACGGCGATTGTGCCGAGCACCGACAGCGGCCCTCCGTGCCCGCCGTCGCTCATTCCCTGAGGTCACCGCGCGGCGCCGGCAAACACCTGATCCCCGATCCAGGCCGATGTGGTCGAAGCGCTATGGCGTGCCGTCGACATTCGGCGGGTCGTAGATGGTGAGGAAGACGAGGTCCTCGGTGCCTGTGTTGGTGACACTGTGCTGCTTGCCCTCGGGAACCTTGATCACGGTGCCCGATTTCATGTCGAACGTATTCTGCTCGATCTGTACCGTGCCGGCGCCGGCGGCGACATAGAACGCGTGGTTGTGGCTCCGTCCCGCTCCTCGCACCAGTAGCTGCCCGGCTGCGCGTTCGGGCGCGCTCATCCCGCGGCCGGTCCCGGCGGCAACAGTGCTGGAGAACTCGCTCAGAAACGCAGTTCGCGGACCGTGTTGAGGTCGATTCCGTGTCTGGCGTATATCTTGATCGTATTTTCGCCGGTGAGGTCGGCCTCGGTGTAGCCGAGCAGTTCGGCAATCCGGATGACTTCATCTTTGGTCGCGGCTTCGATCTCCAGGTATGGCGGAATCCGCGGCCAGGTGTCGATCTCGAGCTGGGCGCCGTCGAGTACGCAGCTGATCCGCTTGGTTTCCTGGTAGGACTTCGCGGTGAACCCCAGCATCTCGAGCAAAGCGTTGGTGGCGGCGAAGTCGTCGACGCCCACCTCGACTTCATGGGTGCCGTCGATGGCGTCGCTGGCGATCTGCTTGACGGCGAGCGTGGTTCCGTTTCCGTTGTCGCGCAGCCTGATCCACTTCGATTCATCGCCCGGCGTGATGTCGTAGACGTAGCGGCGCATGAAGCGCTCACCGAGTTTCCGGCCGCCTTTGTCCACGATGTGTTGTTCGATAGTGTCCGGGTCGATACCGAGGATCTTGGCTTCGTGCTCGATCGGCACTGCTACTCCTGTTCCGGTTGGTGGGTCGGCTGAACTTACCCGGCACAGGGCGCCCGAGTCAGCATCCGGCAGAAGCCGCTGACTCAGTAAAGACCGGCGACGGCAGCACGGTAAAGGACGGTCTGGGCCCGATCCCACGACCAACCGCTCTCCACTACCAAAGTGCGCCAGCCCGTCGGACCGAACCAGAACCACAGCAGGTCCGCCGTTTCCGTCACCGAATAAGGCGGCGGCGGAGGCAAACCGTGCAGATGGCGGGCGGTGGCATGGAGCGCGTCCCGGTAGGCCGCGGTGGCGCGCTCCCACAGCGCCGCACCGTTCTCGTGCACGGGTAGCGCCTTGCGAATCGCCTCGTACACCGTGAACTGGCTCTCGTTGCCGAGGCGCGTGCCATGGGCCAGCGCCTCGAGGACCGACTCCGGTGTCCGCAAGGCCAGCACACGCTGCATCGCCTGTTCATAGCCGGAGGCCACCACGCCCTGCTCGACGATCCGATCCAGGATGTCGCCCTTGCTCCCGACACTCGTGAAAACGGTCTGCGACGCGACGCCGGCCGCGGAGGCGATGTCCGCGACGGTCACTCGCCCGTAACCGCAGTCGGCGAACAGCTCGGCCGCCCGCAGCAGGATCAGTGCGCGCGTGCGCGCGGCGGCCTGCTCGCGCAGCGGGGAGACGTACATGCGCTTCGCGGACATGGCGCCATCCTATCCGAAATGGCCGCATATAGATGCTATTCATTAGGTGGCATATAATGTTGATTCGCCGCACGGCGTGGCGCGCTCGGCGCGGCCCTGCCCGGCGGACCGACCGCACCAGCAACGCAGCTCCGGATCGCGGACTGGCGAAAGGATGGCCTGATGGGGACCGACACCATGGAATTGGCCCACGGACTCTTCCGGGTCCTCGAGACCGGAGATCCGGCGCTGGCCGCTGATGTCGTCGCCGCGGACTTCCACAACCGCGATGCGGTCGTCTCGCCCCCGGCCTGCGCGATACCCGGACCCGCGGGAGTCCTGGCCTCGGGCGCATGGATGCGGTCCGCCTTCAGCGACCTGCGCTTCCCTGTCCTCGGCGTCGCCCGCAACGAGGGGCAGGTCTGGGTGCGGCTGCGCATGCGGGGCCGCCACACCGGCCCCTTCGTCCGCTTCCGCGACGGCGCCCTCGATCAGGCCGTACCTCCCACCGGTCGCGAGATCGACTTCGAACAGATCCACGTCCTCGACGTCCGCGACGGCAAGGTGATCAGGCACGAGGCGGTCCGCGACGACATCACCATGCTCGGTCAGCTCGGCGTCTTTCCCCCGGCCCCCGCCACCGCCGTGCGGATACTCTCCTGGCGACTGACCGGACGAGCCTCTCGCGCAGCCGCCCACGTCACGAAGCAAGCGGCCGATGCGGCCGCCCTTCTGCGCGATAGGCCGCTCGAGCACCGCTGATCCGCCAGGGGTGCGCGATGCGTCACGTAGCGCGAAATTCGGGTCGGCATCTTGTCGGCCGGGCAGGCCGGCGCGGGTGATCGCGCCGCCCATCCAGGGCAGCGGGAGGACAGTGCATGTCCGCGGCGCCGGACCAAAGGTGAAGGCCCGCCACCATCGCCTGTGGTGACGGGCTTCTGTGGAGTTATACCCGGCCGTGGAGTCAGCCGCGGGTGTGATGTTCGTCGATCCCCCGCGACAGTTCCGGGAAGTTGACCGTGGCCAGCGCTTCGGGCAGGAGCGCGTCGGGGAAGCCCTGGTAGGTGACGGGGCGCAGGAAGCGGTCGATCGCGGTCATGCCGACCGAGGTGAAGCGACTGTCGGTGGTGGCGGGGAATGGGCCGCCGTGGATGGTGGCGTCCCCGACTTCCTGCGGATGAGCGAAGGCGTTCACCACGATGCGGCCGGTGCGCCGCTCCAGGATGGGCAGTAGCCGAACGGCGTGGCCGTGGTCGGGCTCGTCGATGTGCATGGTCGCCGAGAGTTGGCCGCGGAAGCTCCGAGCCACCGCGAGGAGTTGGTCCAGGTCGGTCAGCCGGACCAGGAGCGCGGACGGTCCGAAGACCTCCTCGGCCAGCGTGGGGTCGGCGAGGAATCGGTCCCCCTCGACCTCGAGCAGCCGCGCGCGGCCCTCCCGAACACCCTGGGGCTCCGGCCCTTTCGCGATGGTCTCGGCGCCGGAGTCGCGCAGCCGCTGCGCGTTGCGGTCATAGGCGTCGTGGATGCCCGGTGTCAGCATCGTGCGCGCGGCCATCGCGCTCACCCGTGCGGCGGCCGCGTCACGCATCTCGGTGTAGCCGGGGCCGTGGACGGCGAGCAGGATAGCCGGTTTCAGGCAGGCCTGGCCGACGTTGACGAGCATGCGTTCGGCGAACCCGTCGCCGATCTCGTCACCACGCGCCGCCAGCGCCGCGGGCAGGACGAAGGTGGGGTTGACGCTGGTCATCTCGGCGAAGACAGGGATCGGGTCGGGGCGCAACTGGGCCCGGCGGTAGAGGGCCATGCCACCGGCCTCGGAGCCGGTGAAGGTGACCGCCTTGATCAGCGGGTGGTCGACCAGGGCCTCGCCGATCTCGTTGCCGGCGCCGCGGATCAGGGAGAACACACCCTCGGGCAGTCCGCGGTCGGCGACCGCACTCTGGATGGCGCGCCCTTGAAGCTCGGACGCTCCCGGGTGGGCGTTGTGGGCCTTGACGATGACCGGGCTGCCCGCCGCGAGCGCGGCGGCGGTGTCGCCGCCGGCGACGGAGTAGGAGATGGGAAAGTTGCTGGCGCCGAAGACGACGACCGGGCCGATGGCGATCTTCTGCATGCGGTGGTCCATGCGCGGCCGCGGCTTCCGCTCGGGCTGCGCGGGATCGATAGTCGCGTGGCGGAAGCGGCCCTGGCGGACCACCTCGGCGAACTGCCGAAACTGAACGGCGGCCTTGGTTGCCTCGGCCTCGAGCTGCGCGACGGGCAGGCCGGTCTCCAGCGCCGCGCGCTCGGCCAGCTCCCGGTTGATCCCGTCCAGCCGGTCCGCGATCAGCTCCAGGAACGTGGCGCGCTCCTGGAGGCTGGTGCCGTTGTAAGCGTCGAAGGCGTCGTCGGCCAGGCGTGCGGCGCGGTCGACCTCGGCCGGTCCGCCGAGTGCGAAGTCCGGCTCGATCTGGCGGCCCGTCGCGGGGTCGAGAGCCTTCATCGTGGAATCGGATGCCGACACGGCGGACGAGCCGATCAGCATGGCTCCGGTCAGTGCCATCTCAGTTCTCTCCGTTCTCGAGCACCCGCAGGAGTCCTGCGGTGGTGGTGATGGCGTGGGCGTAGGTGGGGCCGTTGAGTTCGTGGGCGGCGTGCATCATCGCGGGCTCGAAGGCTGCGGTGGCGTCGCGGACGAGGGTGACGTGGTAACCGAGTTCCATGGCGTAGCGGGCGGTGGACTCGATGCAGGTGTTGGCGAGCAGGCCGATGACGATGACGTGGGTGATGCCGTGCTGCTTGAGCTGGAAGTCCAGGTCGGTGTTGGCGAAGCCGCTTTGGGCCCAGTGCTCCTGGACGATGACTTCGCCATCGGCGGGCTGGAAATCGGGGTGGAATTCCCCGCCGATAGTGCCTCGGGCGAAGGTGTGACGCTGCTGGACGAGCCGCTGGGTGGGGTTGGGGTGATCCCAGTCGTCGTAGTCGCCTTCCTGCCAGCGGCGGTGGGGCACGAAGAGGATCCGCAGGTGCGCCTGTCGGCCGGCGGCGACCACGGCGCGCAGGTTGTCCAGCAGGGAGACCTCGGTCGCCACGGGCTCGACCAGGGGCCAGAGTTTGCCCCGCTCGGACAGGAAGTCGTTGTAGGGGTCGACCAGCAGCACCGCGGTGCGGGTGGGGTCGTAGGCGTCGGTCATGACAGTCCTCACTTTGACGTGATCTGGATGATTTATATAATTCAGATTCAAGATGACAGATATCATCCTGACCGTCAAGGAGGGGGCGGGCTTTCATAGAAATGTGTATGATGATTATCATCCACATGCGCGAACGTTCGACAAGCGGAACCGCGAGGCACGAGTTCGGGCGTCGCGACGGCAGGCCCGTCGATCACCGAAGCGAGGGCAGGCCACGGAGCCCCGTGGCGACCGATCCTTCTCCGGCACGACGGATAGGCACGCAGATTTGCGGATTCGACTTCCAGCCGGCCACGGCCGACTCGCTACCGCGCCAGCCCCGAAGCCCGGGGCCGCGCATCAGACCAATCGCCGAGCGGCGCCGCACAGGCGTCGGACACCAACGAGGAACGACATGACCCGCGATCAACTCCGCAACGTCCTGGTCGGCGCCTGGCGCCTGATGTCATACGAGGCCACCGACATCGAGAGCGGCGAGGTCGTCACACCTTTCGGGCCGCGACCCCAGGGGCTCATCATGTACACCGCCGGCGGCCATATGTCGGCCCAGATCATGCATCCCGAACGGCCCGACTTCCGGGCAGGAAGGCTCGAGGAAGGACTACCCGAGGAGCTGTCCGCGGCGGCTGTCGGCTATATGGCCTATGGCGGAACCTACGAGGTGCCCAAGGACAACCTCGTGGTCCACCACGTGAAACTCAGCCTGTTTCCCAACTGGGTGGGCGGCGCGCAGACCAGGATCGCCGAGTGGGACGGCGAAACACTTCGACTGATCCTGCCCGAGCCCGCCCCGATCTGGGGTGCGCGCCGCAATGGCGTCCTGACCTGGGAACGCGCCCGGTGACCGCGCGGTGTCATGCCTCCTCCTCGCCGGACGGTTCGCGCGGAGCCCTGAGACTTACCCCCACCCACTTCTGCTTCACCTTCAGGCCACTGGAATGTGTATGATGACCGTAATCTAAATGTGGTTCAGTCGGTACTTTCGGATTTCAGGGAGGTCGGGACATGGGGCACTCCCAGGCAGCCAAGGCGGAGTCGCGTGAACGGGTCCTGCGGATCACCGCCCGCCGTATTCGCGAGGAAGGGATGGCCCGGCCAGGTGTCGCGGACCTGATGAAAGAGGCGGGCCTGACCCACGGCGGGTTCTATAAACACTTCACCTCACGCGACGACCTGATGAATCAGGCAGCGGCGCTGGCCCTACTCGACGGGGAGAGCAAAATGGCGGAGGCCGCTCGGCAGAACGCCGAGGACCCCCGTCTGGGACTGATCGAGTCCTACCTCAGCACCCGCCACCGCGACGCTCCAGGAACAGGATGCGCCCTGGTCACGCTCGGCGCGGCGGCAGGCCGCGGCGGCGCGGAGATCAAGGAGGCGTACCAGAAGCAGGTGCGGAGCTATCTGGCGCTCCTCAGCGAGACGGCGGACGGCGACACCCCTGGCGAGACGCAGGCCGATGCCATACTCACACTGAGCGCGATGGTCGGCGCGTTGCTGATGTCGCGGGCCGTTGCCGACCCGCAGTTGTCCGATCAACTCCTACAGACAGTCACAGAGCGACTCGAGCACACGACCGTGAAGGTCTGACGAGCCGGCGACGCGATGCATGTGGACGATGTAGGCCGCTGAGGCGAAAACCCACCTGAGATCGATCGCCACGCTTCGGGCGGGGCGATCAATCCCGGCCTGGCGGTTCGCGCGACCGCTCTCGTCCGGATCACGCCGCGGAACCCACGGCATGTCCGAATCCGAGATCGGTGACGCGGTCCTGGTTTCGGGAGGTCGCACTACCTGTCGATGGCGGTCTCACCGCCGCAAACCGGCAAGCCGCGCCGACCCTGTTCCTACTCGATCGACCCGGCACCAGGACGAGCCTCGAGCCCGTCCAGCAGTAGGCCGAGCAATCGTGTGGCCAGCGCGCGCTGGCGCTCGTGTCCGCTGATAAGAGTGACTCCGCCGAGCGCCATCAGCACATCGGACGGCGAGACGTCCGCGCGGAATCGCCCCGCGGAAACGCCGGCGTCCAGCAGTTCGATGACAGCGCCCGCGAGCGCCTCCCGACTGTGCAAGCGAAGACCCTCGCGGGTCGCGAGGATCGTCGGCAGCGCGTCGGCCATGCCCCGCTTGGTGAGCATGTAGTCGACGAACCGCTCCATCCACGTGCGCATGGCGTCGACCGGTGCGAACTCTTGGATGAGGCTCGACGCGGAGTCGCACAGAAGGTCGGTCGTGCTTCGGTAGGTGGCCTCGATCAGATCCTCCCGCGTGGGGAACCGACGGTAGAGCGTGCCGATACCGACCCCCGCCTCGGCGGCGATCGCCTTCATCGAGGTGTCCGCACCCTCGCGTGCGAACACCTGCGCGGCGACCTCCAGCAAGCGGTCGTAGTTGGCCTGGGCATCGGCGCGAAGCGAGCGCGGCATACTCCTCCTTGCAAGCGGATGCGCATCCGCTTATACTGAGTCGGTAACCGGATGCTACTCCACTTACAGCTTAGTGCGACACCCCCGGGGACCGACAGCGAAGCGCCCGAGGTGGACGAGAGAGAGGCAGAACGAATGACCGAACGCATCACGACACCGTTCGGCGCACAGTCGACCGCCGATGAGGTGATCGCCGGCGTCGACCTCGGCGGACGTCGCGCGATCGTCACGGGAGGCGCCGGGGGTCTGGGCCGGGAGACCGCGCGAGCGCTGGCGTCAGCCGGAGCGGATGTCACGATCGCGGCACGTGATCTCGACGCAGCCGCGCGGGCCGCGCACGAGATCAGTGCGACGACCCCGACATCGAATGTGCACGCGGCGCGCCTGGACCTCGCCGACCGCTCGTCGATCGCCGAATTCGTGACGGGCTGGACGGGCCCGCTGGACATCCTCGTCGACAACGCGGGCATCATGGCGAATCCCGAGCAGCACACGCCCGACGGTCGCGAACTCCAATTCGCGACCAACCACCTCGGCCACTTCGCGCTCACCGTAGGCCTCCATGACGCGCTCGCGGCCGCCGGGCACGCTCGTGTGGTGGTGCTGAGTTCGGTCGGGCACGTCAACGGTCCCGTTCGCTTCCACGACGTCGACTTCGCCGCAGAGCCCTACGACCCGTGGCTTGCCTACGCGCAGTCGAAGACCGCCAACATCCTCTTCGCGGTCGAGGCGTCCAAGAGGTGGGCCGAAGACGGCATCGCGGTCAACGCGCTCAACCCGGGCCGCATCTGGGAGACCGATCTGGGCCGCCACATCGACGCCCCGCCGCCGACCTTCGACCCCTCGGGCAAGACCGGCGTGTCGGAGAAGAACATCGCACAGGGAGCCGCGACGTCGGTCTTGCTCGCCGCGTCCCCGCTTGTCGAGGGCGTGACGGGCACCTATTTCGAGGACTGCCAGGAGGCCGAGCCGTTCATCCCCGGAATACGCCGAGGCGTCGCGGACTACGCCCTCGACCCGGACAATGCCCGTCGACTGTGGGACCTCTCCATCGAGTTGACCGGGGTCGGCAAGTGAACGGGGAGTTCGAAGGGACCCGTGCCTTCATCACGGGAGGCGGCACCGGCATCGACCGCCTCGGTCCTGTGCGACGTCAGCGACAAGGCCTCGATCACCCATGACAAGTACGTCTTGCACAGCGTGCACCGCTGCCCCCACACACCCACAGGGTGCTGTTGATGAGGCCCACCATTCCTGGCGGGTTCGCTGAGTTACACCGGCATTCAGTCGTGGTGGTCGGCTTTGCTGCGTAGGTAGCGTTGTTCGACTTGTTGCCGGTGAGGTCTTGCGGGTTGCCGGAAGAGCGGCCCCGCGGAGGCGGGGTTGCGTCCTTTCGAATCGCATGACAACCCGATCGTGCCCCGGATACGATGTCCTGCAGCATCTTCAGGACCGCGACTGATCGCGGGACGGTGGGAACCTGTGCGGCGGTAACCTTTTCCGGGGTCCGAGCATAGTGCCTGCACGGTTCCAACCAACGAGAGATATGAACGCAGAAGAGGGAGCAGGAGATCCTCGAGCCTCGAGACCGATCTGGAGTTCGCCCGAGAGCTCACCTGGGTTCGGCAGTTCGTCGTCGACGAGATCGAACCGTTGGCCACGTGATCTGGCACCCATGGGACATCAACCATCCGGTACGCCGGGCAGGTGACTGCGGTCGCGGCCAGGATCCAGGGAAACGCCGATGACCATTTCTCACCCCCCGACGCTGGCCGGACTTTTGGTCGGGCATGCTCGGGACCGCGCCGGATGCCGCGCGGTCAGCGCGCCTACGGGATCACAGACCTATGCGGAGTTCGCCCGGGACGTAGCGCGAATCGCGGACCGGCTGCACGCTGCCGGTCTACGCCGGGGAGACCGGATGGCGGTACTCGCGGACAACGACCTGGCCTACGTCCAACTCGTCTACGCCGCCTCCTGGGCCGGCATTGTGCTGGTCGGTCTGAACTGGCGGCTGACCGCGGCCGAGCTCCGGGCTGTTCTGGAGGACTGCAACCCGTCCCTGCTCTTCGCCGATCGGGAGTTGGCATCGGGGTTCGACCCACGGTGCCCGGTGGTCCGGCTGGACGGACCCGAAGGCTCCGACTTCGAGCGCTGGTATGCCGCGGGGGATTCCGGCTACGCGCCGGATGCCGATCAATCCGACGAGTCCCTCGTGCTGCTGGCCTACACGACCGGCACCACCGGCGAGCCCAAGGGCATTCAGCTGGTCGAGCGAAATCTGCGGGAGATGGCCCAGCAGGCCGCGGCAGCCTGGGCGCTGTACCCGGAGATGAGGTACATGGCCTGCCTGCCGATGTTCCGTATGAGCGGGATGAGCTCGGTGACGTGTTGCGTACACCTGGGCGGCGAGGTAGTCATCCCGTCGGGGTCCTCGGTCGCCGCGATCGCCGGCGCCGTCGAGGACCGAGGTGTCACCCACACCAGCCTGGTACCGACCCTGCTGGCCAGTCTGGTTGCCGAGAAGGCCGCCGCGACCTTCGACCTGTCCAGTCTCGAGGTGATCATCTACGGCTCCGCGCCCTCGAGCAGCTCGCTGATCGACGAGGCGATGGAGATGCTGCCGCAGACCGGCTTTTCGCAGGGTTACGGCTTGACCGAAACCTGTGCCGGGGTGGCGGTCGCGCCGGTCTTGCGCCGGGGGGAGGTCGACCGGCATCCGGGTAGCGTGGGCCGCATCCACCCCAGCTGCGAGTGCCGGATCGTCGATGTTTCCACCGGTCGCGACCTCGGCACCGGTGAGGACGGCGAGATCTGGCTGCGGACGCCGCAACTGACCACAGGATATTGGAACAAACCCGCGGAGACCGCGGCCGCGATATCCGCCGACGGCTGGTTCCGCACCGGCGATATCGGAACGATCGACAACGACGGATTCCTCTACGTCCACGACCGGCTCAAGAACATGATCATCGTGGGCGGCGAGAACGTCTACTCGGTCGAGGTCGAGAACGCGATCGGCACGCACCCTGCGGTGCACGAGGCCGCCGTCGTCGGCGTACCCCACCCGCACTGGGGTGAGACCGTGAAAGCGGTCGTGGTGGTGCGCCATGGTCAGGAACTCGACGAGAGTGAACTGCTCGGCTGGCTCGAGGGTCGGCTTGCCGGTTACAAGCGCCCGCGGATCGTCGAGTTCGTCGGTGAACTCCCCAAGGCGGGCAGCGGCGAGATCCTGAAACGTGAACTCAGAGACGGCAAGGGCTGACATGCCCGACGTGGCTGCCGCAGCTTCAGTGGAGGTCCGCGCGACAGCCCAGAGCCGACAACGAAGTATCCCGGCATTGCGCCGACTCGGGACCCGAATTCCGCGAGCGCGCGTCGCAAGAGCTTGCACGGTACGGTGAAAGCCCTTCTCCGGCAGCTGAACGGACCACATCGACCTGCTCCAGCGGCAGGCATGCGACTTCACGACCTCGGTCGAGAAAATCCTGTGTGGTATTCCGGCGGCCGGTCGCCACTGATCGCGCCCGCAATCGTCGATAACGAACTCCGCCCCACGACGGTGGCGGACTTGCCGGAAACGATGTGATCAGCGCCGCCACCTCGCCCGGCTCGGAGATCCGGACGGAGGCGACAGTGGAGATATGAACGCGAGTATCCGGCGGCCTCCGCAAAGGGAACGTTCTGCGCGGCAGCACTATTCGAGATATTAACGAGACCCGACAGCAACTTGGCGGAGAATGTCCCTGCGCGACTTTGACATTGGCTGCCAAGATCTCCGCATCACGCCACAACGGATCATTCGCCGGTATGCGGGAATTATATCCGAACGGCGGGGCGGAACGACCGAAATTTCATCGAGATACGTTGTACCGAACTCTTTTCGAACCAGGCGCCGCCGGCCCACGCGCATCCCTTGCCTCTCGTCAGTTGCGCTCACCGAACCGCCTTTTGGATCAGCGTCCGCTCAACGATTGTGCGAGGATGGATCCCATGAATGAAGAACGGTTCGAGGTCCGACGGGAGATCGCGGCACAGCCGGCCGAGATCTTCGCCCTGCTGTGCTCGCCCGAAGGGCATGTGTCGATCGACAGCACGGGCATGCTGCAATCCGCCGAAGGCGAAGCCATCACCGCCGTCGGAGATGAATTCGTCGTGCATATGGATCGTGAATCGCTCAATGACTTTCCCGAGATGGGAAAGTACGACGTCACGGTGACCATCACGGCATTCGAAAAGGACGCCCATATCGCGTGGACAGTCGGCCGAGAGGGCCAGGTGCCGATTGAACACCGCTACGGCTACCGCGTGGAACCCAGCGAGATCGGCACCTCGGTGACGTCGTACTACGACTGGAGTCAGATCCCAGAGAAATACCGCGACATGGGAATCTTCCCGATTCTTCCTGAATCCGTGCTGCGGGCCTCGCTCGGCCTGCTCGCCAGGGCCGTGGAGAAGAAGTAGACGATCAGCCAGGCTGGTGGGCATCGTCTGTAGGTGCCCACCGCATCCATCAGCAGCGGATGCTCAGTAGCTGAATAGTTCGACCCGATGACACGCATGGGTGCAATCCATCGCTCGGATGCCGAATCGCAATGAACGGCAGTGAAACACTCTGAACACGCAGACTTTCAGTCCCACTGCCCTGGACCGAATCGGTCGGAGTTATGAAAGTGCCGCGCTACCTGGTTGCGACGATGACGGTTCCGCTGTCCACGTCCACCGGACGGCCATCAAAGTCGCCCGAGAATGCCACGTGGCTGAATCCGGCTTCGTAGATTGCTGTCTCGAGTTGTGGTCGAGAATACATGTGGAGCCGACCGTGTCGAGACCATCCAGGGCGCCTCCAATGGAGGTTGAGTTCCTGGGTAGTCCAATCATATCGAGCGTTACCAACGAGATCGGACCGTTGAACCAGCTGCGTACTGATCAACTCGCTGCCTTTGCGCACACGATGCTCGAAGCATTCGAGAGTATCGAGTTCCATGACCAGCTTGCCCCCGGGCACGAGAACGTCAGCCCAGGCCGCGAGAGCGGCAGAGTCTTCCGCACGGGTGTCGAAGAAGCCGAAGCTGATCCACAGGTTCAGAATTGCGTCGTATGGACCTGCGGGTGGCGTTCGCATATCTGTCAGGACGAAGGCGCAGTCAGGATATCGACGGCGGGCGTCGTCGAGTTGTTTCGGCGAGTTATCTATACCGACGACCCGATACCCGCGCCGACTGAGCGGCCCGGCGTGACGGCCGAAGCCGCACGGGACATCGAGTATTCGCGCTCCGGGAGGCAATCGGAGGAGGGCATCGATCGCCTCGACTTCGCTCTCGGTGTCATCGAATTTGCCCAGGATAGTGAAGGTTTCGCGGAAGCCTTCGTCGAAGAATTCAGCTGCCCAGCTCTCTCGCGTGATATGTCCGGAGTCGGTCATCATGACCGGCCGGAAAATTCCGTGACCCGAGATGAGCCACGGCGTAACGGCGGGATCGTGCCACTGCCCTTCGGGACGATACTCTCCACCGCCGTACCGAGAGCGCGACCCACCACGTCGAGCGGGTCGGCCGGTTCCGATAGCGGAGCCTGCCGCGTGCCCGAGGTCGGGCTCGTCGGCTGCTCGATCGAAAACTTCATCGGTAGCTCCTCGAAAGCTCTACAACCGTCGCTCATTCATGGCTTTGGAAACAGTGCGATCGGTCCACGCGAGTAGTGCGCTGCACGGCGGTCACCGGACGCACGTACGGTCGGATAGTTGCCGCCGGGGCGTAGCTCCCACGCAGGGGAGCTACGCCGAACGGATCAACTCTCGCGGTCGCCAACGAATGCGAGCGGCGGCGGTGCCGGCCCTGCGACGAGAGCAGCGATCCCGTTCAGTATCGATTCCACGAGCCACCTCCCTTCAGTTGCGCAAAGCATGAATCGGGGGCCGAGACGCGGATATGCGTCTCGGCTATCACGAAGCGCGGGTCACTTCTGGTCGAGCTCGACCAACTTGCAGACACACAGCGTCACCGTATGGGCGAGAATGCCACCGAAATACCGGGTGCAGAACTCCGCGTACCCGACCGGATCGCACTGGTGCGCATGCCACGCCGAGTCCACTTCCAGATCGTCGGGCAGGTAGTTGCCCTGCATGCCGCCGGCCCGGAAGCGCTCGAGCGACCGCTGGTAGCGGGCTACACGATCGTCGATCTGCTCCTCGGTCAACGCCGTGGAGCCCGGCCAGAACAAGTGGCCCCAGCGCAGGTTCTCCTTGAGATGTGTGGTGTCGAAATCCGCGGCAGGCACTTCGGTTTCAGCCGATGTTGCGGCCGCGATACTCGTCGTCATAGCCCGAACCCTCGATTCGCTTAGAATTCACCATGTCGGCCGACAAGTCTCCAGAACTGCTGGAGTAATCAGAGTTTGGTGTGTGACACATCACTAGTCAAGGGAGTGCATCTTCCCATCTTTGGGAGAAAGATCCATGAACCTTGTTGTGAATCAAAATATTTGACATGTGCTCAGTCAAATCGGTCGCAGGAACTTGTAACTCGACGACACGTCCGGAGCACTTCCATCGACTGCCGACGAGTTTGTCGAGGTAATCCTTGCCCGAGGCGGCCCACGAACACGCTGGGATCGGAGCGATCCCAGTGAATCACCCAGAGGCGTCCGTGTTCCGAATCCGTTGCGCTCCTGCAGTTTCCCGGCAGTCACCGCGGCCGACAGCACCCCGCGGCCGGGAGCCGCCGGCAGGCTCGGCGACCGGACCATCGAATCCGGTCAGCTGCTGCGCGAGATCATCGATGACGCAGTGGCGGCGCAACCACTTCGAGTCCCACGCCGAAACGATCGCGTTCGAACCCGCGCGACGTGGCGGCGGTCCTCCCAGTGCGAACTTCGTGTCGGCCACTGCCTGGCCCGTTCAACCGCCTTCAGATGGTCTTCGCCGGTCGTGGCGATCGGTCTCGACCCCAGTCGACGGCCGATCGCGTCGGCAGCCGCCATGGTGTGGCTGTGCCGGTGTACTGGGAGGCCGGTAAGAGTGAGCCTCTGGCGTGGCTGTGACCCAAACTCGCTGTCGCGTTGAAAGCCACCCCCGAACTCACCGACATCCTCGCTCCTGACGCAATGCTGTCCGACGCCGCGCCGCGGTGCCCCTGCGACCTGCCGACAAAGCAACCCCGGATGGCTCGGGCAGCGGGTCGCATGACGGCAATATGTTTCATCTGCGGTCAGTGCTTATGGGGTGCATTCCAGATACGCCACCAGGCGCACAGCTGGAACTGACCGCTGCGGTAGCTCGCGCATGGGATTTGTTCTTTTCGGCTCGATTCTGCGAAGTGGAACGGGCGCTCCCTACCGCTTCAGCAAGCGCCTATAGCGCAGCTGAGGCGGCGACAGGAGAGCCACGACGTCAAATCAATATTTCGCTCGCTCAACTACTGCGCACCTCATCAAATCTTCCCGGCTACGTGGCGCAGGAAGACTTAGCTGCCCTGGCGCTCGTCCGCGCCATAGCCACCGGTCCACGAGGATCAGCGCCCACACGGACGGCGGCTGGTCGCGCGACAACCACCCGTGACCTGGGCGGCGCTCGCGGATTCGCGAGGTCCCCGCGCTACGCGACGGCGCGGTGTGGTGGGTGCCGCTCGCGTCCGGCGCACACCCGGAACCGACCGCTCACCGGAGCCATCAGCGCCACGCCGCCACCACGGTCGTACGCCGCCAGGGGAGGACGCCGTTACTCACTCGGGGCTGCCAGAGGTGCCTAGGGGGCCACCTGACGGCCCGGGCCACCAAAGGCCTGCGGCACCCTGTCCAACCCCGTCTACATCGGGCAACTGTCCGCCCTCATCGAAGGAATCAAGATCACCGGACCAGAAACCATCGTCCCCGTCCTCCACATCCCTCAACCCCACCCCCCTGAACACAAAAATGCCCTGACCGGAGGAAAACCGCCGGTCAGGGCAAATGAAGCAAGTGTTCGCGCAATGGCAAACATGGTGGAGCTAAGGGGAATCGAACCCCTGACCTTCTCGATGCGAACGAGACGCGCTACCAACTGCGCTATAGCCCCGTGCGGCTCCGGAGAACCGCGCTGTGACACTGTATCAGGCCACCCGCCGCGTCTCCGAATCGGTGGTCTGAACTGCCCGGATAGTGTCTCAGGCGCCCGCGGCACGGCGGATGTTGCGCCCGGTGCGGGTGCGCAGAGCGCGGGCGGTGGCCGGATCGAAGGGATCGAGGTGGTCGAACATCGGGTCCTCGTCATCGGACTCCACGAGCACTGACCGGCGACGGAGGGCGCGAGCGGTATCGCGGTCCATACTGCTGTGCGGTTCCGGGACGCCGGCCCGGCGCTGACGGTTGCCCGCTTCGCCGTGCTGTCGGCCACGGGTGAGACGGGCGGCGCGCCTGCGGCGGATCTCCTCCTCCATTCGCACCTGCTTGCGCAGATAGGCCAGATAGCCCACCAGCACGATCGCGGCCAGCCCACATGCCCACCACAACAGTGCGGTGAACACCACCGCAAGCGCCCCGCACAGAATGGCGGCGAGTATCAAGCCGAGCACCGCCCGCTGACGAAAGCCGTAGCGGGCCGCGCGGGCGATCGCGTCGGCCTCGGGGTCGAAGCCACCGCGACCACGCCGAGAGGGCACGAATTCTGGTTCGTACCAATGATTTTCGTCGTGCTCGTCATACTCGTCGTACTCGAAATCGTCCAGGCGGGCGGGCGCGGCGCTCCACACGGGAGGTATCCTGGCCGCGACCGGTTCGAAATGGCTTTCGCCCACACCGCCATCATCAGCCGCCGAGTCATTCCATGCAGCCAGTTCCGCGGCTTCGTAGTCCTCCGACTCGTCGTCGCCCGGTTCGGCGAAATCGCGGTCGAGGTCGGCCCCTTCGTCGTCCGCTTCAGCGCCATCGGGGTCGCGGTCATCGGATTCGCCGGCGCGGAAGTCGCGGTCGGCCACCTCGTCGTCGCCCGGTTCACCGATGTCGAGGTCGGCCAACTCTACGTTGTCCGATTCGGCGTCAGCGATGCCGGATCCCGCGGCCTCGGCGGCCGCGGTCACGTCTTCCTCGTCAGCCTCGGTGACGGACTCGTCGGCCGGTGTCGTCATCCGGTCCTCCGCATCATCGCTGTGGGAATACTTTCTCGGTACGCGGCGGGGCCGCCAGTTCGGATCGGTTTCGTGCCCGGCAGCCGGGCCTTTTCTGAGTCGTCGTTTTCCGCCGCCGCGATGCAGGACTCTGGTCGCCAGCGCGGCGTCGGTGGTCCTGCGTATTCTCGGGTGTCGGTCGGCAAGGATCGGGAACAGGACGAAGACCCAGAGCACGACCAGTCCGATCCACAGGATCGAATTCGGCATCTCGGTCAGCACCTCCGTCCCCGCCTGGATTTTTCCGGCTCGGCCCGCGAGCGGTGCGTAACACGCCCCGCGTCCGCCGGCCTCCATCCGACACTGCGGCGTGGATACCGGTCGCCTCGCAGGCTCCCTGCCGGTGTTGCAAGACGCACCACCGACGTCCGTAGGCTAATTCCGGGTAGCGGTCCGGTCCGGCAGGCGCGCCGTGCACATCCGCCACACCTGTCACATTTCCACCAATTTCACCGCGCGTCGGTTGCACCGGGCGCGTCGGATTCACGGCAGGGTGGCGCGCCCCTCTCGAACCAGGCGGTCCAGAACTGTTCCCGTCAGTTCCTCGACCGTCAGACCGACCAGCAGGTGATCCCGCCACGCTCCGTCTACGTCGAGGTAGCGTCGAAGCAGCCCTTCCTCCCGGAACCCGACATTGCGCAGCACCGCCTGGCTGGCCAGATTCTCCGGCCGCACGGTGGCCTCGACACGATGCAGACCGACCGACTCGAAACAGTGATCCAGGCCGAGCGCGAGCGCCGCGGTCGCGACACCTTGTCCGCTGAGGTCCTTGGCCACCCAGTAGCCGATCCAGGCCGAGCGCAGTGCACCCCGCACGATGTTGCCGACGGTCAACTGCCCGCTGAAGGCGCCGTCCACCTCGATCACCAAGGGGATCATCGCGCCGCGGCGCGCCTCCGCCTTCAGACTCGACCACAACGCGGGCCAATTGGACGCGTGATTGCGCGCCTCCCACGCCCCGCGTCCGGTCGGCTCCCACGGCTCGAGATGCGCCCGGTCGCGCAACCGAATCCGACTCCACGCCGCCGCGTCACGCAATCGCACCGGACGCAACGTCACCTGCCCGGCCTCGACCCGGACCGGACCGAGTCGCGCAGGCCATCCCGGATGCTGCGTGGCCCGGAACACGTTCATGGACTCCACGCCTCAGCCACGCTGTGCGAGAAAGGCGACCTGAACCTCGTCACCAGTGCGGATCTCGGCGTCGTCCGGGTCGATCACGATCAGGCTGTTCGCCTCGGCGAGCGTCGCCAGCAGATGCGAGGACGTGTTCGCACCGCCGAGCGGTTGCACGAGGTATTCGCCGGTCGCCTCATCGCGCAGGAGCTGTGCGCGTAGATACCCTTTGCGCCCGACCATGGAACTGATCGGGGTGATCGTCCTGGCGCGCACGATCCGGCGCATGGGCTGCCTACGTCCCAACGCGATTCGGATCAGTGGTCGCACCATCACCTCGAACACCACCAGCGCACCGACCGGGTTGGACGGCAGCAGGAAGGTCGGCACCTCGTCCCGGCCGAGTCGGCCGAAGCCCTGCACCGATCCAGGATGCATGGCCACCCGGGTGATTTCGAGTTCACCGAGCCCTTCGAGCGCCTCGCGAACCTGCTCGGAAGCCCAGCCACCGACCGCGCCCGCGATGACGACAACTTCCGACCGCACCAATTGCCCCTCGACCACATCGCGGAGGCGCCGTGGATCGGCACTCACGATGCCGACACGGTTCACATCCGCACCCGCGTCCCGTGCGGCCGCGGCCAGCGCGTAGGAGTTCACGTCGTAGACCTGTCCGGGGCCGGGCGTGCGATCGATATCGATCAATTCACCACCCACCGAAATCACCGACAACCGCGGACGCGGGTGCACCAGCACCTTGTCCTGCCCCACGGCGGCAAGCAGACCCACCTGGGCTGCGCCGATGATGGTGCCGGCGCGCACTGCGACATCGCCCGGCTGGACATCGTCGCCGATGCGCCGCACGTAATCGCCGGAGCGCACCGGCTCGTACACCTTGATCCGGGCCCGCCCACCGTCGGTGAAATCCAGCGGGAGCACCGCGTCGGCCAGCGTCGGCATCGGAGCACCGGTGTCCACCCGGACCGTCTGTCGCGGCTGCAGCCGAATCGGCTGCCGCGATCCGGCCACCACCTCGCCGACCACCGGAAGGGTCAGATCGACGAGATCGCCGTCCTCGTTGCGGATGTCGGCGCCCGCGGAGGCGACGTCCACACTGCGCACCGCGTAGCCGTCGATCGCGGCCTGATCGAAGCCGGGCAGCGGCCGCTCGGTGACCACGTCCTCGGCGCACAGCAGGCCGTGGGCCTCGGAGATCGCGACCCGGACCGGGCGAGGCGCGACCGCCGCTGCGGTCACCTTGATCTGCTGATCCTCAACCGAGCGCATCCAGCCCTTCCTGATCCTCTCCCGCACTCCATCCGACTCCGCCGCACCATGATCGCGATCCCGACGCGGCACAACCGCGTTCGCGCACACCGCGGTGGACCCTCATTCGTACCCGACGGTCCACTCTCGGCGAAACCCGACAGGCTCGTCAGTCGTAGGTCGTCAGCTGCGGATCCCAGTCCGGACCGAGTCGGTGCTGCAGCCACTCGCGCAAGGCGGGGCCGTACTCCGCTCGTTCCAGCGCGAAATCGACCGCAGCTCGAAGATAACCGCCCGGGTTGCCCAAATCGTGGCGCGACCCACGGTGCACCACCACATGAACCGGATGACCTTCGGAAATGAGCAGTGCGACGGCGTCGGTGAGCTGTAGCTCGCCGCCGGCGCCCGGCTCGATCCGGCGCAGCGCGTCGAAGATGGCGCGATCCAAGAGGTATCGGCCCGCGGCGGCGAAGGTCGACGGCGCGTCGGCAAGGGCGGGCTTCTCCACCATTCCTTTGACCCGCAGCACATTCGGGTTCACCGCGTCCGGCACCGGCGCCACATCGAAGACGCCGTAGGCGCTGACCTCGTCCTTTGGTACGTCGATGGCGCACAGCACCGTTCCACCGCGCTTACGGCGCACCCGGCTCATCACGTCGAGCACGCCGCACGGCAGCACGAGGTCGTCCGGTAGCAGCACCGCGATGGCGTCCTCGTCATCGTCGAGGACCTTCTCCGCCTGGGCAACCGCGTGGCCGAGCCCGAGTGGCTCTTCCTGCACCACGGAGGTGACGTCGAGCAGCCCAGGCGCCTTGCGCACCTTCTCCAGCAGATGGAATTTGCCGCGCTCGGCGAGCGTGCTCTCCAACACCAGGTCCTCGACGAAGTGCGCGACCACGCCGTCCTTGCCCGGCGAGGTGACGATCACCAGCCGCTCGGCGCCGGAGCTGGCAGCCTCGGTGGCGACAAGTTCGATCCCGGGGGTGTCCACCACCGGAAGAAGTTCCTTCGGCACCGTCTTGGTCGCGGGGAGGAATCGTGTTCCGAGCCCGGCCGCGGGCACCACGGCTGTGCGGAAGCACGACACCAGCGCGGCGTCACCAGGCTGTCCGGCCTTTGCTGTCATACGCATACCCTATCCATCCATCACGCCGCCGGACCGGCGTCGCGCCGACCCGATACCGGGGTGAGCCTATGGTGATCACCGTGGAGATGCCCGGCGAGCGTGCCAAACATGCGTGGCGCGCCGAACTGCTCGCCCGGCGGGCCGCGGTGAGCGCCACCGATCGCGCGAACGAGGCGATCGCACTGGCCGCCGCGGCTGGTTGCCTGGACGCACGTGCATGGGTCTGCGCGTATGTACCGGTTGACGCCGAGCCGGGCTCCCCAGCGATGTTGGACGCACTACGAGCGGGTGGCGCGCGGGTGCTTCTGCCGGTCACCGGTCCTCCGGGTCCGCTGAGCTGGGGCGAGTACACCGGCCCGGACAGTCTGCGTAGAGCACGCTTCGGGCTGCTGGAGCCGACGGGCGCGGTACTGCCCCCTCCGACCGTCGGCCGGGCCGAATTGATCCTGGTCCCGGCGCTCGCCGTCGACCGGCGCGGCGTCCGGCTCGGACGTGGCGCGGGCTACTACGACCGCACGCTGTCGGCCGCACGCGCGGATGCCCGCCTGGTCGCGGTGGTCCGGGACGACGAACTGGTCGACCGCCTCCCCGAGGAACCCCATGATCTGCGCGTGGGTTGGGCATTGACGCCGCGTGGCGGCTTGCGACGGCTGGGCGGCAATAGCATCGCGGAATGAAATACTGATTGGCGGTGTTGGCACTGTCGGCTGTAGAGTGCCAGATTGACGAACCCGCGGAGGATCCTGTGCCAACTTATTCGTATGCGTGCACCGAGTGTGACAACCGCTTCGATATCGTTCAGTCCTTTTCCGACGAGGCCCTGAGCGTCTGCTCGGAGTGCTCGGGGAAGCTGCGCAAGCTGTTCAACTCGGTCGGCATCGTTTTCAAGGGCAGCGGTTTCTACCGCACCGACAGCCGTGGTGGCGCTTCCACCGCGAGTGACCCCGCCAAGTCCGACAGCGGCTCGAACAGTTCTTCGGCTCCGTCCACCGAATCCGGCGCGTCGAGCGGTTCCGCCACGGCGGCCAGCACCGCTGTCGCCAGCTGATTCGAGGGTTTCCACAGCCCATTCGGGCTATCCACAGTCCGCCGTTCTCCCCGCCGGGTCCGTGCGTCTGCGGCCATAGGATCCGACCATGACTCGCGCACTAGCCACTCTCGGCCGGGGCGGCTGGGACTCGGTGTGGCAACGCCCACCCTGGGCCGATGCCGTGCTCGCTCGACGGCTGCTCGCCGCCGCCTTCGCGGTGCTCGCAGCCGTCCTCTTCTTCCGCGGCGATCCCAGCACCGAACGCACGACGGTCGTGCTCGCAGGTCGAGATCTGGCGCCGGGACACCTGATCGCCGCGGGCGACCTACGTTCGGCGCCGCGCGAAGCGGGCACTCTGCCAGCCGGCGTGGTGATTGATCCGGCCGCGCTGGTCGGAGCCACTCTGACCGGCGCCATGCGGGAGGGCGAGGTTTTCACCGATCTGCGCGTCGTCGGCCCACGGCTGGCCGCCGCGGCCTCCGGCACGCGGGACGCCAGGATCGTTCCGATCCGCTTGGCCGACACCGCGGTCGCCGAGATCCTGCGCGCGGGCGACCGCGTCGACGTGGTCGGCGCGGAGGAAACCGCCGGACCAGGCGCCCGATCGGTACGGCCCCTTGCTACCGACGCCGCCGTCATCCTGGTCGCCGGCCCCGGCGACGGACGCGGCGCCGCCGAACGCGTAGTGCTGGTCGCCACGGACGCCGAACACGCCACTGCCGTGGCGCTGGCCTCGCTGCACACCGCACTCACCGTCGTCTTCCATTGACCGACATACCGACCGAACCAGTTCGCCAGTAATTTGCCATTACCGTCTACTAACATCTGGCATACCGGCAGGCGGGGACCGCCGAGCACGACTGGTCAGCTCCACACGAAGAGGAGACATCGGCAATGCTCAAGGGTTTCAAGGAGTTTCTGTTCCGCGGAAATGTCGTCGACCTGGCGGTTGCCGTGATCATCGGTACGGCGTTCGTGGCGATTATCACCGCGTTCAGTAGTGGTGTCGTCAATCCGATTCTCGCCGTCTTCGGCGGCAGCGACGAGGTCGGGCTCGGTTTCCGCCTGATTGCCGACAAGCCAGCAACGTTCGTTCAGGTCGGCCCGATCATCACAGCCCTGATCAACTTCATCATTATCGCCGTAGTGCTGTACTTCGTGCTCGTGGCGCCGGCAACAAAGATAAAGACGCGGCGGTCCGACGACTCCGCCTTGACCGATTCGGACGTACTGATCCAGATCCGCGATCTTCTCGCCGAGGCCAGGGCCAGCGAAGGCGGACGGCACGAATTCTGAAATCCACTGTGCTACACGCGAAAGGGCCCGCCACGACGGACCCTTTCGCGTGTGGTCGGAGGGTTGCCCAGCGCTCAGCCGAGGCTGAACGGCGCTCCCCACAACGTCACCCAGGTGCTGACGTTCTCGGTCTCGACCTCGACGCTGACAAACGCCCGCGCCTGCGCGTAGCCGCCGCAGCCGGACAGACCGATGGTCTCATCCGCCCAGGTGACCGAGCCGTGGGTGCCTTTGAACCTGATATTCGTCCGGTGTGCCGAGTTGCCGAAATCGTCGGCCTGCTCGAGGTCGAGGACATAGAAGGACTTCGCCTGACCAGGACCCAGCGACAGATTGCCGCCGGAGTTCGCCCCGACCGAGGGGCGCATATTCTGCCCGTCACTCCAGTCCACACCGGCGTCGGCACCGCCGGTAGCGCCGCCGCCCGCGATGTTGACCTGGCAGCCGACGGTGTAACCGGGAAAGAGGAAGCCGCCCGCGGCGCCGGACAGCTCGACCTGAGCGCTGCCCGATACCCACGCGTTGCGATGCAGTGGGGTCGAGCCCATGGACGGATTGATGTTGGCCGACTCGTTGACCAGACGAATCGTCACCACGGTGCCATCGGACAGCGTCTTGGTGAGCTCGCCGCCCGGCAGCGGAACGAAGGTATCGGCATTCGCCGCACCGGTCGAGAGCAAACCCAACGCGATGGCAGCAGATGCGCACAGCCCGACCGCGCGTGCCGACTTCTTGTGGTCGATCATGATGTTGTTACCCCTCCAGAATCGAGTTCGCCTCGGCGAAAAGAGTTTTGACGAATCCGGTCGGCGTCAGCCGATGCTGAACGGCATCCCATACAGCGTGGTCTTCGAGTAGTCATCACCGATGATCTCGACAACCGTGTAGGAACGCGCCTGGGCATAGCCGGCGCAGCCTTGGACTTGGATCTCGGCATCCTGATACTCGACGGCGTACACGCCGGGCTTGAGGATGTCCTTGTAATCGAGGCTGACGAACCGGACCTCGCCGGGACCCAACTGCAACCCGATCGAACCGCCGAGACTCGCGCCGCTGACATTGACACCGCCGGACACGCCCGCGGAGATGGCGTCATCAGCGATGCTGACCTGGCAGCCGACGACATAGCCGGTGCTGATCTGCGAAACACCATGGGTCGACGAATTATTGGTGCCCGGCGCATTTCCCGGGCCATTGGTGGGCCCGATCACCCCTTCGGGCGTGACGGATACGTCGGCAATGGCATTCCCCGTCACCCACACGACACGGCCGGCACCGTTCGCGGCCAGGGAAGGGGAGATCAGGGCGCGTTCACCCACATGAGTGAGAGTCACGCCGGGGCCGTACTTCTGGCCGTCCGGCAACGGCACGAAGACATCGGCATTCGCGGCACCGGTCGAGAACAAACCAGTGGCAACGGTTGTCGCGGCGGCAGCACCAGCGATGCGAACAGCTCTGGACAGTCCGTTGGTGCGGCGGTAGTTGGTCATACTTTCCTCGTCAGGTTGCGTCTGTCCACCCTGGGGTGTTGGGGTGGGCAGCTCGCTCGAGGCCGACGGCGCCCGGTGGGATGTGCTGTCCACTAGGCGGTCCGCCGACATCGCAGGTCGAGCGATCGCGGCCCGTACACTATTATTCGGCACCAACCAGACTTTTCAGGAATTTCAGGCAAGCCACGTCGAACCGCCGACGATCCGCAAGCGATCCGGTTAGGATCGCGAGTGATGTTTCACAGCACTCGGTTTCACAACGAAATGGGCCCGCCGCAGATGCGACGAGCCCATTTCGTTGGCGTCGGCGGGCTTTTCACCCGCGATCACTCAGCCGAGACTGAAAGGCTTACCCCACAGCGTCACCCAGGTGACGACGTTGTCGGTCTCCACCTCGACGCTGATGAACGCCCGCGCCTGCGCGTAGCCGCCACAGCCGGACAGACCGATGGTCTCGTCGGACCAGGTCACCGAGCCGCTGGTGCCCTTGAAGGCATTACGGGTCTTGTGCACCTCGTTACCGAAGTCGTCGGCCGCCTCTTGGTCGAGGACATAGAAGGACTTCGCCTGACCAGGACCCAACGTCAGATTGCCACCGGAGTTGGCGCCGACGCCGCCGGTGACGCTCTCGCCACTCCAGTCCACGTTGCCGTCGACCCCGCCGGTGGCGCCGCCGCCCGCGATGTTGACCTGGCAACCGACGGTGTAACCGGGGAAGATCTTGCCGCCGGCGGTGCCGGACAGCTCGACCTGAGCGCTGCCCGATACCCACGCGTTGCGATGCAGCGGGGTCGAACCCATGGACGGATTGATGTTGGCCGACTCGCCGACCAGACGAATCGTCACCACGGTGCCATCGGACAACGTCTTGGTGAGCTCGCCGCCCGGCAGCGGGACGAAGGTGTCGGCGTTCGCCGCACCGGTCGAGAACAGGCCCATGGCCACGGTGGCAGCGGCGCCGACACCGGCCATCCGTGCCAAGTTCTTACGGTTGAACATGGTTGTTACCCCTCGAGGGTTGAGTGAGTCCGCTTCAGCGGGAAGGTGGTTCGTTGGATTCGACAGATGTCAGCCGATGCTGAACGGCATCCCGTAGAGCGTGGTCTTCGAGTAGTCGTCACCGATGATCTCGACAACCGTGTAGGAGCGCGCCTGCGCGTAGCCCGCGCAGCCCTGGAGCTGGATCTCGGCGTCCTGGTACTCGACGGAGTAGACACCCGGCTTGAGGATGTCCTTGTAGTCGATCTGAACGAACTTGACTTCACCCGGGCCCAGGTTCAACCCGATCGATCCGCCGGCGCTGGCGCCGCTGAGGTTGACGCCACCGGACACGCCGGCGGAGATCGCGTCATCAGCGATGCTGACCTGGCAGCCGACGATGTAGCCGGTGCTCAATTGAGACGCGCCGTGCGTCGAGGAGTTGTTGGTGCCGGGGCCTCCGGCTGCACCATTGTTCGGGCCGATGGAGCCCTCCGGCGTGACGGAGACGTCGGCAATGGCGTTGCCCGATACCCAGACAACGCGGCCAGCGCCATTGGCCGCCAGCGACGGCGAGACCAGAGCACGCTCCCCCGTCCTGGTGATCGTCACGCCAGGTCCCACCTTCTGGCCGTCCGGCAACGGCACGAAGGTATCGGCGTTGGCAGCACCGGTCGATAGCAGTCCCATGGCAACTGCCGCGGCGGCGCCGACGCCTGCGACGCGGGCACCGCGACGCAGGCCGTTGGTGCGGTTCTCGCTCATACTTCCCCTCATCAGGTTCAAACAGTCAGCCTCGACCATCGAGGCTGGACTGGTCCCTCTCAGGCCCAGCTCAGTGTGTCCATACATTGTTGCCGATGCGTAACCGGCTGTAAGTTCGACGCAACGACCTGGCTGGCTATGGAACCGAGCCAGGTTCCGTCAAGGTCGTCACACCGCGCGATACTCCGGGCCTGGTGGGATCCAGTTGTGGTGGCTCGATGGCGAACATTAAACGCTCGCCAACAACGCTGCAACGCAAGCTTTCGTAAAGTTCAAAGTGGCGTAACTCACAGTTGCGACCATTCTGACATGCCATGACGTGCATAAATGCCCAACCGCTACCGACGGCCGACCCATGCCATTCGTCATTCGTCACAACAGCGCCAGGGACCGAATACGGGACAGGACCGTAAATCTATCCGGCGGGATTACTTTCAGAAGGAAATGATTGCGCGTGGATTATGGCATCCGGGAGCGCTAATACGTAGCTACTACGTAGATAGCCTGCTCAACCGTGATGCGGAGGAACCTGCGCGCGGAGCCAATCGTCGGAGGATCGACGATCGTCGCGGTCGTCGTCGCGCTCGTCACGGGTGGTCTCGGGCAGGGTCGAACCGAAAATCTTCGCTAGACGCGCAGCATCCCTCGCCCGGCCAATCGCCGGGCGAGGGCTGTCCGGGTTGTCCGGGGGTGGCGTAGTGGTGATTACTCGACCAATCCGGACAACTCGCCGATCACCCTGCTGGCGAGCGGGCCGAGTGTCGCCATGCCATCACGAACCGCGGAGCGGCTGCCGGGCAGATTGACCACCAGAGTGCTTCCGGACACGCCTGCCACCCCACGGGAAAGGCCCGCATCCAGTGAGCCCGCCACCCGGCCGGAGGAACGCAGCGCCTCACTGATGCCCGGCAACTCACGGTCGAGCACCTGCGAGGTGGCCTCCGGCGTGACGTCCCGCGGGGACATGCCGGTGCCGCCGACCGAGATCACCAAGTCGACGCCGCCGATCACCGCGGTATTCAACGCGTTACGAATCTCCACCTCGTCGGCCTGCACCGACACCGACGCGTCCACGAGGAAACCGGCCTCGGTGAGCAGCTCGGTAACCAGCGGACCGAGCGAGTCAACACCTCCATGCGCCGTTCGATCGTCGACGACCACCACCAGAGCACGCCCCGCCACAGGAGCATCGATTTCCATGCTGCTCACCGTAGCGCCTGCGTCGAGCAACTCGGCCTCCGCGCTGCGAACGTCGCCGTCGACACCGATCAGCCGGGTATGTCCGCCCGGCAACACCCGCATCATCGGCCACCGTCCGCGGGCGCGCCGGAGAGGGTCACCTCGACGGTCTTGGCGTTGTTGCCTTGTTCATCGGTGTAAGTGACCTTCACTTTGTCTCCTGGTTGGTGCGAGCGGACCGCGGCGACGAGCGCGTCGCCGGAATCGATCGGCCGGTCATCGAGTTTGGTCACGACCACTCCCGAGGGAAGGCCGGCACGAGCGGCAGGACCATCCGACGTGACGTCGCGAACCTTCGCGCCGGAGACCGTCTGAGCCGGATCCTGCTGACGCGCGACGCTGACGCCCAGCTGCGCATAGGTGGCCCTTCCGTTCTTGATGAGTTCGTCGGCGACCCGGCGGGCCTGATCGACCGGGATCGCGAATCCGAGCCCGATGGATCCGGTCTGACCGCCGGCCATCTCGGTCGGCCCGAGTGTCGCGATCGCGGTGTTGATGCCGATGAGCTTGCCGCTGCCGTCCACCAGCGCACCACCGGAATTTCCCGGATTGATCGCGGCATCGGTCTGAATCGCGTCGATCACCGGACTGACTCCACGACTTTCCCCGCTCCCGTCACCGGATGTCACGACGGGTCGGTTCAACGCCGAAACGATGCCGGTGGTGACCGTCCCGGCCAAGCCGAGCGGCGAGCCGATCGCCACAACCGGCTGGCCGACCTGCAGATTCGCCGAGGTGCCCAGTTCGATCGGAGTGAGACCGTTCTTGCCGGAGACCTTGATGACCGCCAGGTCGGAGACCGGGTCGGCCCCGATCAGCGTGGCCGGCGCGGTGCTGCCGTCGGAGAACATCACGTTCATCTTGGCGTCCGGTCCGCCACCCGCGGCGACGTGGTTGTTGGTGAGAATGAGGCCGTCCGCGGACAGCACCACCCCGGAGCCCTCGCCTTCGGCTCTGCTACTGGCAACCTTGATCATGACCACGCTGGGCAGCACCTTCTGCGCGACCGCCTGGGTGGAGCCGGCCGGGGCGTTGGCCACGTTACTGAAGTTCGGCTTCGGCGCGTCCAGTGCGTTGGTCACCGGCGCGCGGCCGTCGTCGGTCCGGGTTGCCAGCGCGCCCACCACGCCACCGAGGCCACCGCTGACCAGCGCGAGCGCCACCGCGCCCGCGACAAGGCCGGTGCGGAACGAGCGGTCGGGCGACACGTGGTGCGCGCCATAAGCGGCGTTCGGCTGGGGGAAGGGACCTGTGGCGTACTCCGGACGGGAGAACTGCGCGGTCGGATGGTGCGCCATAGGGTGCTGCGCGTCGTGCGGGACGTAACCGGGACCGGGCGCATCCTGCGGCCCGAATACGCCCCCGACCGGCGCGGGTCCGGCTTCGCCACCGAACGGGGCGCCGGCCGCCGGGCCGTAGAGTTGCTCGGTCGGCCGATCCCCCGACCCGGCACCCGCCGTCCCCGGCTCCTCCCGGCGATCCTTCGAATCCTCGGTCATCGATTCCTCGTTTCTCCTCACGTCTGTCGACCACTGTGGCCGCGGCGACTGAGAGCGGACTGAGACCGTGCTTTCAGTTTTCCGAGATGTGCGATTGCGGTGGTGTGCATTGCGTCGCACTGGTGGACTTCGACCGCCAGGCGACAACCACCGGCCACTCCCATCGTCCCGTCGAAAATTACGATACGCAGCCCGCCGGCACCCCGCTCCCCGGCGGTTCACCACGCGCCCCGGCGATACGCCGCATCACGCGGCGAACCGGAATCCGCCACAACAAATCCCCGCCGAAACAATGCTCGAAGTACCACACAGTCGACGAATATTCGGCACCAACACGATCATCGCGGTGGAAATTCGCCGCCATTGTGCTGTCGACCCACCGGATCGGGCCGACAGCCGCATCCGGACAAAGCGCGATGGTCACTTTCACTCGTCCACATCGTTCGCCCCCGCCTCGCCGGGGAGAACGATGCGGACCACCGCGCCACCGCGATCCGACGTATCGATCGCGATAGTCCCGCCATGCTTCGTCACCACCTGCTTCACGATCGCCAAGCCGAGACCGGAACCGGGCATCGACCGCGATGACGTGGTCCGATAGAACCGCTCGAACACCAGCTCACGCTCCGCGACGGGAATTCCCGGTCCCGCGTCGTCAATGGACAATTCGAGCAGGCCGGGACCGCTCTCGCGCATAGCGAGGCGGACCTGGGCGCCGCTGGGGTTCCACTTCGCCGCATTATCGAGCACATTGAGCACCGCGCGCTCCAACCCGGCCTCGTGCCCATAGACGAACCACGGGCGCAGGTCCGCGACGAACTCGATTCCCGTCCGGCGGCGCCGGGCGCGCCCGAGCGCGTGCTCCACCACTTCGCCGAGATCCACCCGTTCGTAGACGGTTTCCGGCGCGTCCTCGCGTGCGAGATCGACCAAGTCGCCTACCAGGGTCGACAGCTCTTCGATCTGGGCGAGGACGTCTGCCCGCAAGCCGGCCATGTCCTCGTCCGGTATTCGAGGGGCGCCAGGACGACCCGCGGCGATCAGCAGCTCGGTATTGGTACGCAATGACGTGAGCGGAGTACGCAATTCGTGGCCGGCGTCGGCGACCAGCCGGCGTTGCCGATCGCGAGACTCGGCCAACGCGCGCAGCATCGTGTTGAAACTGTCCGTGAGTCTGGCCAGTTCGTCATCGCCGGTCACCGGGATCTGCGTCAGGTCGTCGGTGCGGGCGATTCGCTCGGTGGCCGCTGTGAGCCGCGCGATCGGTCGCAGTCCGGTGCGACCGACCGCCGTTCCCGCCGCGGCGGCCAGCACGACGCCGCAGCCGCCGACTACGAACAGCAACCAGGCGAGCCGGTCGAGCACCTCGCGAGTCGGGTCGAGTCGCTGCGAGATGACCAGCGTCGCACCCGAGTTCGTGCCTACGGCCAGCACACGCTGATTGCCGACGGTGCGCAGCGACGAACTCAGCTCGCCCTGCGCGACCTCGAGTTCCTGGTTCCCGACCGGAGGATCGGTCGATTGCGGCGGCGAATACGGCCTCAGGTCGGGAAAAATCAGGGCGATGCCGGTGTCGTTGTAGAAGGCGGTGGCGACCATCAGATTCTGGATGTTGAAGCCGTACGGGTTGCTGGCGATCACGGCGCTGGCCCTGGTGCGCAACTGCGCGTCCACGTCGGCATACAGTGCCCGCGCGACCAGGGCGTAAGCCGCGATCGACGTCACGGCCACCGCGATCGCCACCACGGAGGCGGCGAGGAGGGTCACTCGCCAGCGCAGCGAGATCGAACGGGTCAACGGCATCGGTGGTCGCATGTCGCGGTGTTCGACCGGTCCGTTGCCGAGTGCGGCGACAACGGGACGCTTGGGAGTGGTGCGTGCCATGATCGCCGGCCTACGGAGGAGTTTCCCGCAGCACGTAACCGACGCCGCGCACCGTGTGGATCAGCCGGGACTCGCCTTCTGCCTCGGTTTTGCGGCGCAGGTAGCCGATGTAGACCTCGAGAGCGTTGCCCGAGGTCGGGAAGTCGTAACCCCACACTTCCTCGAGAATGCGGCTACGGGTGAGTACCCGGCGCGGATTCGCCATCAGCATTTCCAGCAGGGCGAACTCGGTGCGCGTGAGACTGATCTGGCGGGCAGCGCGGGACACCTCACGGGTCACCGGATCCAGCGACAGATCGGCGAACTTCATTGCCTCCGACACCTCGCCCGGATCGGCGGTGGTCCGGCGAAGCAGAGCACGCAGCCGCGCGAGCAATTCCTCCAGTGCGAACGGTTTCGGCAGATAGTCGTCAGCCCCGGCATCGAGTCCGGCAACTCGCTCGGATACCGAATCCCGTGCTGTCAGAACCAGAATCGGCAAATCATCACCCGTACTGCGCAAGCGTCGGCAGACCTCCAGCCCGTCCAGCCGGGGCATCATCACATCCAACACGAGGGCGTCCGGCCGCTGGGCGGTTGCTTTCTCCAGCGCGTCCACGCCATCCACCGCGAGATCGACAGAGTAGCCGTTGAAGGTAAGCGATCGGCGCAGCGATTCCCGGACGGCGCGATCGTCGTCGACTACCAGAATGCGCATGCCACCAGTTTGACCGCATCGACTGAGAGGTAACTGAGAGGACACCGCCGACACGCCGCGGCGTGTCGGCGCCGAACCGCCTTCGGCGCGGCACACCGACAGACCCCGGATGACCAGCGGCTTCCACCGTGGTGTCGAGGCGTCGAGGCGACCCTAACGCATTCTGACGTGAATCATGTTCTCTATAGCCATATTCGGCAATTTGCGGGCAGGGTCCCCCGGATTGCCGATGATCACTCTGCACGGTATGTTCCGTGCGGTAAAAAGAAGACCTCTCGTTGGTTCTTTGCGGGTTGAATCAATACTGAACAGCCACGCGCGGCCGAGGTCACTCGCGAAGCGGAGGCGACGGAAGCGGATGGAAGCTGCACCGCGGTCCTGGCAATTCACCCTGTCGAACTGGTCGGTAACCCGCAAGGTCGGCATGGTGCTTGTCCTTCCCGTGCTGCTGGCGACCGTCTTCGCCGTGCTTCGAATCAACAATGAACTGCGTACCATGGGGCAGTTGGACGCTGCCACCGAGCAGGCCATCATCATCCGCCCGATCGTCAAGTTCGGTTCGGCCACCGAGCAACTCGGCGTGATCGCGACTGCCACCTGGGGCAATACCGCCGATCCGCAGACCGACGCGGCGCTGACGAAGTTCGACAAGGGGCTGGCCGATCTGGAGGCCGCGCTGCACACCACCAAGGCCGGCAGCCGAGTCACCTCGGAACTCGCCTCCGCCGTCGCGACCGGTACCACCATGCGCAACAGCCTGCGCAACGGCTCGCCCGCGATGGTCGGTGAACAGGCTGACGAGATCATGGTGCGGATCGGAAACGCGCTCGCGCTGTCGCCCTCCGTCGACGACCTGGTCATCCAGCGGTACTTTCAGCAGCTGGCCTCGGTGCAGACCGCGCGGCGCATGCTCACCCAGCAACGCATGTTGGTCGGCTCGCCGGACGCGGGCCGCAACTCGAGCGTGCGGCCGCGCGTGTTGGTCGCGGCGGGCGCCGAGGTCACCATGATCTACCAGTACGCGCAGATCCTGCCGGACTACGCGGGCAATATGCGCCCGCTGCTCGACGCGGTGCAGACCCGGCTGGGCACCTTCAGTCAGAACGTCGCCGACCCGGCGACCCATCCCGCGGTGCTCGACTCGCTGCTGGTCAGCTCGGACACCTACGAGAAGACCACCGCGCAGCTGATCGACACCATCGACAAAGCCCTGGCGGAGCGCACCATCGAAGCGCAGACCGGCGCGCTGCGCGAGACAACGATCGTGATCGGCATGCTGCTCGCGGGCCTGGCATTGGCCTTGTCCGTTGCGCGCACCCTGGTCGTCCCGGTGCGCCGGCTGCGTCGCGACGCGCTCGAGGTCGCGCACGTCAAGTTGCCCGACGAACTCGCCGTCGTCCGTGCGGGCGGCGCCACTCCGGAGATCACCCCGGTCGCGGTGCACAGCACCGACGAGATCGGCCAGCTGGCCCGCGCCGTCGACGAGATCCACGAGCAAGCCCTCAATCTCGCCGCCGATCAGGCTCGGTTGCGCCTGCAGATCGGGAACATGTTCGAAACCCTGTCCCGCCGCAGCCAATCGCTGGTGGAGCAGCAACTGGCCCTGATCGAGAACCTCGAACACGACGAAGACGATACCGACCGGCTCCAGAGCCTGTTCCGTCTCGACCACCTGGCCACCCGGATGCGCCGCAACGGTGACAACCTGCTCGTGCTGGCCGGCACCGCGTTGCGCCGCGGCCTGCTGCACCCGGTACCGCTGTCGGACATGCTGTGGAGCGCGGTCTCCCAGGTCGAGGACTACCAGCGGGTGGAGATCGGGACGGTTCCCGACGGCATCGTCGCGGGCGAACCAGCGGTCGACATCGAGCACCTGCTCGCCGAGTTGATCGACAACGCACTGCGCTACTCCCCACCGACCACACCGGTGACAGTGATGGTGTCTCGCGCCGTCGATGGCGGCTACCTGATCGAGATCACCGATCGCGGCCTCGGTATGTCCCCGGAAGACCTGCAGACCACCAATGACCGGCTCGCATCCGGTGGCGAGGTCACCGTCGAGACCGCGCGCCGGATGGGTCTTTTCGTGGTCGGCCGATTGGCCAAGCGGCACACCATCACGGTGAGTCTGCGGCGCACCTCGACGACGACGCAGCAGCCCGGTGTCACCGCCAGCGTGCATCTGCCCGGCACCTTGGTCGCACCGCCGATGGACACCACCGACCCGGCGGGCAAACCGCTCGACCTCACCGCGGAGCATCAGCTGCCCGCCTTCACCGCCCCGCCCGCCGGGACGCAGCGGAACCTGGTGCCGGTGCCCAGCCTGCCGCAACGCGATACCGCGCGCTTCGGCGTGACGAGTTCCGGACTGCCACAGCGCCGACCAGCCATCCGGGTCGCCGAGGTCGCCGACCAGCCCCTGCCCTCCGCGCCGGTCGGCCGCACCGACAACCCGGCCGATCAGCCCGCCACCCAGCCGTGGCCGGTGATCACACCCCGTGCGGACGCCGATCGCACGCCGACCGGTTCGCTCGGGCCGACGGCAGCCGCCGCCACGCAGTCCCGCCCCGAGAAGCAGGCGTCCGCGCACACCGATCTGTGGACCGAGATCGACGACAGCACCGGTCCGAGCCCGACCGTGCCGCGAGAGACCGCCGCACCCCAGACCACCGCCGGATCCGGCCTTCCGATCCGGAAGCCGGCCGTACCCGCCGATCCGCCGCAGGAAGGGACACCCGAACCCGCGACGGCAACGTCCACCCGACTGCAACCGGTCGCGGGCGCGTCGCCGACGCCGATCTACCAACGCATGGTCTCGGAATGGCTGGTCGAGCCCTCGGCCGCGCAATCGTCGGACAGCGCTTGGTCGTCGCCTGGTGACGCCGGCTGGGTGGCCGCCGAGGACGCCAGCCACCCGACGACGACCTCGCGCACCGTCGGCGGCTTGCCGATTCGTCGGCCGGGCGCCCAGCTGGTGCCCGGCGGCCTGACACCGGCGGACGAAGCCGCGCCGCGCAATCCTGAAGAAATCCGCAACAACCTGACCAGGCATCTCAGTGGGGTCCGCAGCGGGCGGGCCAATGCGCAGTACAACGACGGAGGGCTTGCATGACCAACGCGAACAACAGCACCACAGACGAGAATCTGAACTGGCTGGTTGCCCGCTTCACCCGGGACGTCCCCGGGGTATCTCATGCGGTGCTGGTGTCGGCGGATGGCTTGTTGCAGGCCACCAGCCCGAATTTGCCGAGTGACCGGGCCGAGCAGCTCGCCGCCGTCACCGCCGGCCTGGCCAGCCTCTCCATGGGCGCGGCTTCCCTGTTCGACGGTGGAAAGGTGATGCAGTCGATCGTGGAGATGCAGCGCGGCTACCTGCTGGTGATGAGCGTCGGCAACGGCTCGCACCTGGCCGTGCTCGCGAACAAATCGCACGATATCGGCCGCATAGGCTACGAAATGGCACTGTTGGTCGACCGGGTGGGCTCGGTGGTCACCGCCACCGCCCGTACCGCTGTCTGAGCGTGAGATGTCCAACCCCTACGGCCCCGGACAACGACCGACCACTCGCGTCCGGCCTTATGCCCTGACCTCAGGGCGCACCGAACCGGCGGTCGACCTGCCGCTCGAGGCGGTGATCGAGACCTTGTCGTACACTGCACATCTCGACTGGCCGACCGGCGACATCCGCGCCGAGATACTGCGACTCGGCGCGCACCAATTGTCGGTCGCGGAGATCGCCGCGCATCTGGACCGTCCGCTGGGTATGGTCCGGGTGGTGATCGGCGACCTCGTCGTCGATGGCACAGTGCGCGTGCATTCGACCCTGACCGAAGAGGCGAGCTATGACGAGCGCCGTTCCCTGATGGAGAGGACTTTGCGTGGACTCCGCGCCCTTTAGGAATCCAGCGCCCACTGGGAATCTCGGGCCGAGTGGGAATTCCGGACCGGGTGGCAGCCCGGGGCCGGACAGCACCAAGAACCGAGACCGAGTCGCCTCGACGAAGATCGTTGTCGCAGGCGGCTTCGGCGCGGGCAAGACCACCTTCGTCGGCGCCGTGTCGGAAATCGTTCCGCTGCGGACCGAGGCGATGGTCACCCACTTCTCCGACGGCATCGACGACCTCGCCAGTACGCCGGAGAAGGAAACCACCACGGTCGCCATGGATTTCGGCCGAATCATCCTGCCGGGCGATCTGGTGCTCTATTTGTTCGGCACCCCGGGACAGCGTCGTTTCTGGTTCATGTGGGACGACCTGATCCGCGGCGCGATCGGCGCCGTCGTGCTGATCGATGCCCGGCGTCTGGAAGACAGCTTCGCCGCGGTCGACTTCTTCGAAGCACGCAAGCTGCCGTTCCTGATCGCGGTGAACCGATTCCCCGACTCGCCACGCTTCCCCATTGCCGAACTGCGCGAAGCGCTTTCGGTCCGCGAGGGTGTCCCGATCGTGGATATCGACGCGCGCAATGCCGGCGAAGTGCGCCAAGCACTGGCGGCCGTCACCGAGTACGCGATCGCCCAACTGAAAGCGAAGGAACTGGAAGGAACTGCCCCGCATGCATGAGGGCGCGGTGCTGGCCGCGGGCGAGACCGTCGACCAGTTCGCCATGGGCTACTGGCTGATCGCACTGTCGGTGGGGATCTCGGTGCTCGGTGGGGTGGTCGGGCTGGCCTGCGTCGTGCACGGCGCCCGATCGGCCGGATTCCGGCTGGTGTGGCTGGTCTCGGCGGCAGTGTCGCTCGGTGGCGTCGGGGTGTGGCTCGCGACATCGGTGGCCATGCTCGGCCTGCGAGTGCCTGGTAGCGCCACACGCTACGACCCGGGCAGGTTGATCGCCGCCATGGTGATGTCGATCATCACGGTGCTCGCGGCGCTGCTGATCATCGGGCGCACCTTGCGGCTGCCCCTGTTGCTTTCCGGCGGACTGGTGCTCGGCCTCGGCATCGGCCTCACGCACTACCTCGGTATCGGCTCGATCGATATCCAGGGTTCGGTCGATGTGACGATCTGGCCTGCCGTCGTGTCCGCCGCTATCGCGGTGATCACCGCGACGGCGGCGCTGTGGTCGTTCCAGGCCCTGCACTTCCCGCTGGCCAGGATCGCGACCGTGCTGCTGTTCGGCATCGGCGTGGCGGCGACGTACAACACCGCGCTCGCGGCACTGCATTTCGACATCGACCGATCTGCGAAGGTGCCCGGCGGTGTGGAGTTGTTCGACTTCGTCTTCCCGATGTTCGTCGTCGGCTTGCTGGCGCTGACGGTGCCCATCTCGGCGGTCCTGATCGCGCCGGACCGGCGCGAGTTCCGGACAACCGTGCCCGAGCCGCGCGGGCCGAAGCCGCAACCCGCGCACTGACTTCGCCCGGTCGACCGGGCCGATCCGACACTGGTGCGGAACCGGTTGCGCCGGCACGGCCGGCCCGGGCAGCCGCCGAACTCGTGCCGCCAAGTCACCGCCGTGTGCGGTACGACGATCCGGTCGGGTAACCGGGTTCCGGAATGCCCCCGATAATTCTCCGCCGACCGACCTAAGGTGAGAGTCATGCTTTTCGAACCGGACTCCGCCATGGGATGTCCAAGGCGCCGGCTGGCCGCGCGGCGGGCGGGCGTCTCCATCGATCGTGGCCAGTGAGATTTCGTTGCACAGGAGGACCCGGACGTGACGCCGGAGCAAGAGGCAGTGCTGCGCGACATCCAGATTCAGCTGCGCGGGCCCGACCTGTCCGGCTGGCCGCAGCTGGGCACCGAGATGGACGGCAGCCATCGCACGATGGTGAACGGGCTGGCCGCGGCGCTGGTCCGGATCGATGAACTGGAACGCGAGTCCGCCGAATTGCGAACGCAGGTAAGCGAATTGCGTACCGAAATCAGCGAACTGGAGGCTACGACGGCCGAGCTGGCCGAACAGGTGGCGCGGCTGAACGGGCGGCAGTGGCCGTGGCCGCTGTCCCTGATCGAGGGGCCCGCCGCCCTGGTCGGCGAACAGTTGGCCCGACTGGAAGCCCTGTTGCCGGACTTCCCTGGTTTGCCAGGTCAGCGTGACGATGACACGCACGCTCCCGACGACAGCGGCACACCCGCGGCGTCGACCTCGGAAAACTGATCCGCGGCACCTGACGCTCGCGCAGACCGGCAGCGGGAGAGGGCAATCGGAAGATCGAGAATCGGCGAGGGCCGGGGAATTTTGGCGATGAGCGGGTTCTTCTGAAAGCCAGAAGAACCCGCCCTCCCGCACGAGAATACCGGTGCAAGGGCCACTAATGCATCACTTTTTCAGGACTTTTACGCCTACGAAAAACCAACTCTCAGTATGTAATTCACCCATCAGCTACTCCTGCGCAATCCGGTCGAACGCAATCTTGCCGCGTACTACCCGCACGATCGGTTGCCAAAAGGTTGCCGTTGCTCCGCGGTGTGCGCCCACACTGTCATGCGCCCCTGGACCATGGCACGTCGCCTTCGATCGAAAACGCTCCGGCGCGTTCGACACTCCGTCGCCACCTGGCGAGTTATCGTCGGCGTGCACGAGGCGCTCGCGCGGCGCCACACACCAAGGTTCGTTCGAAGGAGTTCGTATGGCCGTCAATGTGGTGCTCGACAAGGCTCTCGACAAGGAATACGAGAACAAGTCGCTCGACGAAATCCTGTCCGCCCCACCCTCAGCTTTGGCGGGTCTCACCGAAGCGCACGACAAGCAACTGCTGGAAGCCCTCAGAATCAAGACGATCGCCGATCTGGCCGACAACAAGTACTTCCGGCTTGCCGCCGCCCTCGCGGACCTTGCCAAGAAGGAAGGCTGATCGCGCGAACACGAGCGGACCGACCGGGATCGACGTCCGGTCGGCCCGCCGCGTTCCGGCCCGACCGGGCCCCGCTCAGATCCGATCGAGATCGATCAGGCCCCGCCGCACAGCAGCGACCAGCCTGCGCGGCACCTGCCGCACAACGCCTCCGACCGTCACCGGCACCAGGTTCGGTGCGGTCGCTTTCCAGTTCGCCCGCCGGCTGCGGGTATTGGACCGCGACATCTTCCGCTTCGGCACCGCCATGTCAGGCCTGCCTGCGACGCGTGACGCGCTTGCCGTACTTACGCTCGAACTTCTCCACCCGTCCCTGGGTGTCCAGCACGCGGTGCGCGCCGGTCCAGAACGGGTGCGAGTCCGCGGTCACATCCACTGTCAGCAATGGGTAGGTGTTGCCGTCGGTCCACGCCACCGTGCGCGCACCGACGGCAGTGGAGCGAGTGCGGAACCGCTTTCCGGTACTCGCGTCCTCGAAGACCACCGGGTGATAGTCCGGATGGATACCCTTCTTCATTTCGCCTCTCCTCTCGGGCTTTTCCCGTCTTCGACGGCCAGAGCCGCCGTCTCATCGCTGTCGCACGGGTCGGCGTGCCACTCCCCGAACGGGTCCTCCCACTGCGCCACCCGATCCGGCGCCCGCTCGACGAGTCGCATTTCCTCGTCTTCCACCAGCGCCCAATGCAGCGCCGCACGGATCTGGGCGGGATCGGCGTCGTGCACCAGGATCACCAGCGACACGTCCCGATCGCCGAAGCGCTCATCCCAGCGCATCGCGGCCATCACCCTCCGCTCCGGATCGGTCTCGGCCAGTTCGTCGTCGGACATCGCGGCCAGCCAGCGCCCCGCACCGCCCACCCGTAGACCGCCACCCGCGGACTCCAGCCACACCACCTCATCGGGCTGGGTAGCCAGCCATATTCGCCCGCGCGCGGTCACCACGCCGTCGAACAGCACATCGAGCGCTTCGTGCAGCCGCGCGGGGTGAAACGGCCTGGCCGCGGCGAATTCCACGAGTTCGACACCGTACTCGCTGGTCAGCGGTGGCCGGCCGCGCAGAAGCGGCGCGTGTGCATCGAATATCCGGCCGCGCCGCGAACCAGCGGGAACGCGCTCCAGCAGTCCTTCGACGCAGGCGGGAGTGAGTTCGCGCACATCGTCGACCCAGGCGAGCGGCGCGCCGGGCACCAGTCGGGCCAGCACCGCGGCGAGTTTGCCCCGGTCCGTCCGTCCGTCACCCGCCGAGTCCATCGCGACGACCGCATCGGCGAACTCGACCTGACCGACGGCGAGCTGCGCGACCGTCCGGTCGTCGTCGGCGCCGGCGAGTCCGCGCTCGGCGAGCGTCTCGTCCCCGGTGGCGTCGGCCAGCCAGACTGCCGCATCCAGGCAGGTGAGTATCGACGACACCCGTACATCGCGGGAGGCCGGTCCATCGAGCCGGCCGACCACGCCGGTGACCACGACGTGCTCGATGGCCTGACACACAGCTTCCGCCTCGAAGGCGGAATCGAGCGCGAGGACGACGCGGTCCACGGACTCGCGCTGGGCGAGCGTGCAGAGCAGCGGAAGCAGATCCGTGCGTAGCGTGCAGGAGACGCAGCCGTGCGCGAGTTCGAGTACGGCCGAGTGATGTTGCGTCGCGCTGCGCACCGTGCGGTGCACGATGCCCTCCCGCAACTGGGCGAGATCGTGTCGGACGACAACGGTACCCGGGGTCTCGCGCAACGCCGCGGCCGCACGATCCACGCCGTCCGCGGCGAGTCCCGCGAAACCGGCGAGGACCACCACGGACGTCCTCCGGTCGGACTCGGGTGGGATCAGGGTGGAATCCGGCGCAGACACCAGCAACCCCTTTCGGTAATGATTTTCATTTGCTGTCGAGCAACGGTACATTGCCTAGCAGTCATTGTCGAAAATGATTGTCATCTACTGAAGGGAGTTGGCATGTCGGCCCACTGCCAGGTCACCGGGCGCAAGCCCGGATTCGGCAAGTCCGTGTCGCACTCGCACAGACGGACCAGCCGGCGCTGGAACCCGAACGTCCAACGCAAGACCTACTACCTGCCCAGCGAGGGCCGTCGCATCACGCTGACCGTCTCAACCAAGGGCATCAAGACCATCGACCGGGACGGCATCGAAGCCGTGGTGGCCCGAATCCGGGCGCGCGGCGACAAGATCTGAGGAGCGACCCATGGCATCGAAATCGACCGACATCCGCCCTATCGTCAAGCTGAAGTCGACTGCGGGCACCGGATACACCTACGTGACCCGCAAGAACCGCCGCAACGACCCGGATCGCCTGGTCCTGCGCAAATACGACCCGGTCGCGCGCAAGCATGTCGACTTCCGTGAGGAGCGCTGAGATGGCGAAGAAGTCGAAGATCGCACGCGATCGCCAGCGCAGGGCGATCGTGGCGCGCTACGCCGAACGCCGTGCCGAACTGAAGGAGTTGATCCGGAAGCCGGACACACCGGACACCGACCGCGCGGCCGCCCACGCCGAACTGCAGCGCCAGCCGCGCGATGCCAGTCCGGTACGATTGCGCAATCGGGACGCCGCAGACGGACGACCGCGCGGTCATCTCCGGAAGTTCGGACTTTCCCGTGTGCGTGTGCGCGAGATGGCCCACCGGGGCGAATTGCCCGGTGTGCACAAATCGAGCTGGTAGACAACCGCTGATCTCGTCAGAAGGAATCCGTCACATGGCAGTCAAGCGAGCACCGTCGAAGAAGGTTCGCGCCGAACAGGCCCGCCGGCCGAAGAAGAACCCGCTCATCGCCGCGGGTATCGAAATGGTCGACTACAAAGACGTGAACCTGCTGCGTACGTTCATCTCCGACCGCGGCAAGATCCGCAGCCGCCGGGTCACCGGCCTCACCCCGCAGCAGCAGCGTCAGGTCGCCATCGCGGTGAAGAACGCCCGCGAGATGGCGCTGTTGCCGTTCACCAGCAGGTAGGGACGCACCTCGCGCGGGCTGAAACAAGGCCCCGACGCGCGCCCGGAGAGGTTGTCACACCATCTCGATGCAGGGATGCGTGGTGGACTTCGACGTCCGGGAGGATCGGGCGGCGCCGGAGGGCTGCGTAAGTTGTTGCGGCAGCGTGGGTTTCACCGCGCCGGAGCGCAAGGGATGAGCGGGCTCATGCGTGCCGGGGCGTGGGAGTGAATGAGCGAACTCACCGCCGAGTTCAACGACCGCCTACGCACAACGCTCGGCCGGGAAACCCAGCCGAGCGCCTCGCAATACCGATGGTGCGACAACCCCTGCAATCCACCGCGCACCGGGTCGTCGCCGTCGCTACCGCATCACGGGATGGTCAACACCTGACCGGGGTTGATCGCATCCGGGTTCGGAACGCCGCTGGCGTCCGCGATCTCCTGGTAGCGATTGCCGTCACCATAGAAGCGCTCGGCGATCGCCCACAGGGTGTCGCCCGGCTCGACGGTGTAGGTTCGCAGCTCCGGCGCGGGCGGCGGAGGGGGAACCTCTTCGACGAACTCGGCAGCAGCCCGCTCCTGTTCCGGCTCCGGCGCGGGCAACGGATCGTCGGTGTTGGTACCCGAGGCCCACAGCGCGCTGCCGTCCCTGCCATACAGCACGACGTTACGGTCGGCCTGCACGGTCAACCGATCGGGCTCCGTGCCGTTGGTCTCCGTCGCCCACGCGGCGCCGTCACCCTTGTAGAGGACGAAATTGCCATCGTCCTGCAGGGTGGCCCGCTCGACGCCCTGATCGTGAGTCTGCGTAGCCCACAGCACGTTTCCGCCCGGCTCGGAGAGCACCAAGTTGCCATCGGCCTGCAAGGTCAGGGTGTATGCACCCCCCTGGAGGGACTGGCCCAGTCCGAGTTCTTCGCCTACGTGCAGCGTGTCGCCCACGATTCTTCCTTTCGAGGAGGGCTGGTAGATCATCCGACATCGATGCGCGCCGAAACCGTTTGGCGCACAACACTGCTGAACCTACTGCCCATTTCCGGCTTTCGGTGGGATCGACGCGCGGGGTTCGCGGAAGGTTCACTATGGAGTTCGCCGTAGCGCATAGTGCACCAGCTGGCCGGGCACGCCGACTAGGGTTGACGGCATGGATCGGATCCCCGGCGGACGCGCCGCCGCAGCAGTCGCCGTAGTGCTCGTCTGTCTCCTCGCCGCGGGCTGCGGCGGCTCGAACGACGGTGGGCCACAGCAGAACACCGGCACCACGACCACCTCGGGGCCGAGCACACCGACCGAGAACCCGAACGGGAACCAGGGCAACCAGTTCACCGCCGATCCGACCATAGTCGGCGCGCATCCGATCCCGTTCACGTCATGGACCAGGTTGGCGGACAACAGGATTGCGGTGAACTTCGAGACCGGCTCGCCGGAATGCTACGGCGTCGACGCCTCGGTCGACGAGACCGATTCCACGGTGACCGTCGAACTGCGCTCGGGCACCCGCGCGGACGCGGTAGGGCGGATGTGCACGATGATCGCGATCTTCGGCACGCTGGAGGTGCCGCTGAAAGCACCGCTCGGTAATCGCACGGTGCTCAGCGCGGTCTGATCGCACGAGTAGCCCCGGCGCGGACGATCCACACCACGCCGGGAGGAAGATTGCTACTTATTTGCGACATTCCGTTCCCGGCCGGTGCGGCACTGCGCCGGAACGAGCCGGCCCACGCGCCGCCGTCTAGGTGACGGTCCCCGAAGTGCCAGTCGGCTCGGCCTACACCCTGGATACCGACCATCGACCACCGAACGCCGAACGCCGCGTCGGACGTATCGTCCGACGCGGCGTTCTGATCGATGGCGACCTCAGTGCGCGAAGTGGCGGGCGCCGGTGAGGTAGAGGGTTACCCCCGCCGCGCGGGCGATGTCGATGGTTTCCTGGTCGCGGACCGAACCACCGGGTTGGACGATCGCGCGCACTCCGGCCTGGATCAGAGTTTGCGGACCGTCCGGGAACGGGAAGTACGCGTCAGAGGCTGCCACCGAGCCCTTGGCACGGTCACCGGCGCGCTGCACCGCGAGACCCACCGCGTCGACACGATTGACCTGGCCCATGCCGACGCCGACGGACGCACCGTCGTGTGCCAGCAGGATCGCGTTGGACTTGACGGCCCGGCAAGCGCGCCAGGCGAATTCGAGATCCGCCAGGGTTTCCGCATCCGCGGGCTCGCCCGCGACCAGGGTCCAGTCGGCCGAGTTGTCGCCTGCGGCATCGAGCACGTCGCGCTGCTGCAGCAGTGCGCCCCCACTGATCGGGCGCAGTTCGGCGCCCGTGCGCCGCGGCGGCTGCGCGGCCAGGATGCGCACGTTCTTCTTGCGTTGCAACACTTCCACGGCGCCGTCAGCGTAGGAGGGGGCGACGATCACCTCGGTGAAGATCTCGGCGACCTGCTCGGCCATCTCCACGGTGACCTGACGGTTGGCGGCGATCACCCCGCCGAACGCGCTGACCGGGTCGCACGCGTGTGCTTTGCGATGCGCTTCGGCGATGTCGTCGCCCAGCGCGATGCCACAAGGGTTGGCGTGCTTGATGATCGCGACCGCGGGGGCCTCGTGATCGTAGGCGGCGCGCCAGGCGGCATCCGCATCGACGTAGTTGTTGTACGACATTTCCTTGCCGTGCATCTGCTGCGCCTGTGCCAGTCCGAGGCTGCCGTCGCCGGTGGTGTACAACGCGGCGGCCTGGTGCGGATTCTCGCCGTAGCGCAGCACCGCCGACCGCGCCCAGGTGCCGCCGAGCCATTCCGGGAATCCGGTCGCGGCGTCGGCGGAAGCACCGTCGACGAGCACGTTGGTCATCCAGCCGGCGACCGCGACGTCATAGCTCGCGGTGTGCTGGAAAGCCTTGGCCGCCAAGGCTGTTCGCTCGGTGAGGGTAAAGCCGCCGGATTCCACCGCGGCCAACACGTCGTCGTAGTCGCCGCTGTCGACGACCACGGCCACCGAAGGATGATTCTTCGCCGCGGCGCGCACCATGGACGGCCCGCCGATGTCGATCTGCTCGACGCACTCGTCGGGGCTCGCCCCGCTCGCCACGGTCTCGGTGAACGGGTAGAGGTTCACCACCACCAGCTGGAAGGCTTCGACGCCGAGTTCGACCAGCTGGTCTACGTGCTCCTGCTTGCGTGAGTCGGCCAGGATCCCCGCGTGTACCCGCGGATGCAGCGTCTTGACCCGCCCGTCCAGGGTCTCCGGGAACCCGGTCAGGTCCTCGACCTTGGTCACCGGGATACCCGCGTCGGCGATCCTGCTCGCGGTGGACCCGGTCGAGACCAGCTCGATGCCGGCCGCGTGCAGACCGGTCGCGAGCTCGGTCAGACCCGTCTTGTCGTAGACGCTCACCAGCGCCCTGCTGATCGGCCTACGTTCACTCACCGGAGAACTCGCTCATCTGGGATAACTGCCTTTCGTCCGTCGGAGACAATGCCTCGCGTCGCGACGGCGGCGACAACGTCCGCCAGCAACCGTCGCTCGACAACCTTGATGCGCTCGTGCAGAGTGGCCTCGTCGTCCTCCGGACGTACCGCAACCGCCTCCTGCGCGAGGATCGGCCCGGTGTCGACACCCGCGTCGACCAGATGCACGGTGGAGCCGGTAATCCGCACCCCATACGCGAGCGCGTCGCGCACTCCGTGCGCGCCGGGGAACGCGGGCAACAGCGCGGGGTGGGTGTTGATGATTCGGCCGCCGAATCGGTCCAGGAAGACGGGACCGAGCAGCTTCATGAAACCCGCCGACACCACGAGATCAGGGGCGTGGGCGGCGACGGCCTGGGTGAGCGCGACATCCCACGCGGCCCGATCCGGAAAATCGTTCAGGGCCAACCGGAAGTGCGGCACGCCCGCGGCGTCCGCGTGCTCGGTGGCGGCGCAGGTGCGGTCGACGCCGACTGCGACGACCTTCGCCGGATAGTCGGGTGCGGACGCGGCGTCCAGCAGGGCCCGCAACAGCGAGCCGGTGCCTGACGCGAGCACGACAACGGTGGCCGGCGCCGCTGCGGGCTTCCACGGGGCGTGCGGAGACGTCAGCGCTCTACTCCTGCGATCGATCGGGTGGCGGACGGATGCGACACCGCCGGGTTAGAGCCTAACGACCATCCACCGGGCCGCTGTCCGGCAGGTCCGCCTCGACCACCTCGGCGTCGAGGATGTCGGGTGTGGTTCCGGAGTGGTACTCGTGGCCGGACGCGATCGCGGGCTGTTCATCGACCAGTTCGCCTTCCAACTCCGGCCCGTCGTACTCGTCGTCGTAGTAGAAGTCATCGTCGTCGTAGGCGTGGTCGCCGTCATCGTCGTAGTAGGCGCCGTCGTCGTAGTAGGCGCCGTCGTCGTAATACTCATCGTCGTACGGATCGGTGTATTCAGCGGGCGACGCCCCGACCGGAACGATGAACCAACGGGCGAACACGAGACCCGCGTATCCGGGGACGGCGAGCCAAGCGAACACGACCACCGCGAAGATCGGCAGGTCGAGCCCGACCCGACCGAACGTGCCGAGCTCACCGCCCGCGATGAGGCCGAGCACGACGAGCGCGACTGCGGCCAGCGCCGCAGAGGTCAAGGTGGCCCACGGGGCGTCGATCCGGTCGGGCGAGTTCCGCGCGCAGTCCAACCCGCCGAGCACACCGATCGCGGCAGGGACGAACAGCAACACAACCCACCACCACGCCGCGGGACCAGTGGGCACCGCGACCATCAGCGGAATGGCCGGGATAGGGCCGCCTACCACCGAAAACACACCGAACGAGGCGGCGCCGAACTGCACACTGGAGCCGACGACCACACCGACGGTGTGCACCACCAGGTTCGGCAGATAGGCCAGCGAGAGGAGCGTCAGTCCGATCACACCCGCCGCGTTACCTGCCGACTGGTAGGTCTCTCCTACCCGGGGTACGTGGACGAGAAACGACAGCACCGAGACCGCGGCGGCGCAAGCCAGCAAACGGAAACCGGAGCGGCCCGCGCCAGAGAGTCCGCAGACAACCCAGTCGGGCACACGCAGCAGCACGACGAGCCGACGCCGGATGCGGATCGAGATGCCTGCGACGGCAGCGAGCAGATACAGCCCGACGACCCAGGCGAACGCGGCAAGCGGGTTCGGCGGCTGTAAAGCGATGACACCGGAGGCATCCTCGGCGACCGCCAGACAGACCGCGGTGACCAACAGCGGACCGGCCACCGCGGCGCCGACGATCCAGCCGAGATCGACCCTGGTGCTGTCCGGTTCCACGGCGCGTGCGCATTCGCGGCCGGTCAGCCAGACCAGCAATGCCGCCGGCAGCAGTGGCAACAGGCCGAGCGTGGTCTTGCCGATGGTCAGCGGAACCTGGTGCACGGCAAGCCAACCGGCGGCGATCGCACCCGAGGCGCCGGCCAGGTCGCTGCCCGCGGACAACAACGCGCCGAGTGCGAGAACGACGATGACGGCCAGCGCGATGGCCGCAGGACGACCCGCGACGAGGACGAGCACTCGAGCCCGTTCGGGAGTCAGCGACAGAAACCCGACCTCGTCCGCGCCGCTCTGCGGCTTCGGCGGCCGCGACCCGCCGGTCCGAGGCACCAGGGAGTTTCTGGAGGAGCTCATAACTTTTCAGCGTGGCAGCCTCCCCGGCGCGAGCGGGTCAGGCGCGCCGCGCCGGGGAGGATGCCAGGTGTACTACTTGTTGTCTTCCGAGGGCCGGAATGCCTGGGTGGCATCGGAGGACGAGTCACTCCCCTGCTCACCGCCGAACGGCTGACCCGGCTGGGCCTGCGGTTGACCGAAGCTCGAGGCGCCGTATGGCGACTGCTGACCGGACTGCTGACCGCCGAACTGCTGGGTCGCACTTTCGTCCGGTCGCGGCTGCGCACCGTAGGGCGAACCCTGCTGGGCCGCGCCGTAGGGCGTGCTCGGCTGACTCTGCCCATAGGGCGACTGCGGCTGACCGTAGGACGGCGCCGACTGCCCCTGGCCGTAGGTCGGTTGGCTCTGGCCATAGGGCGAAGGCTGTGCCGGGTACTGCGGTGGCGCGGGCTGGGTGCCGTAGCCGGGTTGCCCGTAGGGGCTGCTCTGGCCATAACCCGGCTGGCTCTGCGCGAACGGTGGCTGGTTCTGTCCGAACGAGGGCGGCTGCTGGCCGTAACCGCCCTGGCCGAAACCGCTCGGCGGAGTGGCCGGGCGTGGCGCGGGCGGCTTCAGAATGCCCGCCTCGAACAGCACCGCGGCGATCGCCAGCGCGGCCTGCACGAAAGCGAGCACGAGCACGACGTAGGCGCCCCACTTCAGCTCGGCGCCCGTACCGAAGTTGAACGACTGGAACAGCAGCGCGAGAAAACCTGCGGTCGAGGCCGCGGCGGCCGCACCGATCAAGCTCTGCTTCGGCAGCAGCGACAAGCCGGCGAGAATGCCACCGAGCAGCAGCAGTCCCAGTAGCGGCGAGCCGGACGCCACCTCGAACAGCTTCGCCGTCTCCTGACCGCCCACCCGGGTGCCGTCGAAATCGAGCGGCTTGCTGCCGAGGAACGGGAGGAAGCCGAGCAGGAAGTTGATCACACCGAGCGCCGCCACCCCGACCGCCAGCAGGAACGGCAGACCTTTGGCATCGGAACCGGCGGCGCTCGAACCTGAACTGGCACCACCCGCAGCAGGGGCTTGACTGGATGGTGCTGAGGGTGCGGGTGTGTTGTACCCGGAGCCCCCGGTCGGGTATGACATGTCGTCGTCTCCTAGGTCGAGTCGTACAGTGTCTTTCACGGCTGAATCTCGCTTCTGACGCTACTGCACTCCTGGTGCCAGGTCACCCTTGACCGAGTGGTCAGGCCACCCGATTCGACCTCGCCAGACGGGCCGCGAGCCAGGCCAGGAGCGCACTGTGATTGCTCCGAACCGAGATCGTTCCCGCTCGGTCGTGCGGCCGGGGCGCCGGTACGCCCGCGCCACCGACCGGCCCATTCGCCGTTGTCCGTGCCGATGCCGCCTTGCCGATGCCGCCTTGCCGATATCGCCTTGCCGCAGGCAGTCGCTGAGGCAGGTGCGCATCGAGCCCGCCGTCACCCGGCAATACCACGCCCGAAGGAAACCGGTGCCGGTACGCCCGACAGCAACAGTGAAACGTGCGATGGTCACGGTGGTTGCTTTCACACTGCCAGAATTCTCAGTGCCGGGAATGATCTGTCCGACATCGCCTCTGACCGCGTGCATGGTGATCGGAGGCCCGGCTGAACCCCTCCACCTGCTGTCTCGTTGTCGATAGGAGGAACAAACGAAAGGTTCCCCGACCGATAGAACAGATTCCGCGAGTGGTTGGTTCAGGACGCTCAGCTTCTGCCCGAGCCGAGCCCGGCCACCACACATGACGAAGGCCGCCTCCCGATCGGAGGCGGCCTTCGTGCGTTGCGTGGCTCAGGCGCTGATGCTGGCCTTCTCCAAGATCTCGCGAGCGAGCGCGGCGGTCTCGGACGGCGTCTTGCCGACCTTCACACCCGCGGCCTCCAGCGCGTCCTTCTTCGCCTGGGCGGTACCCGACGATCCGGAGACGATGGCGCCCGCGTGTCCCATGGTCTTGCCCTCGGGAGCGGTGAAGCCCGCCACGTAGCCGACGACCGGCTTGGTGACATTGGCCTTGATGTAGGCCGCGGCCCGCTCCTCGGCGTCGCCGCCGATCTCGCCGATCATCACGATCAACTTGGTCTCCGGGTCCTTCTCGAACGCCTCGATGGCGTCGATGTGGGTGGTGCCGATGACCGGGTCGCCCCCGATGCCGATCGAGGTCGAGAAGCCGAAGTCCCGCAACTCGTACATCATCTGGTAGGTCAGCGTGCCGGACTTCGAGACAAGGCCGATCGGCCCCTTGCCGGTGATGTTGGCCGGGGTGATGCCGACCAGCGATTCGCCGGGGGTGATGATGCCGGGACAGTTCGGGCCGATGATCCGGGTCTTGGCGCCCTTCTCCACGTTGTAGGCCCACGCGTACGCGGTGTCCTGCACCGGGATGCCCTCGGTGATGACCACGAGCAGCGGGATCTCCGCGTCGATGGCCTCGATGATGGCGTCCTTGGCGAACTTCGGCGGCACGAACGCGATGGACACGTCGGCGCCGGTCTCCTTGATGGCCTCCGCGACAGTGCCGAACACCGGCAGCTCGATCGCGTTGCCTTCCTTATCGGTGTGCGCGACGGTGCTGCCCGCCTTGCGCGCGTTGACACCACCCACGACCTGGGTGCCCGCCTTCAGCATCAGCGCGGTGTGCTTGGTGCCCTCGCCACCGGTGATGCCCTGGACGATGACCTTGGAATCCTTGTTCAGGAAGATAGACATTGTTTTTGTCCTTACTCGGCCGTCGTTATCGGGCGGCAGCCAGTTCGGCGGCCTTGTCGGCGCCTTCGTCCATTGTCTGCGCCAGCGTCACCAACGGGTGCGCGGCATCGACGAGGATCTTGCGGCCCTCGTCCACCCGGTTTCCGTCCAGCCGGACCACCAGCGGCTTGTTCGCGCCGTCGCCCAGGATCTCCAGAGCCTTCACGATGCCGTTGGCCACCGCGTCACAGGCGGTGATGCCGCCGAACACGTTGACGAACACGCTCTTGACCTGCTCGTCGTTCAGGATGACATCGAGACCGGCGGCCATCACCTCGGCCGAGGCGCCGCCGCCGATGTCCAGGAAGTTCGCGGGCTTCACGCCACCGTGGCCCTCGCCGGCGTAGGCCACGACGTCCAGGGTCGACATGACCAGGCCCGCGCCGTTGCCGATGATGCCGACCTCACCGTCGAGCTTGACGTAGTTGAGGTCGTTCTCCTTGGCCTTGAGTTCGAGCGGGTCGGTCGCGTCCTTGTCCGCGAACGCCTCGTGGTCCGCGTGCCGGAATGCCGCGTTCTCGTCGAGGGTGACCTTGCCGTCGAGCGCGAGGATCTCGTCCTGCGGGGTACGCACCAACGGGTTGACCTCGACCAGGGTGGCATCTTCCTTGACGAAGACCTCCCACAGCTTCTGGATGGTCACCGCCGCGGCGTCGAGCACGTCGGCGGGCAGGTGGCCCTGCTCGGCGATCGAACGCGCGAACGCGAGGTCGACACCCTTGACCGCGTCGACGGGGACCTTGGCCAACCGCTCGGGCTTGGTCGCGGCGACCTCTTCGATCTCCATGCCGCCCTCGACCGAGCACATGGCCAGGTAGGTCCGGTTCGCGCGATCCAGCAGGAAGGAGATGTAGTACTCCTCCGCGATGTCCTTGGCCTCGGCGACGAGCAGCTTCTTGACGATGTGGCCTTTGATGTCCAGACCGAGAATGTTCTGCGCGTGCGTCTGCGCGTCGTCCGGGGTGGCGGCGTACTTCACGCCACCCGCCTTGCCGCGGCCACCGGTCTTCACCTGGGCCTTGATCATCACCGGCTTGCCGATTTCCTCCGCGATGGCGCGGGCTTCGGCGACCGTGTCCGTGACGCGGCCCTCGGACGAAGGCACTCCGTGCTTAACGAAGAGCTCCTTCGCCTGATATTCGAAGAGATCCATGTACTCACCGTCTCGTCTGCGTTGTGATGACAACGTCTTTGTTGGCGGCCCGACGTCGGAAGCGGGTCGGGTCGGACTCTAACCAGTCACATGGACGGCCGATCGGCCACATACATCGTAAGTGGCGCAGGTCACCGACCAGTGCCGACAGCGGCAAAACCGCTGGCCAACACTACCGACGAGTAGGTTGCCGACACCGCGCCAGGTAGAGCTGCCGAACCGGGAACGACGTCGGTCTACTACAACCCGTCGTCGAATAACCCCTCTTGGGTGCCCATAGCGCAGTGAGATATTCCCCGCACTCCGAGTGATCAATCTCACATGTTTGAATCCGAGGGTCGCTGCGCTTGTGGCGACGCAATCGTTTCGTTACCGTCATTGCGGTCGATGTCACAGCACGGTCACGACTAGGAGGACGGCGAGCTTGACGCAGCACAGCACTCCGCAGACGGAGAGCCGCTCCGCATATGACCCATCGACGCCGCTGAACAGCAGGCATTCAAGGATCTTTCGCTTCACGATGTGGCACCGCCGATGAACCATCGCTCCACCTTCGCTCCCGATAATCGCACTCGGTCGGGACATCGTTACCGTCCCGACAACGAGCCCTTCGGCCCGACGGGCGGGCACGAGGCCCCTTCGGTCGACCGGCAGCGGAATTCGCTCTACAGCGCGACGTCCGCGCCCGCCGGATACGACTTCGCTGCCTCGGGCGAACGAAACGACAGCGCGAGTTACGACGGCGCGGGCTACCAGAGCGCGAGCTACGACGACACCGGCAGCGCAGACAACTCCTGGGGCGCAGACAACTCCTGGGGCACTGACAACGCATGGACCCAACAGGAGTGGTCACAACAGAACTCCTGGTCCGACGGTGGCGCGTGGAGCACCGGCGACGCGTGGGCCGAAGAGGACTCGTGGGCGTCCGAGGACAGCACATGGACGCCGGAGGAGACCTGGTCCCCCGAGGCCACCGAATCCGGGGAAGCCGAATCCGAGTCGGACACCCCGGCTGTCCCCACGGTGATCCCCGGCCGCCGCAGCGCGCACAAGCGCGGCGGCGCTCATCGAATGCCCGCACCGCCCGCCGCCCTCAAAGGCCGCGCCGCGGTCGCCGCGGTCGCCGCCGGTGCGGTCGTCGCCGCCGGGCAGGCGGCGTTCGCCTCCCCGGAGCAGCCGGCACAAACGGTCGACTACGAAGCCGCGGGCCAGATCCACGAGATCGCCGCGCAGTCGATGAACGTCGCCGACGCCAGCGCTTCACCGGAATCGCCTCAGGTGCTGAATGTTTCGGCGGCCGCCAATCTCGACCAGTTCAACGATATCCTGCAAAAGGGCCAGAAGTACGCCGAAGACCTCGCGGCCCAAGAAGCCGCGAAACTTCGTCCGCTGTTCACCAAGTTCGCCGCGGGAACCTTCACCTCCGGATTCGGCGCCCGCTGGGGCGTACAGCATCTGGGCATCGACATCGCCGGTCCGATCGGCACCCCGATCGTCGCGGTCGCCGACGGTACCGTGATCGAAGCCGGTCCCGCTGCGGGCTTCGGCATGTGGGTTCGCCTGCTGCACGACGATGGAACTGTCACCATCTATGGTCACATCGACACCGCGACGGTGTCCCAGGGCCAACGCGTGCTCGCCGGCGACCAGATCGCCACCATCGGCAACCGCGGCTTCTCCACCGGCCCGCACTGCCACTTCGAGGTCTGGCTGAACGGCTCCGACAAAGTCGATCCGCTCCCCTGGCTGGCCACTCGCGGCATCAGCCTCGGCCCGCAGCGCGACTGACAGCACGCTGGCGCGAGGGTCCGCGCACCGATTTTCAGCTGGTCGGCGCCATCGCGATCGCCAGGCCGACCAGCGCCGCCGCTTTGGCAACCTCCAAGCCTATGTACCAGTAGTGCGCGATGGAGCGGGGCAGGTCCTCGCCGGACAGCACGCGATCGGTGCGGCGGCTCAGCGGCGGTCGCACCACCAGGACCTGGCCGGCCAGTAGCGCGACCGCGGTGGCGAGCCACACCCAGCTCGCCGCGGCCGGCGAGACGATCAAGGCGGCGAGCACCAGCAGCGTGGCGAGTACCGTCTCCGCGATGTTCAGCGCACGGAACACCACACGGCCGATGCCGAGACCGAGCGGCAGGGTGATCCCCGGCGCACGGAACTTCAGCGGCGCTTCCACAAACGAGATGGCCAGCACCATGCCGAGCCACAGCATGGGCAGAAACCACAGGATGTGCCGCGCGACCGTGTCCATACCCCGGACCCTACTGATGCGTCGACGCCATGGACAGGGCCGAAACGCCCTGCCGCGCACCCGCGGAACACGGCTCGGATCGCGCGGCTGTGGCCCTGGATCGTGTAGGAGCGCTCAGAGCTTCACCAGCGTCCGGCTGTATTGCGGAATCAACCGGATCTTGCCCGCGGTGCCGAAGTCGATCGTCACGGTGGCCAACGGCCCGAAGCCCTCCGCGGCGACCACGCGCCCCAGGCCGTACTTGTCGTCGCTGACTCGATCTCCCACGGCGAGTACCAGATTGGCGTTGTTGCGCGCCGCACCCCCTGGCGCGGGCCTGCGTGGGCCACGATCGCGCAGCCCTGGCCGCGGCTCCGACCAACCGTCGCCGCGGGTCCAGTCCCGCTCCGACCCGTCGTCGTCGCCGGCCCGCCGCCGGATACCCCTCGACGCGGACGACCCGGCGGGCTCCAGTCGGCGCCAATCGATGAGATGCCCCGGAATCTCTTGCAGAAAGCGCGATTCCGGGTTGGAGACCGGCTGCCCCCATCCCGAACGGACCACCGCGCGGGTGAGATACAAGCGCTGTCTCGCCCTGGTGATGCCGACGTAGGCGAGGCGGCGTTCCTCGGCGAGCTCGGTCGGATCGCCGAGTGCCCGCATGTGCGGGAACTGGCCGTCCTCCCATCCGGTCACGAACACGACGGGGAACTCCAGGCCTTTGGCCGTGTGCAGCGTCATCATCGTGACGACGCCGGAGCCCTCGTCCGGAATCTGGTCGGTGTCGGCGACCAGCGATACCCGCTCCAGGAACGCGGCGAGCGAACCCGGGTCCGGCTCACCCTCGCCGGCCTCGGGCAGCAGGCCCTCCTGCCGGGCCGCTTCGGCGTTGTTGTGCGCCTCAGAGCTGAATTCCCGTGCGACGCTGACCAATTCGTTCAGGTTGTCCAACCGCGCGCCGTCCTGCGGGTCGTCGGAAGCCGCCAACTCGGCGCGGTAGCCGGTGCGCTCCAGCACCGCCTCCACCACGTTGCCCACGTCCGGGAAGTCGGACTCCTCGCGTTCGCCGGCCGCTCGAATCTCCTCGAGCAGATCGAGGAAGCCGGCGATCGCGCGCTGCGCACGCGTATTCAGCAGTGCCACCTTGTTGTCGGCGGCATCGCGCAGTGCGGCGGCGAATCCGATCCCGCGCTGTTCGGCATGTACCGCGACGCAGGCTTCGGCCCGATCGCCGATGCCTCGGCGTGGGGTGTTCAGGATTCGCCGCATGCTCACCGCATCGTCCGGATTCTCCAACACCCGAAGGTAGGCGACGATATCGCGCACCTCTTTGCGCTCATAGAAGCGAACGCCACCGACCACCTTGTACGGCAGCCCCATCCGGATGAAGATCTCTTCCAACGCACGGGAGTTGTTGTTGGTGCGATAGAAGACCGCGACGTCACCGTAGTTGGCGTCACCCTGGTCGACCAGCCGATCGATCTCGCGCGCGACGAACGACGCCTCGTCGTGCTCGTTGTCTGCGACGTAGCCGGTGATCAGGTCACCCTCGCCGGAGTCGGTCCACAGCTTCTTGTCGCGCCGGTTCTCGTTGCGCGAGATCACCGCGTTGGCGGCAGCGAGAATATGCTGGGTGGAGCGGTAGTTCTGTTCCAGCAGAATGGTTTCCGCGTCGGGGAAGTCCCGCTCGAACTCCTCGATATTGCGGATGGTCGCGCCGCGGAAGGCATAGATGGACTGATCCGCGTCGCCGACGACGCACAGTTCGCTCGGCGGTACCCGATCCTCGCCCGCGTCCGCCAGATGGTGTCCGACCAGCTCTCGCACCAGGACATACTGCGCATGGTTGGTGTCCTGATACTCGTCTACCAGGACATGCCGAAACCGGCGGCGATAGTACTCGGCGACCTGTGGATGGTTCTGCAGCAGCGCCACCGTCTCGCCGATCAGGTCGTCGAAGTCCAGCGCGTTCGCCGAGCGCAGCCGCCGCTGATACTCGGTGTAGACCCTGGCCACCAGACCGGGCAGGTCGGCGTCATCCGCTTCGGCGTCCGCGGTCGCCCGCCCCGGGTCGATGAGTTCGTTCTTCAGATTCGAGATCGCGGTCGCCAAGAGCCGTGCCGAATACTTCTTGGTGTCGATGTCCAGGTCGCGGCTGATCATGGTGAGCAGTCGGCGCGAATCGTCGGCATCGTAGATGGAGAAATTCGAATTCAGGCCGGGCAGCAACGCGGCCTGCATCCGCAGGATGCGAACGCAACTCGAGTGGAAGGTAGACACCCACATGGTGTTGGCGCGTGGGCCGACCAGCCCGGATACGCGCTCCCGCATCTCCGCGGCGGCTTTGTTGGTAAAGGTGATGGCGAGGACTTGGCCGGGAGTGACGCCGCGAGCGGCGAGCAGATAGGCGATGCGGCGGGTGAGCACGGCCGTCTTGCCCGACCCCGCGCCCGCCACGATCAGCAGGGGCGAACCGGTGTGCACGACCGCGGCGCGCTGCTGCGGGTTGAGGCCATCGAGCAGTCGTTCGGCCTCCTCGGCGCGCCGCTGCGCATGCTCGATGCGCCGCTGTTCGCGCTCGGCGTCCGACGGTAGTGCCGCCCGGACGGTGGCGCGCCCCGCCCCCTCCTCGGCATTACCGCCCGCGACCTGGGGATTCGATGTCGGATCCAGGGTCGGATCCGGGTGCCCGACCGGACCGGACTGCGTTATGGGAGCCACCGTGATGTCCATCGTCCATCCACGCTACCGGCGGGGACCGACAGACATGTAGTTCCGGGCCGAGTGCGGTCCGTTCGACCCCGGCCGAGGGAGCCGGGCATGAACTCCCACTGATGGGAAGCGGAGGCAAAGCGACCAGGGCTTCTCACGAGATATACAAAACAATCGTTTTGCATACTTCCCACCCCATGGCACACTGGCGACATGTTCTGCACTCTCACGACACTTCCCGTCCGGCTACCCGCTGGATATCGTGATTGCGGAGCCAATACTTGAGCGCACCTTTCTTGGGGGGACGATCCAAGCCCCCAGGTCTGTTTCACGGTGAAAGAACTGATCGGTAACGAGCCATCTGCACGCACCGATCCATGTTCTGACACGAGGAGATGAATGATGAGCACGCCTGCAACGACGGCCGGGTCCGATTCCGCCCTGCCGCAGACCGAGGCCGAGATCGACCAACTCCGCAAGGAGATCGACCGCCTCGATGCCGAGATTCTCGCCGCCATCAAGCGCCGCACGGAAGTCTCCCGGATCATCGGCCGGACGCGGATGGCGTCCGGCGGGCCGCGGCTCGTCCACGCCCGGGAAATGAAGGTGCTCGAGCGCTTCAGCGAACTCGGCCAGGAAGGCCACACCCTCGCAATGCTGCTGCTCCGCCTCGGCCGCGGCCGCCTCGGCCACTGATTCGGCCTGCTCTCGGCCGTAGAGCACGCCCCCGAACCCTGCGGCGATCGTAAGACCGTCGCATTCCAAAAGGCCGCCCCGGGTGCGCAGACCCCGGGGCGGCCGTTTCATGTCCGAGCGGCCGTGATCCTGTTCGTGTCCGCGGACCGGTCATCCGGCTTTCTCTCGACCACTGATCGCGGACACCTCGGTCCAGCGGTCACCCCTGCGCCTGTCGAAAAATTCGTCGGTCAGTGGTGCCCGCTGGAGCCGATCGTGCCGCCCAATCGAGCATCTCCCTGGTTTGTCGCGTGCCGCTCTCGCGGCCGGACGGCTGTGGTCAGGTGAGGGCGATGTACTTGGTGGACAGATACTCCTCGATACCCTCGGTTCCGCCCTCCCTACCGAAGCCGGATTCCTTGACGCCGCCGAAGGGGGCAGCGGGGTCGGAGATGACGCCGCGATTGACGCCGACCATGCCGGACTCCAGCCCCTCGGCGATCCGCAGGGCGCGGTCGAGGTCACGGGTGTAGACATAGCTGACCAAGCCGAATTCGGTGTCGTTCGCGGCGGCCAGACCTTCGGCCTCGGTCTCGAAGCCGATGATCGGGGCGACCGGGCCGAACACCTCCTCGCGCAGGATCCTGGCCCGCGCCGGGATATCGCTGAGGATGGTCGCCGGGTAGAACCAGCCGGGTCCCCCGGGCGCCGTGCCGCCCAGCCGCACCCGCGCGCCTGCCGCGACGGCGTCGTCGACCAGTTCGCTGACCGTGTTGAGCTGATCCTCGCTGATCAGGGGGCCGAGCGTGGTAGCAGGGTCGGTCCCCGGCCCGAGCGTCACGCTGCTGGACATCGCCTCGACAAGCTTGGTGGTGAACTCCTCGAGAACGCCGCTCTGCACATGGAACCGGTTGGCCGCCGTGCACGCTTCGCCGCCGTTGCGCAGCTTCGCGAGCAGTGCCCCGGCGACCGCGCTATCCACGTCGGCGTCGTCGAACACCACGAACGGCGCGTTGCCACCGAGTTCCATCGAGGTGCGCAGCAGCCCATTCGCGGACTGCTCCACCAGCTTCTTGCCGACCTCGGTGGAGCCGGTGAAGGTCAACTTGCGCAACCGAGGATCGTCGAGCAGCGGCTTGGTCACCGCGCTCGATCGGCTGGAGGTGATCACCGACAACACGCCGGCGGGCAGACCGGCCTCAGCGCAGAGCTTCGCCAGCAGCAACATCGTCAGCGGCGTGGCCGAGGCGGGCTTGACGATCATCGTGCAGCCCGCTGCCAGCGCGGGGCCGATCTTGCGAGTCCCCATTGCCAGCGGAAAATTCCACGGCGTGATCGCCAGGCACGGGCCTACCGGCTGTTTGTGCACAATGATGCGACCGGCGCCGGACGGGGCGTGCAGGTAACGCCCGTGCACCCGCACAGCCTCCTCGCTGAACCACCGGAAGAACTCGGCGCCATAGCGGACCTCGTTGCGGCTCTCCGGGAGGGCTTTGCCCATCTCGAGGGTCATCAGCAACGCGAACTCCTCCGCGCGCGCGGTGATCTGCTCGAACACCTTCCGCAAGATCTCGGCCCGATCACGGGCGGGCGCCGCCGCCCACTCGGCCTGTACCGCGACGGCCGCGTCCAGCGCACGCACTGCATCCTCCGGAGTCGCGTCCGCGACCTGCGTCAGTACCTCCCCGGTCGCCGGATTGTGCACCGGAAAGGTGCCTGCGCCGGTGGCGTCGACGGGTCCGCCGATCCACAGTTGCGTCGGTACGGATTCGAGAACCTCACGTTCGGACACCATGGGGCCAGCCTATGCGGCGCACCCGGGGGACACCCTCGATCGGCACGTCGGCGGCAGATATCAGCGCCCTCGAGTTCCTCGACGGTCGTCGTCGGCAGCGCCGTTCGGTGCCGTACGGTGCCGCGCGGTACGGGCCTTCGGCGGGCCCCATCCGGCGGTGCCCTTTCGACGCAGTCCCGGTGTGAACCATCGAGTTCTCACATCGCGCATTCATGAGTCGGCCGACGCTCCGAAGGCTTTTCGTGCACTCCGCGGCGCCTGCTTGTACTGTCGGCGAACGTGAGCAGCGACATCACCGCGACGGCGGCATGGCGGAAACTGCACGATCACTACGCCGCCGTGTCCGGACGACACCTGAGGGAGATCTTCGCTGAGGATCCCGCCCGAGGCAGCGAACTGACCGTCCGGGTGGGCGACCTGCACATCGACTACAGCAAGCACCGCGTGACCAGGGAAACCCTGCATCTGCTCGTCGAATTGGCGGACGAGGCGGGCGTGCCCGAGCGTAGGGACGCGATGTTCCGAGGCGAGCACATCAACACCGCTGAGGACCGCGCGGTCGGCCACTTCGCGCTGCGGATGCCCGAAGGCGAGACTGTGGCCATCGACGGCGTCGACGCGGGCGCCGAGGTGCATGACGTGCTGCGCCGAATGGGCGAGTTCAGCGACGCGGTGCGCTCCGGGCAGTGGCGCGGCGCGACCGGGGAGCGCATCACCACGGTCGTGAACATCGGCATCGGCGGTTCGGACCTGGGCCCGGTGATGGTCCACCAGGCACTGCGGCACTACGCCGACGCGGGTATCGGCGCTCGATTCGTCTCGAATGTCGATCCGGCGGACCTGGTCGCGAAGCTCGACGGACTCGACCCGGCGACCACGCTGTTCGTCGTGGCCTCCAAGACCTTCGCCACGCTGGAGACGTTGACCAACGCGACCGCGGCTCGGCGCTGGCTGGTCGCCGCGCTCGGCGAAGACGCCGTTGCCGAACACTTCGTCGCGGTATCCACCAACGCCGATCGCGTGGCGGAGTTCGGCATCGACACCGCCAATATGTTCGGCTTCTGGGACTGGGTCGGCGGTCGGTACTCGGTGGACTCGGCCATCGGGCTTTCGGTGATGGCAACTATCGGCAGGGAGCGCTTCGCGGAGTTCCTCGCCGGAATGCACACGGTGGACCAGCATTTCGCGTCCGCGCCGCTGGAAGCGAACGCCCCGGTGCTGCTCGGCCTGCTCGGTGTCTGGTACTCGAACTTCTTCGGCGCGCAATCGCATGCGGTGCTGCCCTATTCGAATGACCTCGGCCGCTTTCCCGCCTACTTGCAACAGCTGACCATGGAGTCGAACGGCAAGTCGGTGCGCGCCGATGGCACCCCGGTCACCACCTCGACCGGCGAGATCTTCTGGGGCGAACCGGGAACCAACGGCCAGCACGCCTTCTATCAGCTGCTGCACCAGGGCACCCGTCTGGTGCCAGCCGATTTCATCGGGTTCGCTCGTCCTACCGATGACCTGCCGACCCGCGACGGCACCGGCAGCATGCACGACATCCTGATGAGCAACCTGTTCGCGCAGACCAAAGTGCTCGCCTTCGGCAAGACCGCCGAGGAGATAGCCGCCGAGGGAACGGATCCGAAGGTGGTGCCGCACAAGGTGATGCCGGGCAACCGTCCGACTACCACCATTCTCGCGCCACAACTCACGCCGTCGGTGGTCGGCCAGCTCATCGCCCTCTACGAGCATCAAGTCTTCGTCGAGGGCACCATCTGGGGCATCGACAGTTTCGACCAGTGGGGCGTGGAACTCGGCAAGCAGCAGGCGCTCGCCCTCGCTCCCTTACTCACCGCCGCGGAAGACCCCGAACCGCAGGATGACTCGTCCACCGACGCGCTCATCCGCTGGTACCGCGCGAACCGCTGACCGACCGGGTGGGCGGGACGCAGCGCCGCTACACCCACGCGGCCGGGGTCCGACTCGGCTCCCAGCGTGCCGGCCGCCTGCTTCAAGCGGCACCTGCTACTGCCTCGACTGGTGACGGGCCGAGCACCTGCTCCAAACGCTGGGAATATGCGAGGAGTACAGCCGTCAACGTTCGGCGACCGAGTAACGTCCGCCCTTCTCGAGTAGCACCAGATCGGCGCGTGCCTTGGTGGTGGCGATCAAATCCGCGTTGCGCAGATCGCTGTCGCGCACCTTCGTCGCAGCGGCCTCGGGTGTGCGGCCTCCATCGATGTGCCTGTGCAGCAGGCGACCCGCGATCACTTGTCGCGGCGCGTCCAGATACCAGCATTCGTCGAGCAGGGTACGCACCGCCGACCACGTCCGGCCCTCGAAGTCGTCCAGCAACAGATAGTTGCCCTCGGTGAGCACGATGGACTGGTGGTCGATCACCACACCATCAGGAACCGACGTATCGATGGTTCGGTCGAACGTCGGCCAGGAGACCAGCTCTCCGATCGCGGCGCTGCGCAGCAAGCGCAGGCCGGCCAGGTACCCCGCAACGTCGAAAGTATCCGGTTCCCCTTTGCGCGCGAGACTTCCCATGGCACGCAAGACGTCGTTCGGCAGGTGATACCCGTCCATCGGCGCGATCTCGGCGACAGCCGCCCCCGCCTCGGCATCGATCGCGTCCCGCAGCACGGCCGACAACGTCGACTTGCCCGCCCCGGGTGGACCCGCGATCCCCACCAGATACCGGCCGCGACCGACCCGGTCCACTACCCGCCGCGCCAACCAGCCCAACGGTCGCTCAACGAATTCCCCGGCCACCGCCGCACCATACCCGCCCCGTGACCGGCACATCATGGCAGCGGAACACGCTGGCCGACCGCGTACTCGACCCAGTCGGCCGCCTGAGCCGCCGGCCGCGTCAGACGAACGCGCGCTCGATGATGGCGCCGGTATCCACCCCGACCGGCAGTGTGCCGAACGCGATGCCCCAGTCGTCGCCGAGCCGGGTGGCGCAGAACGCGTCGGCGACGGCGTGGTGGCCGTGCCGGACCAGCTGTGCGCCCTGCAGCACGAGTGCCATCAGCTCGACGACGCGCCGCGCGCGGTATTCGATGTTGTCGAGGTCGGACAGTTCCTTGCCGACCCGGGCGATCGCGTCGTCCAGTCGCGGGTTCTCCCCCTTGGCGATCGACACCTCGTTGAAGTACGCCTCGACGGTCTCGGGTTGACGCCCCATGGCGCGCAGAGCATCCAGCGCCGCGACGTTGCCCGAGCCTTCCCAGATGGACATCAGCGGCGCCTCCCGGTACAGCCGCGGCATACCGGACTCCTCGGTATACCCGTTGCCACCCAGGCATTCCAGGGCCTCGGCCGCGTGCGCGGGCGCCCGCTTGCATACCCAGTATTTGGTGACCGCCAACGCGATGCGTCGCAGCGCCGCTTCGGCCGGGTCCTGCGTAGCCCGATCGGTGGCGCCGGCCAGGCGCATCATCACGGTGGTCGCGGCGTCGGATTCGATCACCAGGTCGGCGAGTACGTTGCGCATGGCAGGCTGGTCGATCAGTGCGGCGCCGAACGCCTTCCGATGCCGGGCGTGGTGCACCGCGTAGACCGCGCCGACCCGCATACCGGTGGCCGAGCCGATCACGCAATCCATCCTGGTCATATTCACCATCTCGATGATGGTTTTGACGCCGGCGCCCTCCGCGCCGACCAGCCAGCCGGTGGCGTTCTCGTACTCGATCTCGGAGGAGGCGTTGGATTTGTTGCCCAGCTTGTCCTTGAGTCGCTGGATCCGAATGGGATTGCGGCTGCCATCCGGCAGCACCCGGGGCAGCAGGAAACAGGACAGACCACTGGGCGCCTGCGCCAGCGTGAGGAACATGTCCGACATCGGCGCCGAGGTGAACCACTTGTGTCCCACGATCCGATACGAACCATCCGGTCGCGGGGTCGCGGTGGTCGTGTTGGCGCGGACGTCCGAGCCGCCTTGCTTCTCGGTCATCGACATGCCCGCGATGAGTCCGGCTTTGGTGGACGGCTCTCGGAGACCGAAGTCATAGATCCGGGAGCCGAGCAACGGTTCGTATGTTGCCGCCAGATCCGCGTTGTGCCGCAGTGCGGGCACCACCGCGTAGGTCATCGAGATCGAACACGTGTGGCCCGCGTCGGCGACACCCCAGGTGTAGAACTTCGCGGCGCGTGCCACGTGCGTGCCGGGACGGTCCTGCAGCCACGGCGTGCCGTGCAGGCCGTGCTCGACCGCGACCCGCATCAACTTGTGCCAGTACGGATGGAACTCGACCTCGTCGATACGACGACCGTGGCGATCATGGGTGTGCAGTACCGGCGGGTACTCGTTGGCCAGCCTGCCCCATTCCTGCGCCTCGGACCCACCCGCGAGCGCACCGAGTTCCCGGACCTCCGGTTCCGCCCATCCCGCGCCTTCTCGGTGCAGCCCCTCGATCAGCGCGGGATTGCGCGCGACGTCGAACGGAACGATGTCGGGTACTTGGTTGAAGACTTCATGTGTCTGCATAGGACACTCCTTGTTCCGGCCGAGCGCGGAGTACGCCCGGGTGCGCACGCACCCCCAGCGCGCGTACAGCGAAAGCGATGAGTTCGGGGACGACGGATTCCCCCTGTGACGCGTCTGCGAGCGGGCCGACCAGCACTTCGCCCAGCGCGCCGACCAAGGCGGCCGCGCTGAGCTTCGAGTCTTGCGGCGGCAGTTCACCTCGGGAAACCCCGTCGGCCACCGCCGATTCGAATACCTCCGCGAAGGCGAGCCGGAAGGTCAACCGTTCGCTGTCGACGACGGTATCGACCGGCTCGACAAGCAGCACGTAGGCCAGTTTCGGATTCTTCAACGCGCGACCGGCGAAGGTCTCCACCGCGGCGGTCACCCGCTCGACGGCCGTCCCGTCGGCGCCGGCCTCGGCCACGGCGGCAACCTCACCGGCGACCACCTTGCGGAAGACCGCGCTGATCAGGTCGGTCTTGCTGGCGAAATTCTTGTAGACGGTGCCGGTGGCTACGCCCGCCTCGGCCGCGACCGCCGCCATGGACAGCGCCGCGTACCCGCCACGGGACAGGACTTTCGTCGCGGCCTGCACGATCAACCCCGCCTGTGCGTCCAGACGGGCCTGCACGGCGGGAGTTCTTCGGTAGGCCATACAAGAAGTGAACCATGAATTCATTTCTTCAACAAGGGCGCTTTTACAGCGTATGGTCGAGCGCGTGACCGTACTGATCGAACGCAACGGCCCCGTGACGACGGTGATCCTGCACCGCCCCGAGGCACGCAACGCCGTCGACGGCCCGACCGCGGCCGCATTGGCCGACGCGTTCCGCGAGTTCGACGCCGACCCAGCGGCGGCAGTCGCCGTCCTGTGGGGTGACGGCGGGACCTTCTGCGCGGGAGCCGACCTGAAAGGCCTCGGCACCGAGCGGTCCAACCAGGCCACCGAGGACGGCGACGGCCCGATGGGACCGACCCGCATGCGGCTATCCAAACCGGTGATCGCCGCGGTCTCCGGGTTCGCCGTGGCGGGCGGGCTCGAGCTGGCGCTGTGGTGCGATCTGCGTGTCGCCGAGCAGGACAGCACCTTCGGCGTGTTCTGCCGCCGCTGGGGCGTCCCGCTGATCGATGGCGGCACCGTTCGCCTGCCGCGCCTCATCGGCGCCGGCCGCGCCATGGACCTGGTGCTCACCGGACGTCCGGTCGGCGCCACGGAAGCGCTGCAGATGGGACTGGTCACCCGGGTGGTGCCGACCGGCGAAGCCCGCAGCGCCGCGGAGAGACTCGCCGCGGAACTGGCCGCGCTGCCGCAGACCTGCCTACGTTCGGATCGGATGTCCCTGCTCGAGCAGGACGGGATGACCGAGGAGTCCGCGCTGCGCAACGAATTCCGACACGGGCTGCGGGCGCTGGACAACGGCGCGTTGGACGGCGCACAGCGATTCGCGTCGGGCGCGGGCCGACACGGCGCACCCACCTGAACACGATGGGACGCCTGCGCGTCGTCGACGAGATCTTTCTGCGCACCCACCGCGGGCTGGGCACCCCGATCGCGCTGCAAGGGCTGTGGCGCACCGCCGACCGGGTCGAACCGGCGCTGCTGGCACAGGTGCACTCCGCCTTGCGTTCAGGACCGCTGGGGCGCAGGGTGAGCCGTCCGCGGGTACCCGGCGCACGCCGGTCCTGGCAGCGCAACACCCGCGCCCATCAGCTCGTAAGCACCGAGGGCGTCCTGTCCGATGCAGCTCTAATGGACTGGGCCGACGCACAGGGCAGCGACATCGACCCGGAATCCGTTCCGGGATGGCGACTTTCGACCGCCGGAATGGTGGACGGCGGCTCGGTCGTCGCGCTCACCTGCTCGCACGCGCTTGCCGACGGCCGCGCGCTGGTCTTCGCCGTGGACCGCGCGCTGGGTGACCCCCACCCGGAGGTACCGGAATCGGGGGCGAGCGAATCGGAGTGGTTCGATGCCTTGCGCCAATGGTCGATTGTGCTGCGCGGCACCGCTGCCGCGATACGTCGCGGCATTCCCCGCAACCCCGCCGTCACGACTCGGGCGCCGGAGCCGACGATACCGACCGGACCGGTCACACACAGCGCGATCCTGCAATGCCCGGCCCCGGAGTGGGACCGTGCCGCCGCGACCACCGGCGGTACGGCCAACAGTCTGTTCATCCAACTCGTCGTGACAATTCTGTGGCACAGCGGATTTCCGAACAGCACAATCGAAGCCAGCCTTCCCATCGACACCCGCGACGAACCCCGGGTCGACAACGATCTCGCCATGACAGCGATCGCGGTCAGCCGCAGCGACACCCCAGCGACAATCCGCGCATCGGCCAGATTCGCCTACGAGCGCCGGATTCACGCACCCGGCGGTATGCCCGCGGAACTACTCCAGGTGATCCCGGACCGCTGGGCCCATGCGCTGTCCAAGGGCGCGGGCGAGCGAGACATCCTGTGTTCCAATATCGGAACATTGCCCGCCAGGCTGCGGGCACTGGGCCCGCACCGTTGCACCGGCGTCGCCGCCCGCGCCATCCATCCCGATCTCACCGCCGCACGACTGCCGCGCACCAGACTTTCCGGCTACCTGTGTCGTATCGGCGACGATTATGTGCTCAGCCTGGTCGGTCTGGACCCGGCGCGCATCGAATCCGCCGCCGCACTACGCGAATTAGCGTTGCACACGACAACCTCGGCCGGGCTGTCGGCATACGCGTGGTGAGTTCGGGCCCGCGAAGCCACCGCCGGTATCGAGCCGTCCGGCGACCGGCGAGCCGATCATCAACACGGCCCTACCAGCACTGTTGCCGATCATGTCGGCAACTCGCCGCACCGGAGCGATTACTGCCACCGAGTTGAACCTGACGGTAGAGTGCCGGTCCACACCCGCCGAACAGAATCCATGACGATCATTGGGGTGCAAGGCCGCGCGTGAAGTTCCGTTTCGACGACCACTCGACTGGAGCGTGATGAACCGCAAGCGTTCGCGTTTCCTGGCCGCGCTGACCGCCGTACTGGTGGCCGCGACCGGCGCTGTCGCCGACACCACGGCCGGCGCGGAGCCAGGGGAACTCAGCTCACGCGGAATGCATGTGATCGCGGCAGTGGATTCGAACCGTGCGGTACCCGCCGGTGGCGATATTCCATTCGGAATACCCTTCGCGCACTCGGTCAAGGTGTCCGGGGACTACTCGGTCGTGCTCGACGGAGTCTCGGCGCTACGCAGCGGACAGATCGCCGTCGGGTATCTGATCGGCTGCGCCGTGGACCTTTCCAATGGTTTCACGATCGGCATCTCCCCCGGTGTCGGCGTCGATGCCTCGATCACACCCTTCGTCAGCCTCGATGGGGCCGTCAATCTGGAGATGGACGCTCCGCCGAGCGTCACCATCGGCGGCAGCGTCGGTATCCAGCCCACCGTCGGTGTCGAGGCGGACGTCGAATTGGGTCTGGACGTAACTCTGGCCCCCGGCATTGTGACTGCGGTGGTAATCGGCGTAGCGAACCTGGACGAGGATGCGATGTTCCCCTACACGTTCGCACACAGCAACACCCCGTTGAACATCAACTCGTGCCTCCCGGTTGCCTCGGCCATACCATTTGTCACCGTCCGCGCCGACGCAAGGAACGGCTCCGTCCAAACGACGGGCTACGGAACTCAATTCGTGTTCTGAGATGCGCCTGTAGCACCCGACTTGCCGTTCGACTGGGATATGACACGGTCCTTCACCAATTCCCACGTGATCACCATCAGACGGTGACAAGCTCGGCACAGTCGCCGGTGACCTTCGCTGTCGGTCCGATGACGAACCCGGCCGAGACGATGCCCGCTTGTCTTCGGCTCGGCCGCGATCGGCGGGGAAGCGCTGTTCGGTCGGCGGCCGACCCCGCGGCCAGGCCGCGACCCAGGTGGGCCGGGTAGCGACCGGCAGGCCGGCCGACGGATCGAGGCCCACTGATCAGCGCATCGGAGCCAGGCCGGGTTCAGTCCGCCGGAGTACGTCGGATGGAACGGCGATGCCGGGCGCCAGGTCGCCGGAGTCGACTGGCGCGCCCCACATCTGACGCACCGGCAGCACCCCGGCCCATACCCCGCCGGCCTCGATATCGGCCGGGTCGTCTTCGGGATCGCCCACGCGGATCTTCACCGACGCCTCAGTGAGATCGAGGGCGAGCACCATGGTCGCGGCGAGTTCCTTGGCGCTCGGCGAGCGAACCCGTGACCAGGCGCCCGGTGCGGCGTGTTCGACAACCACCCGCAGCCCGTGTATCCGCTCATAGGAGTCGGTGACCTCGACGGCGCGACCGAGTACCACCGCGCAGCGATAGTTCATCGAGAAATGCATGGCCGAACGCGCGTAGACCACGCCGTCGACCAGAGTTACCGCCACCGAGACCTCCGCCGCGCTCGCCGCGCGCAGGTTTCCCGCACCAGTCGAGCCATGCAGGTAGAGCGTGTCTCCGTCGCGCCCGTAGGCGGTCGGCAGCACCACCGGCGCCCCGCCGAGCAGCACACCCAGATGGCAGACGAGCCCGGCGTCGAGCACAGCGTCCAGGTCGGCCCGATCGGCCCGAGCGCGGTCCCGCAGTCGGGTAGGTGTGCTGCGCGGTGTCGGCGACAGCGGAGGCCGTGAGCTGGCTGAATCGGTCATATGCTCAGCATCGGTCCCTAAGTGGCATTATCAAAGTGCCAATCCAACGATATTTTTGCAGGCCACTATGCGAGGTGCCCCGTGCTCGACCTGCCGCTCGCCCTCGATCGAGAGCTGCCCGAACCGCTCTCGGTGCAGGTCGCCGACGGTCTGCGGCACGCGGCGGCGACCGGACTGCTGCGCAGCGGCGACCGGTTGCCGTCCTCTCGCGCGTTGGCCGATCGGCTCCGCGTGAGCCGCACCGTGGTGGCCGCCGCCTACGACCAGTTGCACGCGGAGGGCTGGATCAGTGGCAAGCGCGGGTCCGGCACCTATCTGACCACTGCCCCGGCCGCGGTGCCCGCGCGCGACGCGGTAGCCGGCAACACGGACGCCGCACCGCAGCTGTTCGACCTCGGCCCCGGCGCTCCGTGCACCGAAGCCATCGATCCAGCCGCCTGGCGCCGGGCTTGGCGCTCCGCCGCCGATCACGCTCCGCTGGTGCGCAAGGACCGAGCAGGCGAACCGGAATTCCGCACGGCGGTGATCGAACACTTGCTACGCCACCGCGGTCTCGGCGCGGGAAGCGAAACCGTGCTGCTCGCCACCGCCGGAACCAGCTCCGCTGTAGCCGAATTGGCTGCCACTCTGCTGCGTCCAGGTGAGGTCGTCGCCATGGAGGACCCGGGCTACCAGCGGGCGGCAGGAGCATTCGCCGCGGCTGGTCTTCAGGTCCTTCCGGTTCCGGTGGACGAGCACGGCTTGCGTGTCGACTTGTTGCCGCCGAAGGCGAAGGCCGTGTACTGCACACCGGCACACCAGTTTCCGCTCGGCGCGCGGATGCCGGCGGCCCGCAGGGTGGAGCTGGTCGAACACGCGCGCCGATCCGGAATCCTCGTGCTGGAAGACGATTACGACGGCGAATTGCGCTACGACGCCGCACCGCTGCCACTGCTCGCCACCATGGCTCCGGATGTCGTGGTCCACCTCGGCACGACGAGCAAGATTCTGTCCCCGAGCCTCGGCGTCGGCTGGCTGCTCGCCGCACCCGAGGTCGCCGAGGCAGTGCTCGCCCATCGGGAGCGGACCGGTACCAGCCCGAGCTCAGCGAGCCAGCAGGTGCTCGCGGCCTTCGCCGCGCAGGGCGATCTGGCCAGGCACCTGCGCCGGCTGCGCCGCGCGTTGCCGCCCCGTCGCGCACTGGTGGTGACCGAACTGCGCCGGCGCGGGCTCGCCGTCCTCGGCGACGACGCCGGTTCTCATGTCGTCGTCCCGGTGGATTCGGCGCAGACCGAGCAGCGCGTTGTCGCGGCGGGACAGGCACGCGGCGTCGCGCTCGACGGCTTGGCCCGACACCATCTCGGGCCCCGCCGCGACCACTTCGGCGTCGCCCTCGGCTACACCGCCCTGTCCTGGTCGGACCTGGTCGCGGCGGTCCCGATCGCCGCCGATTGCCTGAGCCTGCCCGTAGCATGGTCTGCATGAGCGAACAGGACATCTTGGCGCGCATCAAGGATCTGGTGGACCAGGAGCACAAACTGCGCTCGCAGGCAACCAATGGTGAGCTGGATCCGAAGACCGAACGCCAGCGTCTGGCCGAACTCGAAGTGATGCTGGATCAGGCCTGGGACCTGCTACGGCATCGCAGGGCACGAGCCGACCTGGGCGAGTCGTCCGACGGAGTCCAGGCCAATTCGGTGTCGCAGGTCGAGGGCTACCTGCAGTAGCCGCCGCCATGTCGAGTACACCAACCGAGTACGACGTCATCGTGATCGGTGGCGGGCCGGCCGGCGAGAATGCCGCCGCCTACGCCATCGCGGGTAGCGACCGCACCGCAGCCATCGTCGAGCGCGAACTCGTCGGCGGCGAATGTTCGTATTGGGCCTGCATCCCCAGCAAAGCGCTCCTGCGGCCGGGCCACGTGCTGGCGGCCGCACGAACCATGCCGGGCGTCTCCGCCACCGGACTCGATGTGGCGGCCGTGCTGCGCCGCCGTGACGCGTTCGTGCACGACCACGACGACTCGTCGCAGGTCGACTGGGCCCGGCACAGTCATATCGAGGTCGTGCGCGGCGCGGGCCGCCTGGCCGGGGAGCGCCTGGTGGACGTCGACGGGCGGCAGCTGCGCGCCAGGCATGCGGTGGTGCTGGCCACCGGGACCACCGCCAACGTCCCCGATGTGCCCGGCCTGCGCGCGGCGCTGCCGTGGATCTCCCGCGACGTCACCAATCTGCACGAGGTCCCGCGCCGGGTCGCCCTGGTCGGCGGCGGCGTGGTGGCCTGCGAGGCGGCGACCTGGCTGGCCGCGCTGGGCGCCGAGGTCACCGTGCTCGTGCGCGGCTCCGCACTCCTCGCCTCGGCCGAGCAGTTCGCGGGTGAGCGGGTGGCCGCGGCGTTCACCGCGGCGGGCGTGCGGGTGCGGTTCGGCACCGTACCGACCGCTGTCGAGCGCCCGGCGGCCACGGACACCGGCGAGGGCTGGATCCATGGCGGTCCCGCCACGGTCCGGTTGCGCAGCGCGGAGGGCGAGTCGCAGATCGTTGTCGACGAGATCGTGGTCGCGGCGGGACGGGCGCCTTCCAGCGCGGGACTGGGGCTGACCACGGTCGGGCTACCCGACGGTTACGTCGCGGTCGACGACCATCTCGCCGTAACCGCTGTCGCGGGCGAGTGGTTGTACGCCGTCGGCGATGTGAACGGGCGCGTGGCGCTCACGCATATGGGCAAGTACCAGGGCAGAGTGTGCGGCGACGTGATCGCGGCACGGGCCGAGGGCAGGCCGCTGGACGACGCGAAGTTCTTCGCGAGTTCCGACCACGGCAAGGTGCCGCAAGTGGTGTTCACCGCACCCGAGGTCGCCTCCGTCGGGCTCACCGAGGCGGCGGCCAGGGCGGCGGGCCACGCGGTCGAGACGGTGGAACTCGACATCGCGGTGGCCGGATCGTCCCTGGCGCGCGACGACTACGCCGGCCACGCGAAACTGGTGGTCGACAGCGCTACCGACACGCTGCTCGGCGCCACATTCGTCGGGCCGGACGTGGGCGAACAGTTGCACGCGGCGACGATCGCGGTGGTCGGTCGGGTGCCGCTCGCGACGATCTGGCACGCGGTGCCAGCATTCCCGGCCGTAAGCGAATTCTGGTTGCGTCTGTTGGAGCAGCGGCGCGCCTAGCTACCATCGGTGGATGGCGGCAACGATAGATATCACGACCGCGGACGGAGTCGTCCGCGGACGCCGTGGCAACCGCGTATCGCGCTGGCGGTCCATCCCCTACGCGGCTCCTCCATTGGGGGACTTGCGATTTCGCGCCCCGCGACCGGTCGACCCCTGGTCCGGTGTTCGCCAGGCCACCGCATTCACCTCCGCGGCGATGCAGCACCGCTCCGGCGCAAGGACCGGACCGCGCAGCTTCCAGCCGACCAGCGAAGACGCGCTGACACTGAATGTCACCCTGCCCACGCGGCCATCCGCGGCGCCGCGCCCGGTGCTGGTCTTCATCCACGGCGGCGGCTACCTCACCGGCACGTCCGCGCTGGCGCTGTACTCCGGGTCGCGGCTGGCACTGCGCGGCGACGCGGTCGTGGTTTCGCTGAACTACCGCCTGGGCGCGTTCGGCTACATCGATTTCAGCGAGTTCGGCACGCCGGAACACCCGTTCGACAGCAATCTCGGACTGCGCGACCAAGTGGCCGCACTGCAGTGGGTGCGCACCAACATCGCGGCGTTCGGCGCAGACCCGGACAACGTGACGATCTTCGGCGAGTCGGCGGGCGCGCACGCCGTACTCAGCCTGCTCGCCACGCCCGCGGCGAACGGCCTGTTCCATCGGGCCATCGCGCAGAGCGCGCCCGCCGACTGGGCGATGACCGCCGATGAGGCGCGCGTCTTCGCCCGCCGCTGCGTCGCGGCGCTCGGCGCCACACCGGACACCGCCGCTACCGCTCTGCGCACCGCGGGCGCCAATGACATCCGCCGCGCGGTCGACCGCACCATCAACCGGGTGCTGCGCGAACAACCCGGGCTGTATCCCGCATGCCCGGTGGTGGACGGTGATTACCTGCCGCGGGCACCGATCGACGCGATCCGCGAGGGCACCGCGTACCGGGTGCCGCTGATCATCGGAACGACCCGGGACGAAGGCACGCTGTTCGCGCGGTTCATCGACGAACTGCCGACCACGCCGGATCGGCTGCGCGCCGCGCTCGCCGGCTCCGGCGACGATGCCGAATCCCGGATCGCCGCAGCCTATTCCGGCTATCCGCGTCCGACGGCCGCGGTACGCGCCGGTGGCGATTTCACGTTCTGGCGTCCTTCGGTGACCGTGATGGAAAGCCACAGCCGGCACGCGCCGACCTATGCCTATCGCTACGACTTCGCGCCGCGCGCACTGCATATCGCCCGGCTCGGCGCCACCCATGCGACCGACCTCCTCCCGGTCTTCGGCGCCGCGGACACCCCGTTCGGCCGCGCCCTCACCGCCGCGGGCGGTCGACGCGGGCTGCTCGCGGTCACCGACCAGTTCCAGGACAACTGGCTGACGTTCGCCCGCTCCGGCGCACCGTTGCCCTCGTGGCCCGCTTATACCGAGGAGCGCAGGTCCACCCTGATAATCGACTACCCCACCCGACTGGAGCATGATCCGGACAAGTCGAAACGCCTTGCTTGGCAAGGTGTGCGAGCGCCCACCCTGGTCTGAGCCGGCGTTACTTCAACAGCCGGGACATCCGCCGGTCCGCGAGCACCTTGCCGCCGGTCTGACAGGTCGGGCAATACTGGAACGACCGCTCGGCGTAGGAGACCTCACGGACGAGGTCGCCGCAGACCGGGCAGGGCAGCCCGGTGCGGGCATGTACCCGCATACCGGACCGCTTCTCGCCCTTGAGCCGGGCGGCGTCCTGGCCGACCGACCGCCGCACCGCGTCGGTGAGTACGGCACGCATGGCCGAGTACAGCTCGGCGACCTTGTCCACGGCCATAGTCTTCGTGTTCGCGAACGGTGAGATCCGCGCGGTGTGCAGAATCTCGTCGGAGTAGGCGTTTCCGATGCCCGCCAGCAACGACTGGTCGACAATGGCGGTCTTGATCCGTTGCGAAGTGCCGTGCAGGATCTCCGCGAACTGCGCTTCGGTCACCTCGAGCGCGTCGGGGCCGAGCCGGGCGACGCCGGGCACCATCTTGGGATCCTCGACGATGTACACCGCCAGACGCTTCTTCGTGCCCGCCTCGGTCAGGTCGAAGGCAGGTGTCGCACCCTCCGTGGTGAAGAAATGCACCCGCAGCGCCAGCGGACTCTTGCCGCCGGGCTTCGGCGGGGTCGGACTGGGTTCGTCGATCCAGCGCAGCCACCCACCGCGCGACAGATGCGTCACGAGCCACAGCCCGCCGCATTCCATACCGAGAAATTTCCCCCACCGGCCTGCTCCGGTCACGTCTCGGCCGGACAACGCGGTGACCGGGGGATCGAACGTCTTGACCGCGCTCAGCGCGGCCACGTCGACACGCCCCACCACCGCGCCGACCGCGTGTTCCCGGAGGAACTGCGCCAACGCCTCCACTTCCGGTAGCTCGGGCACGCGTCAAGACTACCCAGACCCACCGACAACCTGCGGGTTCCCGCGCACCGTAGCGACCAGGCCGGGCTATCGGCCGCGGCGCAACAGATAGCTGTCCATGATCCAGCCCTTGCGGGCGCGCAGTTCCGCGCGGCGGCGGACGATCTCGTCCCGCACCGCGGGCAGCGGGCCCTCGATCAACGTCTCATCGGGCATCCCGAGGTAGGCGCCCCACCAGATGTGCACGTCATCGCCGGGAATCGCGGTGAACGCGCAGTCACCGTCCAACATGACCAGCGCGTTGGCCGTGGCGAGCCCCTCCTCGCGCAGCCGACGACCAGTGGTGATGTGCAGTGGTTCGCCGATGCCGTGCAGAACGACGCGATGTCGTGCGGCCAGTGCCTGTGCGCTGGTGACCCCCGGGATCACCTCGTAGTCGAAGGTCACCTTCCCGTGCGCGAGCACCCGCTCGACCATCCGAAGGGTGCTGTCGTACAGCGCCGGATCACCCCACACCAGAATGCCGCCGACACCGTCCACCTCGGCGAAGGCCGATTCCAGCAGCGCGGATCTGCGATCGTGCCAATCCGCGACGACGCCCGCGTAGTCGGCGGGTCGGCGATCACGGGGCGGGTCGGCGATCGGCACGATCCGGTACGGGTGGTCCATGTGCTCGTCGAGGATCGCGGTCCGTACGTCGATCAACTCCTGCGCGGCCTCGCCCTTGCCGATGACGAAGAACGCCTCCACTCGCCGCATCGCCTTGACGGCCTGCACGGTGACCTGGTCGGGGTCGCCGGCGCCGATGCCGATCACGTAGAGCTTGCGCATGGCCGCGAGCTTGCCAGGTCGGCGGAAGACTAGAGTTGCCAGGTGTGGCCCCTGACTCGCTCCATCCGGCTTCCGCCCCCGACAGCCAGTACGAGGACCTGCTCCGTCTGGTGCTCGCCTCCGGCACGAAGAAGGCAGACCGCACCGGGACCGGCACCCGTAGCATCTTCGGCCACCAGTTGCGCTATGACCTCACCGCGGGCTTCCCGCTGATCACCACGAAGAAAGTCCACCTGAAGTCGATCATCTACGAGTTGCTGTGGTTCCTGCGCGGCGACTCCAACGTCGGCTGGCTGCGCGAACACGGCGTCTCGATCTGGGATGAATGGGCCGACGCGCACGGCGAGCTCGGCCCGGTCTACGGCGCGCAGTGGCGCTCGTGGCCGACGCCGGACGGCACCCACATCGATCAGATCGCCCAGGTGCTGCACACCCTGCGCACCAACCCGGATTCCCGGCGCATCATCGTCTCCGCATGGAACGTGGCGGAACTGGACAAGATGGCGTTGGCGCCCTGCCATGCGTTCTTCCAGTTCTACGTCGCCGACGGCAAGCTGTCGTGCCAGCTCTATCAACGCAGTGCCGATCTGTTCCTCGGTGTTCCGTTCAACATCGCCAGCTACGCGCTGCTCACCCACATGATCGCCCAGCAGACCGAACTCGAGCCCGGGGACTTCATCTGGACCGGCGGCGACTGCCACATCTACGACAACCACCTCGAACAGGTCACCGAGCAACTCGGCCGCGACCCCTTTCCGTTCCCGACGCTACGGCTGCGGCCCGCGCCGACGCTGTTCGACTACCGCTACGAGGACGTGGAAGTGGTCGGTTACCAGCATCATCCGGCCATCAAAGCCGCGGTGGCGGTGTGAGCCGCACGATCGGGCTGATCTGGGCGCAGACCCGCGAGGGGGTGATCGGTTACCAGAACAGCATCCCCTGGCGCGTGCCCGAGGACCTGGCGAACTTCAAGGACGTCACCTGGGGCCACCCCGTCGTAATGGGCCGGCGGACCTGGGATTCGCTGCCGCCGCGATTTCGTCCGCTGGCCGGGCGACGCAACATCGTGGTGACCAGACAGACCGACTGGGCGGCCGAGGGAGCCGAACGCGCCGCGGGGGTGCCCGAGGCGCTGGCACGGTGCGCGCCAGACCCGGTGTGGATCGCAGGTGGCAGCGAAATCTACCGCGCTGCTATGGATTTCGCGACCGACCTGCACGTCACCGAGATCGCGACCACCGTCGAAGGCGACGCCTACGCACCACCGATCGGCCCGGAGTGGACACCGGACGAACCGGAACCCTGGCGTACCTCCAAGACCGGCCTTCGCTTTCGCGTCCGGCACTACACGCGAGGGCGGACCGGCTGATCGGCGACCGCCGCGCCGCGCGAATCATGTCGACCAGGTCGAACACGCCGGACTGCGTGCGGGCTGGTCGAACACGACCCGCGCCGCGGCGGTCTCGGGCATACTCCTGGATATGGGGCGGCCGGACCTTCGTCCGTCCGAGCGCCAGAAGCCGTTGCCACCAGCCCGGCATCGGCTGGGGTGATCTGTGAAAGGCGGTCCATGGACAAGAAATCGCTGACTGCGGTCGCGCGCCAACAACTGAAGTTGGCTGCTGCCGCCACGAGCGGACGCAGTTCACAAACCATCTATGGCGGCCACACGCATTCGTTACGGCAGACGGTGGTCGGCCTGTCGGCGGGACAGAGCCTGGCCGAGCACGACAACGCGGGCGACGCCACCTTGCTGGTGCTCAGCGGCACGCTGACCCTGATCAGCGGCACCGACGAATGGAAGGGCTCGGCGGGCGACCTGATCGTGGTGCCCAAGGCACGCCATAGCGTCAAGGCCGTCGACGATGTCGCCTTCTTGCTGACAGTGGCCAAATAACAGCCACGTCATGCGTGCCGGCCGGGCGGACCGGGCACTAGTGTGTCGATCATGGGTGAGCCGCAACCGATCCTCGAACCGCTCACACCCGCCGCGATCTTCCTGGTCGCGACCATAGACAAGGGTGGCGAAGCGGCGGTACGCGATCTGCTCGCCGACATCTCCGGCCTGCGCCGCTCGGTAGGTTTCCGGCTGTCGGGCGCCGGCCTCGCCTGCATCACGTCGATCGGCTCGGCCGCGTGGGACCGGCTGTTCGCCGGGCCGAGGCCCGCCGAACTGCACGAGTTCCCCGGCTTCGTCGGTGCGCGCCATACCGCCCCCGCGACGCCGGGTGACCTGTTGTTCCACATCAAGGCCGAGGCGCAAGACGCCTGCTTCGAGCTGGCCATGGCCATCGGCCGGGAGCTCGCCGGCGCGGCAACGATTGTCGACGAGACAGTGGGCTTCCGCTATTTCGAGCAGCGCGACCTGCTCGGTTTCGTCGACGGCACCGAGAACCCGGAGGGCCGCGCGGCGGCGTCCGCCGCGCTCATCGGCGACGAGGACCCGGAATTCACCGGCGGCAGCTATGTCATCGTGCAGAAGTACACGCACCCGCTGGCGGACTGGAGCGCTCTGTCGATCGAAGAGCAGGAGCGCGTAATCGGCCGTACCAAGCTGGACGACTTCGAGTTGTCCGACGCGGACAAACCCGCCAACTCGCATGTCGCGGTCAACACACTCGTCGATCCGGACGGCACCGAACGCAAGATCCTGCGCGGAAACATGCCGTTCGGCAGCGTGCGCGACGGTGAATTCGGCACCTATTACATCGCGTACGCGGCCACACCGAGCGTCACCGAACGCATGCTCACCCGGATGTTCGTCGGCACCGACGACGCCGCGTACGACCGCATCCTCGACTTCTCCCTCGCCGTCACCGGCACCTCGTTCTTCACACCGACCGTCGATTTCCTCGACGATCTTCCGCCCGCGCCGTGGGAAACGGGGCGATCCATGGATTGCCCCGCTTCCCTCGGAACCGATGCCGTCGAGCAGGCAGCGCGGCCCGGTGCCGCCACATTTACCAGTGACGGCGCCCTCGGTATCGGCACGTTGAAAAGGAGCACTCGGCAATGAACAACCTGCATCGCGAACTCGCGCCGGTCACTTCCGAGGCATGGGCGGCCATCGAGGAGGAGTCGACGCGCACGTTCAAGCGGCACATCGCGGGCCGCCGCGTCGTCGATCTGTCCGGCCCGCACGGCGCCGACTACTCCGCGGCGGGTACCGGTCATACGACACCGATCGCGGCGCCCGGCGACGGCGTGCTGGCCCGTCAGCGTGTGGTCGCGCCGTTGGTGGAACTGCGGGTGCCGTTCACGCTGTCACGCGAGGAACTCGACAACGTCGAGCGCGGCGCCAAGGACACCGATCTGGACCCGGTGAAGGACGCCGCGAAAAAGATCGCGTTCGCCGAGGATCGCGCGATCTTCGAGGGGTACCCGGCCGCGAACATCACCGGGATACGGGCGAGTTCGTCCAACCAGCCGATCGCCCTGCCCAGCGACCCCCGGCTGGTCCCCGAGGCAATCGCACAGGCGTTGAGCGCGCTACGCCTGGCCGGTGTCGACGGGCCGTACTCGGTGCTGCTCAGCGCCGATCTGTTCACCCAGGTCAGCGAGACCTCCGACCACGGGCACCCGATCCGCACGCACATCGAACGCCTGATCCCGGAGGGCGAGATCGTGTGGGCGCCCGCCATTACCGGCGCGATCGTGCTCACGACCCGCGGCGGTGACTTCGATCTCCGCGTCGGCCAGGACGTGTCCATCGGTTATCTGTCGCACGACGCGGCGACAGTCCAGTTGTACTTTCAGGAAAGCCTGACCTTCCTGGCCTACACCGCCGAGGCCGCGGTCGCGCTCACTGCCTGAGTCCGGATCCACCGACCGCATTCTGCAGTCGGTGAGAATGCGGACCGAGATGCCCTGCGAGCTGCGATGATGTGATTTGTCGAAGGAAACATCAGCAGGTTCGAAACGGTGAGAAGTTCACATCAGGAAAGAGGCGCACATCATGCGCGCAGTAGTCCTGCAAGAGTTCGGCACTCCGCTGATTTTGAGCGAAATCGACAAACCCACCGCGGGGCCGGGCCGGGTGCTGGTCAAGGTGAAGGCCAGCGGTGTCAACCCGCTGGACACCAAGATTCGGGCCGGCAAGGCTCCACATGCCAAGAGCACGCTGCCGGCCGTACTCGGCGTGGATCTGTCCGGCGTAGTCGAACAGGTCGGCGCGGGGGTAACCGACTTCGCATCCGGCGATGAGGTCTACGGCATGACCGGTGGCGTCGGTGATCTGCAGGGCTCACTCGCCGAGTACGCGGCAGTCGACGCTCGCCTGCTCGCCCATAAACCGACCTCGCTCACCATGCGCGAGGCCGCGGCCCTGCCCTTGGTCGTCATCACAGCGTGGGAGGGCTTGGTCGACCGGGCGCAGGTCCATGCAGGGCAGAAGGTTCTCGTCCACGGGGGCGCCGGTGGTATCGGCCATGTGGCCGTTCAGATCGCACGTGCCCACGGCGCCGAAGCCTTCGCCACCGTGTCGCCCTCGCGCTTCCAGGTCGTAGAGCACCTGGGGGCCACGCCGATCGACTACACAACCACTGCCGTGGACGAGTACGTCGCTGAACACACCGGCGGCGAAGGCTTCGATGTCATCTTCGACACCGTCGGCGGTCCTGTGCTCGATTCGTCCTTCGCGGCGGCGCGCACCTACACCGGCCACGTCCTGAGCGCCCTGGGCTGGGGTACCCATCGGCTGGCTCCCCTTTCCTTCCGCGGAGCCACCTATTCGGGTATTTTCACCCTGTTGCCCATGCTGACGGGCAGGGGGCGGGAGCACCACGGGGAAATCATGCGTGCGGCGGCCGCCCTCGCCGACGCTGGAGCGCTCGAGCCCTTGCTCGACCCCAGGCGCTTCACGCTCGACACCGTCGCCGACGCCCATGCGATCGTGGACAGCGGTACCGTCGGAGGCAAAATCGTGATCGACATCGACTGACACTCGTCGGTCCAGGAGCCGACACTGCTGGATCGGCATGCCCAACCAGGCGGAGTAGTTCGACTATATCCGCGCGCGATGACCGGATTGGGGATGCGCGCCAGCAGCGGTCATCAGCAGCCATCCACCAGGGAGTATGCGCCGCCGGCCGAGCAGGCGGTACCGTGATGCCCGGCAGTGCGCCAGAGGCAGGTAGGTGAGATGACAACGGTGCGGGCAGGTGTGGTCCCGACGCAGCGCGCAGCGCTCTACAGCGTGCTCGGGCTCATGATGACCGTGACGATCTGCGGCGCGTTCGTCGCCGCGTTCGGCATCAATCGGGTGTTCACCGGCCTGCTGGCCGGTGCCGTCGCGGGCGTCGCCGTACTGTCGGCGCTGTTCACCCGGGATGCCGTCGTACTGACCGATCACTCGATCTACCAGCGCACGCCGTGGACGGTGTCCAGCATCGACTGGGATCGTGTGGTGGCCGGTCGGTTCGCCCTCGACGAACGGTCTCGCTGGTCGCTGGCGCTGGACCTGTCCGGCGGCGACGAACCCTACGGCGAGCTGGTCCTGCTGTCGATAGCTCCGGTGGTCCGCCCGGTTTCGGGCGCCTACGACCTGCGCAAGCGGGACCAGGTCACCGAGATCCGGGCGATCCTGCGCCGCAAGCGGATTCCGGTGACGGTGCTCCCGCAGATCGCGGGCGCGCTCCAGGAGCACTGGCAGATCGCGTCACCGACGCACTGATCGTCCAGCTCAGCGCGCTGACACGCGGGCATCGAGATTGTCGTGCCGACGGCCGCGACGATCGGCGTCACCAGGCGAGCCGGAGCGTTCCGGACCCGCCTGGCGCCGATCGACTATGCCGACGGCATCACCCGGTCTGCGGCTCGTCGCCGTTTTTCGCGGCGATCCGTTCGGTGTGTCCGCGAGCGACAGTGTGCAGGTTGAGCGTGGTGGGTTTGAGGGCCTCGGCCACCAGACGGGTGGCGTACCCGGGGTCCGCACGTTCACCACAGGTGAACACGTCTACGAACGCGGCGCCGAGTTCGGGGTAGGTGTGGATGGACGCGTGCGACTCGGCCAGCAACAACAGGACGGTGACGCCTTGCGGCTGAAACCTTTTGGACGTGATGTCGAGAACCGTGGCGCCGGCGACGGTCAGCGACCCCGCGAGGATCTTGCGCAGCAGATCCTCGTTATCCAGCAACGCCGCATCGATACCCTCGAGTTCCGCCATCGTGTGTCGACCGATGAATGCCCCGACCGGGGTGACTTCTTCGCGCACCTCCGTCACAGTCGCCGCCAAGCATCACTGAGTACGGCTCGAAGTATCTGCTCGATCTCGGCGAAATGTGATTCGTCGCAGATCAACGGCGGGGCCAACTGGATGATCGGGTCACCGCGGTCATCGGCGCGGCAATACAGTCCCGCGTCGAACAGCGCCTTCGACACATGTTCGCGCAACAGCACCTCTTTCTCCTCGGTGGTGAACGTTTCGCGAGTCACTTTGTCCTTGACCAACTCGATGCCGAAAAAGAATCCGTCGCCACGGATATCGCCGACGATGGGAAGGTCATAAAGCCGTTCGAGATAACCACGGAAGACATCGGTATTGGCGCGCACGTACGCGTTGAGCTGTTCGCCCTCGATGATGTCGAGGTTGGCGAGAGCGACCGCGGCCGCGACGGGATGGCCACCGTAGGTGAAACCGTGTGCGAACCAGTCGCGATCGGCGCGGAACGGTTCGGCCAAACGTTCATCGGCGATCATCGCACCGAGCTGGGCGTAGCCGGAGGTCAACCCCTTGGCGCAGGTGATGATGTCGGGTTGGAAGTCATAGCGCTGCGAGCCGAAATACTCGCCCAGCCTTCCGAATCCGCAGATTACTTCATCAGCGACGAGCAGGACGTCGTACCGGTCGCAGATTTCTCGAACACGGCGAAGATACCCTGGTGGCGGCGGGATACAGCCACCCGCGTTTTGCACCGGTTCGATGAAGACCGCGGCGACCGTGTCGGGCCCCTCCTGTTCGATGGCTTCCGCGATCTGGTCGGCGGCCCACTGCCCGAATTCGTAGAGGTCCGAAGCCCGATGGTGTCGCCGGTAGTAGTTCGTATTCGGCACGCGAACGACCGTTGGCACGAGCGGTTCGAAATCATTACGCGCGGCGGGCATTCCGGTGATCGACAAGGCGCCCATGGAAGTGCCGTGATAAGACATCACCCGCGAGATCGCCTTGTGCTTGAGCGGACGACCGGTGCGCCGGAAGTAGGCACGGGCGAGCTTCCACGCCGTCTCGACCGCTTCGGAACCGCCCGTGGTGAAGAAGACTCGGTTCAGATTACCCGGCGCCAAGTCGGACAATCGCGCGGCCAATTCGATCGCGGGTGGGTGCGCATAGGACCAGAGTGGGAAGTACGCCAATTCGCCCGCCTGCTTGGCGGCCGCTTGGGCGAGTTCCTGCCTGCCATGACCGACTTGCACGACGAAAAGCCCGGACAATCCGTCGAGGTAGCGGCGGCCTGCCGCGTCGTAGATGTAGGGGCCGTCGCCGCGCACGATAACGGACGCAGCCGAGGTGTCTTGAGTGGAATGGCGAGTGAAATGCATCCACAGGTGATCTGTAGCGGCGCTACCCGCGCTGATGTCGTGACCAGTCACAATTACTACCTGCATCTGGGACCGGCAGGGCCGGTACCCGTTTCGGTGATTCGGTTGCTCGAGTCTGCCGCGCGGACACGGGCTGGTGAAGTCGGGAAATCCCTACATTCGGCTGTGGGCCGCTGCAGCGGGAGTCCGGCACGTCGGGTACGTCTCGGCCGCTGCCGCCGACCTGCCGCCGCTGGTTTATTCTCGCGCGAAGTGCGCCGCCGATTAGGCGAGAACCTGGTCTCGCCGGCGCCGATGTCAGTGAGCCGACCTGGAAGAACTTTGCGGCCCAGCGCGCGGTACCGCACATCGCACACCAAAAGTGAGATAGACCTGAAAAACGGACAGATCCCTGTAGTATCTGCGAGACGCCGAACGCTTCGAGGACGACGTACTCGATCCGAGCGGCGAGGCACGAATCTGGAAGCACGATCATGGATAGTGGTATGGCTGCGCGACTCCCGCCGAAGTCGCTGCGCGCGGCGCACCGGAAGAATGACCAGGCCATGACGGGGCCGCGCCGACTCGATGTCGAATCATCCCTCCTCGTCGGCGCCACCGGAGTGGGCAAAAGCGCACGCGCCGTCAGCCAGGCGAGCGCGTTGCGGGCGCCGATCGTCGTCGCCGACCGATACACCGGACGACTACTCGCCAGAGCCCATCACAGACTCGCTCCACCGCATCCCGAGCCAGGAATGCTGCACGAACTGTCTGCCGCTTGGCGGTGTGCGGAACAACGGGAATGCGTCGCGTCGATCGTGGGATTCGGTAGCCTGATTCGCTGGCGCCGGCAGCACGAAGTGCGTCCCGACCCGCTGTTCGACCTTTCCGTCGACTCGGCCCACGCCGTTGGACTCGCGGCTGCTCCTCGCCCGCGAGCACGCTTGCTACGGTACACAGCAGCAGCGCGCCTTCGACGCGCTGCTCACTCGCACTCCAGCGCTGGCGGTCCACGACAGCGTGCTCCCTTCACCACAACAGGCGTCGCTATGAATCACCCTGCTTTACCGAGCCCCACAGTCGTTCTCTGCGGACCTGACGGCGAAGCCGTCGGCTACCTCCCGAAAGACCAGGTGCATCACCGAGACACCCCCCTTCATCTGGCTTTCTCCTCTTACATCTTCGACAGCGATCGTCGCCTGTTGGTCACCCGACGCTCATCGGCGAAGGCAACGTGGCCAGGCGTCACGACGAACAGCTGCTGCGGCCACCCCGCGCCGGAGGAGCCGCTCACCGACGCCGTGCGACGTCGCGTCCACGAAGAACTCGGTGTGAAGGCGGAAAACATCACCTTGGTCCTGCCGGCTTTCTCCTACCGCGCCGAAATGCCGAACGGAATCGTCGAATACGAACTGTGCCCCGTCTTCACGGCCACCGCTGAATCCACCACGCTCCAGGCAGACCCCGAGGAAGTGGACGGCGCCGAATGGATACCGTGGCGCAGCTTCGCGACCGGCGTGTGCGACGGCACCCTCGAGGTCTCGCCCTGGTGCCGGATGCAGGTGGAGCAACTGGTCGAACTGGGTCCCGATCCGCTGCGCTGGGCGGCCGGTGACCCGACCCAGCTCCCTGCCGCTGCGACCTTCTGAATAGGCGGCGCCGTCGGCTCTGACCGCACGCTCACGCGCTAGGACTTCAGTCCGCGCAGCACGATCTCCACGCCACCCCGGAACTCGTCGTCAGCGGACATGTCCTTGGCCTGGCCGGCCGCTTGCGCCAGATGGGGATAGTCCTCCGGGGACAGTTCGGACAGCACGACCGTCCCCCGACCCGACAGCGGCGCATAGTGCTTGTTCTGCAGGAAACCGATAAGGAAGGCGACCAGCGTGCGCTGGGCGATCACCCGTGCCCGCCCGTGGAAACCGCCCTCGGCGAGCACGGCGAGCATGGCTTCCATCACCCGCAGCGAGGCGATCGAGGACTGGCGGTGCCGCAGCACCAGCGGCACCGCTGCCGGATGGGCCGAAAAACCGGCTCGGATGTGTTCGAGCAGCAGCGTCATCCGCGCCCGCCAGTCGATCCCGACGGGCAGCGTCGTGTCGATCGAGGCGAACACGTGGTCCACCACGAGCAACTCGAGCCCGTCGCGGTCGCGCACGTAGCGGTACAGAGCCATGGTCGCCATGCCGAGTTCGGTAGCCACCGCACGCATGGTGAGCGCGGACAGACCCTCGCGGTCGAGCACCGCGAGGGCAGCCGCGGCGAGATCCGCGGTGGTCAGCGAGCGAGGACGGGGCATGGGTTGACAGCGTACAAGGTACGCGCATACTGGACGTAGGCGTACAAGGTACACCTACAAAAGGAGCCCTCGATGTCATTACCGACCACCGTCCAGGACCGGACACTGGTCACCGTCTCCGGTGCGCAGATCCAGGTGCCGGACCCGGATTGCCTGATCCATCTGCAGTTCCGCCGATTCGCCGGGTGCCCGGTGTGCAATCTGCACCTCCGCTCGATCGTCACGCGGGCAAGCGACATCACCGCGGCGAACATTCGAGAGGTGGTCGTGTTCCATTCCAGCGCAGCGGAATTACGCAAATACACCTCGGAGCTGCCGCTGGACGTGGTCGCCGATCCGTCTCGAATTCTCTACCGCGAGTTCGGTGTCGAGACTTCACCCCGCGCACTGCTCGACCCGCGCGGATGGCCCGCGATCCTGCGGGGTGTCGCACACGACATACGCGCGACCCTGCGCGGCGAGCAGGCCGCCCCGCCCACGAATCCCGAAGGCGGCGGCCTCGGGCTCCCGGGCGATTTCCTGATCGCTCCGGACGGACGCGTGCTCGCCGCGAAACAGGGTGAGCACGTCTACGACCAGTGGTCGGTCGACGAACTGCTCACGCTCGCATCGACAGCGGAGCGTCACCCGTGCTGAACATCGAAAGGCCACTTCTGGCAAGAGCCTGCGCGCTGTTTTTCGGCGGACTGCTCGCGGGCGCGTTCGGCTACGGCGCGGTCAATGTCCTGTACGCCTTTCGTAGGGTTCCGTTGGACGTACGCTTCACCTTTCATACCGCGCTGATGAGCGTGAACGGCCTTGTCATGCAATCGCTGATGGGCGCGACAATACTCAGCACTCTGGTGCTCGCCGTGCGCTCATCCGCGCGGGACCGCTGGCTCGCGGGCGGCGCGGCAGTGCTGGCCGTCGCCTCGTTCCTGATCACCCGGCTCGGCAACGTCCCGATCAACCAGCACATCAAGGTATGGGCAGTCAGCGATCCACCGGTCGACTACGCCGAGATCCTGAGCCGCTGGGAAGCATTCCATGTCGCGCGCACCGCGTGCGCGGTATCGGCTTTCCTGCTCGTCGTTTTCGTTACCCTGCGCCCGACAAAGGAAACACGCCCATGATGACCGTCGAACTGTTCGTCTCCGACGACACACTCACCGCCGAACGCAAACGCGCCCTCGCCGAACGCATCCTGCGCGAGCTGACCACGGAGCCCGGGGCACCGGCCTCGGTGCTGGAGAAAGCCCGTGAATTAACCCATGTTCTGGTGCGCAGTCCCGAGGTGTGGGCGACCGGCGGACCGGAGTTAGACGCCGCGCCACGTTATCTGGTACGAATCACCGTCCCCGGATCCTGGAGCAACAACAACATCGGCCACCACGTAATTCCGCTGATAACGAGGGCCATCGCCGAAACCGAGAACGATCCGGATCGGCTGACCCGCGAGCCGCACTGCGTGATCCAGATTGTCGGCCTGCGCGAACACAACATCGGCACCTTCGGTCGGGAACTCGGCGCCACCGAGATCACCGAACTGATGACGCGGGACCACCGAGAATCCGGCGATCGCGCGGAACCCCCTGACGGGTACACCATCGACCCGGTTTGCGGAATGCCAGTCGAACTGTCCACCGCCCGTTTCACCCTCACTCACGATGGCACCGGCCACGCCTTCTGCGCTTCGGTCTGCCGCAAGGTCTTTGCTGAAGAGCACGCCATTCCCGGCTAACGCATCTCCGGTCATGGTTGCCCGGCGGACGATCAAGGCAGCAGCGATCCGGGATCAATCGTGAATTCGAAAGGACTGTGCAGGGTGACGGCGTTCCCTGCCGCCACCCGGTGCGTCAACTGGTAAGTGCGGTCGTCACCCAGTTCGTGCGCGACTTGCACCGACACGGACTCACCGGACAGTTGCCCCTTGAACGGGTTGGGCTCGAACCGCCTATGGTAGCTGCGGGCGGGGAGCACCGGTCAGTGCTCCCCGCCCGCAGTTCTCGAGTAACCGCTACTCGGCGATCACGATCCTGACCTCGGCGTCGGCCGCCTCCGTCGAGTCGCCCGGGGTGAGGAACCAGTGGGTGACCTCGCCGTCGGCCAAGTCGTCGGCGAGATCGCCGCCGGGCAGGACCGAAAGAGCGCCCGCGGTGGCCGAAGCCAGGAACTCCAGGACGGCGGCTCGACCGGACGCGGCGACGGTGAACGTGGTCGACTCGTAGTCGATCTCGTATTCCTCGCGCACCTGTTCGGCTCGAGCCAACGCCTCGGACTGGGTGATCGCGACGACCTCGCCCTGCGTGGCGATGACGAATGCCGGGTGTTCTTCGCCGAGCGGGCGCACCCGATCGGAGTAGGACACCGGATGCGACGGCGCCGTGGCGAGATCCTGCTTCACCTGCGGTCCGTCGAGCGCCACCCAGCGAATCTCGCTGTCGGCCACCGGCGCCAGGGTGATCCCGAACCCGACGCCCGCCGCGGTCAAATCGTCCGTCGACAGCCCGCCCGCGAACAAGCAAGCCGCACCGGCCTTCTGCACCGCCCACACCGCGACCACCGCGTCCACCGAGCGCGGCAGTGCCACGGCGACGACATCGCCCGGTCCCGCACCCTGATCGATGAGTACCCTGGCCAGCTGCGAGGATCGCCGATCCAGCACCTGGTAGGCGATCTCGTCGCGGTCGGCCAGCAGCGCGGGCGCCGCCGGGTCCTCTTCGACGACTTCGGCGAGCACCTTGGCCACCGTGCGCGCACCGACCCGGCCGACCGGGTCCGGCGCCGACGCCGACGCCGCGATACCGGATTCGACCAGCAGCTGGGCCCGCTCGTTCGCATCGAGAATATCGATGTCGCCAACCAGTGCGTCCGGATCGCCGATCAGCGCTTCCACCACCCGAACCAGGCGCGCGGACAGGGTCGCGACCTCGTCGCCGGTGAACCGGCTGCCCAGGTACTTCAGGGTCAGCTCGACGGTGGACTCCGCGATCACCAGCAGCGTCATCGGGTAATGCGTCGCGTCGTTGACGCCGACACCGGTGACCGACATTCCGTCGATCGAGCTGGCCGCCGAAATCGCGTCCTTGTCCATCGGATACGACTCGAACACCAGCAGGGTGTCGAACAGCGACCCGGTGCCGGACACCCGTTGAATGTCGGTGAGACCCACATAGTGGTGCTCGAGCAGGTCGGCCTGATCGTGCTGCAACCGCTCCAGCAGCTTGCCGACTGTCTCGCGATCGTCGATCCGCAGCCGCACCGGCAGCGTGTTGATGAACAGACCCACCATCGACTCGACACCGGACAACTCGGCCGGACGACCCGAGACCGTCGCGCCGAACACCACGTCGCCGCGGCCGGTGAGCCGTCCGAGCAGGATGCCCCACGCCGCCTGCACCAGCGTGTTCACCGTGACACCGAGTTCGGCGACGTGCTTGGTGAGCTGACGGGTGCGGTCGGCGTCGATCTCGGCGGTCAACGTGCCGATCTCGTAGGTCTCCGCGGCGCGTGGCTGCGGCGCGAGCTGCGTCGGCTCGGTGACACCGTCCAGCGCCGAGGCCCAGGCGCGCAGCGAAGCATTCCGGTCGCGCCCGGCCAGCCAGCCGAGGAAGTTGCGGTAGGAGGCCACCCGCGGCAGCGCCGTCTGATCGCCGCGAACCGCGTAGAGCACCAGCAGGTCCCGCATGAGCAGCGGCATCGACCAGCCGTCCAACAGGATGTGGTGGGTGGTGATGGCCAGGTGCCATTGCGCCTCGTCGCTGCGGAACAGCGTGAACCGCAGCAGCGGCGGAATGGACATGTCGAAGTGCGTCGCCCGGTCGGCCGCGATCTGCTCGCGCAGTTCCGCGGTCCGCTGATCGGCGGGCAGGCCGGTGAGATCCACCTCGCGCCACGGCGCTTCGACCCGATCCAACACGACCTGGACGGCCTGTCCGTCGGAGTCGGTGACGAACGCGGTGCGCAGGTTCGGATACCGGTCGACGATGCCCTGCGCGGCCGTGCGCAGGCGTGCCACGTCCAGCGCACCGCCCAGGTCCACCACGGCCTGCATGGTGTACACGTCCACGGTGGACTGCGTCATCAGCGCGTGGAACAGCAGACCGGACTGCAGCGGCGAGAGCGGCCACACTTCGGCCAGCGCCGGGTAGTTGCGCTCCCACAGTTCGATGTCGGTCTGGCCGACCCGGACCAGCGGCATGTCCGACGGCGTGAAGCCGCCCGCGTCCGACCGCCGCGCATGCGTGGCCAGCGCGGTGAGTGCCTCGACCCACAGGTCGGCGAACTCCCGCACCCGTTGCGCGCCGATCAATCCGGTCGGGAAGGCGAACGCCGCCCCTAGCTGCGGTCCGTCCACACCGTCGGTGACGATCGCGTTGATGTCGATCGTCGCGTTGGCGGGCATGTCGAGGTCCATGTCGACATCCAACTGACCGAGGTCGGCCACCGGTACCCAACCGATCTCGGCGAGCTGTTCGGGGATCTCCCCTGCCGACATCCGCCCGAGGTAGTTGAAGCTGATCTGCGCGGTGTCGGATCCCGACGTGCCGCTGCCCAGGCTCGCCGCGGTCTCCGGATTCAGATGACGCAGCAGGCCGTAGCCGAGGCCCTTGTCCGGGACCGCGAGCAACTGCTCCTTGATCGACTTCACGATCTCACCCACCGCGGCGCCACCGGCGAAGGCGTCGGTGAGATCGGCGCCGGCCAGGTCGAGCCGGACCGGGTAGGCCGTGGTGAACCAGCCGACGGTGCGGGAAAGATCCGCACCGGGGACGACGTCCTCTTCGCGACCGTGACCCTCCAGCTTGACCAGGGCCGCACGGTGTCCGAGGGCGGCGTCCGCGATCGCTCGCGTGGTCGTACGCGCTGCCGCCGCGTCGTCGCCCGAACCGTCGCCGCGCCAGCGGGCGACCGCCATGGCCAGCGCCGACAGCAGCCCGTCGTTCACGCCGCCGCGGTAGAGGCCGGGGATCGCGGTGAGCACCGCGTCGGTGACCTCGGCGGACAGCGTGACCTCGACCCGTTCGACGGTCGCGAACGTGTCGCGCTTCGGGTCGAACGCGCGTGTGCCGATCAGCGGATCCGGTGTTGCCGAAACCTGCTGCCAGAACGGCAATTCCGCGGCCCGTTCCGGTGCGCGCGCGGCCTCGACCAGGCTGTGCGCCCAGCGCCGCATCGAGGTGCCGTTGCCGGGCAGAGTCACCGGCTGACCGGCGACCAACTGCGACCAGGCGACCGCGAAGTCCGGGATCAGGATGCGCCAGGACACACCGTCGACGACGAAGTGATGCGCGACGATCAGCAGCACATCGCGCCGCGTGCCGTCGGGTTCACCCGCTGCCGTGTCGTCTCCCGCCCGGCCGGTCGCGTCCGCGCCGAATGCGAACCAGACGAACTGGGCCATCGCCGCCTGCGCCGGATCGAGCCTGCCCAGCGCCGCGTCCAACGCCTCGGTACCGACCCTGGCCAGCTCGGCGTCGTCGACATCGGCGGGCAGGTCGACCCGATGCACCAGGGCATCGACGTCTACCGCACCGCTGGGCAATGCCTCGAACCGCCAGTCGGCGCCGACCCGGCGCAGGCGCGACCGGAGCACGTCGTGGTGGTCGAACACGGCCGCGACGGTGCCGACCAGAGTCTCCCGGTCGATACCGTCGGGCAGCCGCAGCGCCATGGTCTGCGAGAACCGCTGGTAGGACGAGCCACTCGCGAGGATCTGCGCCATGATCGGCGTCAGCGGGATCTCGCCGACACCGCCGCCCGGCAGTTCTTCCAGTTTCACCTGCTCGGCGCCCGCGCCGAGCACGGCTATCTCGGCGAGCGAGGCGACACTGCGCCGCTCGAACACGTCGCGCGGGGTGAACACCACGCCACGCGCCTTGGCCCGCGAGACCAGCTGGATGGACAGGATGCTGTCGCCACCGAGCCCGAAGAACGAGTCGTCCAAACCGATCTGCTCGACCCCGAGTACCTCGGCGAACACCTCGGCGATGACCGCCTCGACGTCGTTGGCGGGCGCGCGGAACTCGCGCGGGGCCAGCTCCGGCTCGGGCAGCGCCTTGCGGTCCAGCTTGCCGACCGGGGTCAGCGGGATCTCGTCGAGCACCACGATGGCCGTGGGCACCATGTGCGGCGGGAGGCTGCGCGACGCGTACTCGGTGAGCCGGGTCGTGTCGATCTCACGACCCGGCGCGGCCAGCACGTAGGTGACGAGAATCGTCGCGCCGGCCGAAGTCTGGCGGCCGAGCGTGATCGCGTACTCGACGTCCTCGTGCCGGCCGAACACCGTATCGATCTCGCCCAGTTCGATCCGGAAGCCGCGGATCTTCACCTGGAAGTCCGAGCGGCCGACGTAGTCCAGCTCCCACCGCACCGACGCCACCGCGGCGTTGCCCTCCCGCTCACCGGGTTCGGCGAACCAGCGCACCACGTCACCGGTGCGGTACATCCGCGCACCCTCGGTGCTCCACGGGTTGGGCACGAACCGTTCCGCGGTGAGGTCGGAGCGGTTGTGGTAGCCGCGCGCCAGCGCGCCGCCGGCCAGGTACAGCTCGCCCGCGACACCCGGTGGCACCGGGTTGAGCCGGTTGTCCAGCACCAGGGCCGACATGCCACGCACCGGACGTCCGATGGTGATGTGTCGCCCGGGGGTGAGCGCGGCGTACGACGAGATGATCGTCGTCTCGGTCGGGCCGTAGGCGTTGAAGTACTTGCGGCCCGGCCACCATTTGGCCAGCAGTTCCGGCGTGGTGACGTCACCGCCGACCGACGCGACCTCGAGCGCCGCCATCCCCTCGGGATCGACGGTGCCCAGCACCGCGGGGGTGATGATCGTGTGGGTCACCCGCTCGGTGCGCAGCAGCTCGGCCAGATCCGGACCACCGATGATGGTCGACGGCACGATCACCAGCGTGGCGCCGATGTAGGCGGCGCACAGCCATTCGAGCACCGACGGGTCGAAGCTCGGCGAACAGATGTGCAGGAACCGGTGATGCGACTCGAGTTGGTACAGATCGGTCGCAACGCCGACCAGTCCGCCCATACCCGCGTGGGTCACGGTGACGCCCTTGGGCATACCGGTCGAACCCGAGGTGTAGATGACATACACCGGGTGCCGCATGGCGAGCGCGGAAATCCGGTCCGCGTCCGTCACGGGCTCGGCCGACCGGCTCTCGACCAGCTCGCCGAACTCCGGATCGTCCATCCGCAGCCACTCGACATCGCGCGGCAGTCGGTCCACGTACTCGCTCGCGGTGATGCCGAGGACCGCGCCGGAGTCGTTGACCATGTGCCGCATGCGGTCTTCGGGGTAGGTCGGGTCGATCGGCACATGCGCGCCACCGGCCTTGGCCACCGCCCAGAACGCCGCGACCATCTCATACGAGCGCGGGAACGACAGCGCCACAATGCGTTCCGGTCCGACACCGCGCGCGATGAGCACGCGCGCCAGGCGTGAGGAGTACTCGTCGAGTTCGCGGTAGGTGATCGATCTGCCCTGGTAGCGGACCGCGATCTGCTCCGGGTTCTGCTGCACGCCGCGCGTGAGCAGGTCCGGCAGCAGGCCGGTGGCCATGACGTCCTCGCCGTACACGTGCGTGAGCAGGTGCTGCTCGGAGGCGTCCAGCAGTGGCAGATCACCGATCGGGGTCTGCCGGTCGGTGGCGATCGCGGTGAGCAGCCTGGTGAACCGCTCGGCGAACACCCGCACGGTGTCGTCGTCGAACAGGTCACGCGCGAAGGAGAACTCCGCGTACATGCCCGCGTCGTCCGGGTTCTCCCCCGCCTCCCGGATGGTCCCCGCCTCGCGAATGGTCCCTGCCTCGCGAATGGTCCCTGCCTCGCGAATGGTTAAAGACAGATCGAACTTCGCGATGTCGACGTCGAAATCCACCGCACCGACGTGCAGTCCGGGCAGCTCGAAGCTGCTCTCCGGCAGGTTCTCGAACGACAACGCCACCTGGAACAGTGGGTGGCGCGCGGTGGAGCGCTCCGGGTTGAGCAGTTCCACCAGCCGCTCGAACGGCAGATCCGCGTGCGCGAACGCCTGCAGATCGGCGTCCTTGGTGCGGGCGAGGAACTGCCCGAACGTCAGGTCGCCGTCCACCTGCGAGCGCAGCACGAGCGTGTTGACGAACATGCCGATCACGTCGTCGAGCTCGGCTTCGCCGCGACCGGCCACCGGGGTGCCGATCGCGATGTCGTCGGTGCCGGACATCCGCGCGAGGAACAGCGCGAGCGCGGCGTGCACCACCATGAACAGCGTCGCGTGCTGCTCCTTGGCGATCTCGGTGAGCGCCCGGTGCAACTCGCCGTCGATCGGGAACACCACACGTCCACCGGCGAACGACTGCGTCGTCGGACGCGCCCGGTCGGCGGGCAGGTTGAGTTCGTCCGGCAGACCGGCCAGCGCGGCGCGCCAGTAGTCCGCCTGCTGCGAGATCAGGCTGTCCGGATCGGTCTCGGCGCCGAGCACGTCGCGCTGCCAGAGGCTGAAGTCGGCGTACTGCACCGGCAACGGCGCCCAGCCCGGTTCCACCCCGGCCGAGCGGGCCGCGTAGGCCAGCATCACATCGCGGGTCAGCGGGCCCATCGACCAGCCGTCGGCGCTGATGTGGTGCGCGACGAACACCAGGACGTATTCGGTGTCGGCTCCCGCTCCATCGGCAGTCGCGGCTTCCGCCGCACCCCCGGCCATGACGTGGAACAGCTTGGCGCGCAACGGAATTTCGGTGGTCACGTCGAAGCCGGCGGAGACGATTTCGATGATCCGCTGCCGGATGTCCGCGGCGGCGACCGCCTCCGGCGTCAGGTCCGGTACGGCCCGCGCGACCGGCACGATCACCTGGTGCGCCGCACCGCCCTCTTCGGGGTAGCGGGTGCGCAGCGTCTCGTGCCTGCTGACCACGTCCCCGACCGCCGATTGCAGCGCGTCGACGTCCAGATCGCCGGTCAGCCGAATCGCGACAGGGATATTGTTGACCGCCGAGGCAGTGTCGAACTGGTTGAGGAACCACATGCGCTGCTGCGCCAACGACAGCGGAATCCGTTCCGGACGCGGGCCGGCCACCAGCGCACGACGACCCCCAGCGCCCGCGTGTTGCTCGACCTTCGCGGCCAACCCGGCCACCGTGGCGGCTTCGAACAGCACCCGCACCGGAACCCGCGCGTCCAGCGCCGCGCCGATCCGCGCCGCGACCTGCGTCGCCAACAGCGAATTACCGCCCAGGGCGAAGAAATCGTCGTCCGCACCCACCCGCTCGACACCCAGCACCTCGGCGAACACCGATGCCACGATCTCCTCGATCGGTGTCGACGGCGCCCGGAAGACCTGAACCTCGAACTCCGGCTCCGGCAACGCCTTCCGATCCAACTTGCCGTTCACATTCAACGGCAAAGCATCCAACACCACGAACGCCGACGGCACCATATACGACGGCAAGCCTGCCGCCAGCGCCGACTTCACCTGCGCAACGTCGACGCCGGCCGCGGCGTCGACGGGCACGAGGTAGGCCACCAACCGGTCACCGGTCTTCGGATCGGACTTCGCGATCACCGCGGTCCGCGCGATCTCCGGCCTAGCCAGCAGCGCGGCTTCGATCTCACCGAGTTCGATACGGAAACCACGGATCTTCACCTGGAAGTCCGTGCGGCCTCGGTACTCGAGTTCACCCGCGCTGGTCCATGCGACCAAGTCACCCGTGCGATACAGCCGGGTACCCGGCCCGAACGGGTTGGCCACGAAACGATCCGCGGTCAGGTCCGCGCGGCCGAAGTAGCCACGCGCCAACTGCGCACCGGCGAGGTACAGCTCACCGGAAACGCCGTCCGGCACCGGCCGCAGCCGGGAGTCGAGGACGTAGACCCGGCTGTTCCATTCGGGCGCACCGATCGACACGGCGGTCTCGTCGGCGAGGGTGACGCGGTGGCTGGTGACCGACACCGCCGCCTCGGTCGGACCGTAGAGGTTGAACAGTTCGGTGCGCGGATTCTGCCGCGAGAACCGCTGCGCCAGCGCCCCCGGAAGGGCTTCACCGATCGCCAGCACCCGCCACAGCGAATTCGGCAGCCCGGCGGTCAACAGCGCATCCAGCATCGACGGCACCACATGCAGCGTGGTCACCCACTCGCGTGCCATGAGTTCGTTCAGGTACGTCGGATCCCGATGACCGTCGGGCGAAGCGATGACCAGACGGCCACCGCACACCGCGGCCGACCAGAACTCCCACACCGAGAGGTCGAACGTCGCCGCCGTTTTCAGCAGGACCGCATCCGCGGCGTCCAGACCGAACTCGATGTTCTTCCACTGCAACTGATTCGCGATAGCGCCATGCGGCACTGCCACGCCCTTCGGACGGCCGGTCGAGCCCGACGTGAAGATCACATATGCCGTGTTCTCCGGACGCAACGGTCCGACCCGGTCGTCGTCGGTGACCGGCGCGGCGTCCACACCCGACAAATCGAGTTCGTCAATGCGCACCACCGGCGCGATATCGGTCTCGAACTCGGCGTCGGCATCGGTCAGCACACACACCGGCGCCGCCGTCGCCAAGATGTAGTTCGTACGCTCGGCAGCCTGCTCCGGATCCACCGGCACATACGCACCACCGGACTTCGCCACCGCATACATCGCCACGATCAGATCCACCGAACGACGCAACGCCAGCGCGACCCGCGACTCCGGACCGACACCCAACGAAATCAGGTGCCGTGCCAGGCGATTCACCCGCACATCGAGCGCACCGTAGGTGATCGACGCACCGTCATCGGTAACGAGCGCGACTTCCTTCGGGCCGGCCGCCACCGTGGCGTCCAGCAGCGACACCAGCGTGGCGGACGTATCCACCGGCCGCTCGGTCGCGTTGCGCGCGGTGAGCAGGCGGGTCCGCTCGGCGGCGTCGAGCAGTTCGATGTCACCGACCGGAATGCGCGGCGCGGCGATGATCTCGCCGAGCAAACGCGCGAACCGGTCGACGAAGCCACGCACCGTGTCGTGATCGAACAGGTCGGTCGCGTAGGTGAAGAACCCGGAGATGCCCTCGGGCGCACCGGTGTCGTCGTAGCGGTCGGTGGCGATCAGGTGCAGATCGAACTGGGACAGCTCGGTGTCGATGTCCAGGCCCGCCACGGTCAGGCCGGACAGTTCCAGCGTGGCCTGTGCCAGGTTCTGGAACGACAGACCCACCTGGAACAGCGGATGCCGCGCGGTCGAACGGACCGGGTTGAGCACCTCGACCAGCCGCTCGAACGGTACATCCGCGTTGGCGAACGCCTGAATATCGGTTTCGCGCTGACGAGCCAACAGCTCGGTGAACGCCTCGCCCGCCTCGACCCGGGTGCGGAACACCAACGTATTGACGAACATGCCGATCAGGTCGTCCAACGCGGCTTCGCCGCGGCCGGCCATCGGCGTACCGATCGCGATATCCGCGGTACCGGACAAACGAGACAACAGGACCGCGAGCGCGGTGTGCACGACCATGAACAGCGTCGCGCCCTCCGCGCGGGCCAACTCGATCAGGGCCTGATGGGTCTGCGCGTCGACCCGCAGTTCGACCTTGCCACCGGCGAACGACTGCACCGCGGGCCGCGGCCGGTCCGCGGGCAGGTCCAGCTGGTCGGGTAGGTCGGCGAGGGCCTGTCTCCAGTAGGCGACCTGCTTGGCGGCCACCGAGTCCGGATCATCCTCGCTGCCGAGCAGTTCGCGCTGCCAAATGCTGTAGTCGGCGTACTGGACCTCCAGTGGCGCCCAGTTCGGCGCCTCGCCGACCGAACGCGCGGCGTAAGCGATCATCAAGTCCCTGGTCAGCGGGCCGACCGAGGAACCGTCACCAGAAATGTGGTGCACGACCATAGCCAGGACGTACTCCACCGAATCGCCCGCGGTCGGGACTGTCGCGTCCGCGGCGATCTGGAACAGCGCGACCTGCACCGGCACCTCGGTGGTGACGTCGAAGATCGTGGACGTCAGCGCCACCACGGCGGATTCGATGTCCGCGGGCGCGACCACCCGCACGTCCAGCCGCGGCACGGCCTGCGCGGGCGGCAGGATGACCTGCACCGGACCCGAATCGGTCTGCGGGTAGATGGTGCGCAGGATCTCGTGCCTGGTCACCAGGTCCGCGATCGCGGCCCGCAGCGCGGCCACGTCCAGCGCGCCGGTCAGGCGCACCGCGATCGGCACGTTGTAGGCCGCCGACTGGGTGTCGAACCGGTTGAGGAACCACATGCGCTGCTGCGCCAGTGACAGCGGAATCCGCTCCGGCCGTGGGCCCGCGGTGAGCGCGCGACGCCCACCCATATCGGCGTGCTGCTCGACCCGCACCGCCAGCGCCGCAACAGTGGACGCGTCGAACAGCAGCCGCACCGGCACCCGCGTGTTCAACGCCTCGCCGAGCCGGGCCGCGACCTGGGTGGCCAGCAGCGAGTTGCCGCCCCACCCGAAGAAGTCGTCGTCGAGCCCGAGTCGCTTCGACTCGCCGCCCTCCCGGTCCCCGATCCGCAGCACCTCGGCGAAGATGTTCGCCACGATCTGCTCGATCGGCGTGACCGGCGCACGGAACACCGCCTTCTCGAAGGTGGGTTGCGGCAGCGCCTTACGGTCCAATTTGCCGTTGGCGTTGAGTGGCAGCGCGTCCAGCTGGATCAGTACCGACGGCACCATGTACGACGGCAGTTCGGACGACAGCGCCGATTGCAGCCCGCGCTTATCGATCTCACCGGGCGTCCGTGTCACCACGTAGGCGACCAGACGATCGCCGGTGCTCGGATCGTTGTGCGCGACGACGGCTGCCGCACTCACCGTGGTCTGCCGCAGCAACGCGGCCTCGATCTCGCCGAGCTCGATGCGGAAACCGCGGATCTTCACCTGGAAATCGGTGCGGCCGCGGTAGTCCAGCTCGCCGGTGGCGTTCCAGGCCACCAGGTCGCCGGTGCGATACATGCGCGTGCCGGACGCACCGAACGGATCGGCGACGAATCGGTCCGCGGTCAGCTCCGGGCGACCGAAGTACCCGCGCGCCACCTGCGCACCCGCCAGGTACAGCTCGCCCGAGACGCCGACCGGCACCGGCCGCAGCCGCGCGTCCAGCACGTAGACCCGGCTGTTCCACTCCGGAGCGCCGATCGAGACCGATGCCTCGTCGGCATCGGTGACCAGGTGACTGGTGACCGACACCGCCGCCTCGGTCGGACCGTACAGGTTGTGCAGCGCGGCGGCGTTGGCACGCCGGAACCGCTGCGCGGTCGCGGCGGGCAGCGCCTCACCGATCGCCAGTACCCGTCGCAGCGAGGTCGCCAGGCGAGCGTCGGATTCGGTGAGCAACGCATCCAGCATGGACGGCACCACATGCAGCGTGGTGACGCCGGTCGTGTGCATGAGGTCGTTCAGATAGGCCGGATCGCGGTGCCCATCGGCCGCCGAGATCACCAGGCGGCCACCGGAGACCGCGGCCGACCAGAACTCCCACACCGACAGGTCGAACGTCGCCGCGGTCTTCAGCAGAATCGCGTCGTCCGTGCCGAGCCCGAAGGTCGCGGTCTCCCACTGCAACTGGTTGACGATCGCCGCATGGGGCACCGCGACGCCCTTGGGCTGACCGGTCGAACCGGACGTGAAGATCACGTACGCGGTGTGCGCGGGCAGCAGCGCGGCGTGACGTTCGTCCGCGGTCACCGGGCCGTCGGGGTACGCGGCGAGGTCGAGCGTGTCGATCTGCGCGATCGCGGCGGCCGCGGTACGGAACCCGTCCCGTCCCATGGTCAGCACGCACGCCGGTGCGGCGGTGGCCAGGATGTAGTCGGTCCGCTCGGCGGGCTGGTCGGGATCGATCGGCACATACGCCGCACCGGATTTCGCGACCGCGTACATCGCGATCACCAGGTCGGTGGAGCGACGGATCGCCAGCGCGACCCGGTCCTCCGGGCCGACCCCGCGTTCGATCAGGTAGCGGGCCAGGCGGTTCACCTGAGCGTCCAGCTCGACGTAGGTCAACTCCCGCTGCCCGGTCGGCTCGTCGGCGACCAACGCCACCGCGTGCGGTGTCGCGGCCACCGAGGCATCCAGCAGCGACGCCAACGTCGCGGTGCCCGTGGAGCCCGCCGAACGCGCCGCGAGCAGAGCGTCGAGATCATATTCGGTGTCGTTCCACGCCGTGAGGATGCGGTCGCTCTCCTCTGGCGCGAGCAGATCTATCTCGCCGACCTGCACCGTGGCGTCGGCGACGACGGCGTCGAGCACCCGCACGAACCGGTCGGCGAAGCCCTGCACCGTGGCCTCGTCGAACAGGTCGGTGGCGTAGCCGAATTCGGTGATGATCTCGGCGGGGGTGCCGTCCTCGCAGTACCGGTCGTACAGCGTGACGTGCAGATCGGTCTTGGCCAGCTGCGAGTCGAAGTTGACCGCGCTCACCGAGAGCCCGGGCAGCTCGAAGGTGGTCTCGGCCAGGTTCTGGAACGACAGGCCGACCTGGAACAGCGGGTTGCGTGCGGTCGAGCGCACCGGGTTGAGTACCTCGACCAGGCGCTCGAACGGCACGTCCGCGTTGGCGAACGCCTCGAGGTCGCGATCCTTCACGTCACCGAGCAGATCGGCGAATCGGTCGGCGGGCGCCACCCGGGTGCGGAACACCAGAGTGTTGACGAACATACCGATCAGGTCGTCGAGTTCGCGTTCGCCGCGGCCCGCGATCGGGGTGCCGACCGCGATGTCGTCGGTGCCGGACAAGCGGGCCAGCAGCACCGCGAGCGCCGCGTGCACCACCATGAACAGCGACGCGTTGTGCGCGCGGGCCAGCTCGTGCAGACGAGCGTGGCGCTGCGGGTCGATCTCGAAGCGAATCGCCTTGCCCTGGAACGACTGCGCGGGCGGGCGCGGGCGGTCCGCGGGCAACTCCAGCTGGTCGGGCAGTTCCGCCAACGCCGTCGTCCAGTACGCCACCTGCCGTGCGGCCAGCGACTCCGGATCGCTCTCGGACCCGAGCACCGCGCGCTGCCACAGCGCGTAATCGGCGTACTGCACCGGCAGTGGCTGCCACTGTGGCGTCTCACCCTGTACGCGAGCGACATACGCGGCCATCACGTCCCGGGCCAGCGGACCCATCGACGAGCCGTCGGCCGCGACGTGGTGCACGGTGAACGCCAGCACGTGATCATGGGCCGCGATCCGGAACAGCGCCACCGACAAGGGCACCTCGACGGTGACGTCGAAGGTGGTGAGCGCGAACGCGATGACGCTGCCGAGCAGGTCCTCCTCGGCGACATCGATCGGAGTGAGCGCCGCCGCGGACTGCGCCGCGGGGCGGATCACCTGGTGCGGCCCCTCCGCCGAGCGCGGGTAGGTGGTGCGCAGCACCTCGTGCCGGGCGAACACGTCACCGATGGCCTGTGCCAGCGCGGCCACGTCGAGCGTGCCGGACAGCCGTACCGCCAGCGGAATGTTGTCCACCGCCGAGGTAGCCGTGTCGAACTGATTGAGGAACCAGTACCGCTGCTGCGCGGGCGAGAGCGGAATCCGCGCCGGGCGCTCGACCACCTCCAACTTCGGCCGGTCGCGCCCGGATCCGGCGTTGCGCTCGACCCGGGCGGCCAGCGCGAGCACCGACGACGCCTCGAACAGGTCACGGACCGCCAGCCGGGTGTCCAGCGCGGCGCCGAGCCGCGCGGTCACCTGGGTGGCCAGCAGCGAATTGCCGCCCAGTTCGAAGAAGTCGTCGTCCAGGCCGACCCTGGCGACGCCGAGCACGTCGGCGAAAGTGCCCGCCACGATCTCCTCGATCGGGGTGGACGGCGCTCGGAACACCTTGGCCTCGAACACCGGCGCCGGCAGCGCCTTGCGATCCAACTTGCCGGAAGCATTCAACGGGAACTCATCGAGCACCACGAACGCCGAGGGCACCATGTACGCGGGCAGTTCGCCGCCGAGTTCCGCGCGCACGCCGTCGATGTCCACCGAACGGCCCGCGGTCGCGATCACATACGCGACCAGCTGGTCGCCGAGCCGATCATCCGAACGCACCACCACGACCGCCTGCGCGATGGACTCCAACGCCGTCAGCGCCGACTCGATCTCACCCAACTCGATCCGCAGACCACGCAACTTCACCTGGAAATCGGTACGACCCAGATACTCCAGCTCACCACCGGCCGTCCAGGCCACCAGGTCACCGGTGCGGTACATCCGGGCGCCGTCCGGGCCGAACGGGTCGGCCACGAACCGGTCCGCGGTGAGCTCTGGACGCGCGACATAGCCACGGGCCAGTTGCACGCCCGCCAGGTACAGTTCGCCCGCGACACCCACCGGCACCGGATTCAGGCGCGAATCCAGCACGTACACCTGTGTGTTGAACACCGGAGCACCGATCGGCACCGACACCGTGTCGGCCTCGGTCACCTCGTGATATGTGACATCGACCGCAGCCTCGGTCGGACCATACAGGTTGTGCAGACGCGCACCGGTCAACTCGCGCAACTGCTGCGCCGTAGCAGCGGGCAACGCCTCACCGGACGCGAAAACATTCCGCAGACCGGCACATTCGGCCGAAGCCTCGTCAGCCACCGCAGAACCGACGGTTCCGGCGTCGGCCTGCGTGGCCACGGACCGACCCGCGGACTCCGCCAACGAACTCACGAACACCGACAGCATCGACGGCACGAAATGCGCCGTGGTCACCTGCTCACCGGTGATCACCTGTACCAGGTAACCCGGGTCACGGTGCCCGTCCGGTTTCGCGACCACCAAGCGCGCACCGACCTGCAAGGGCCAGAAGAACTCCCACACCGACACGTCGAACGTCGCCGGCGTCTTCTGCAACACCACATCGGTGCCGTCGAGGCCGTACTCGGCCTGCATCCACACCAAACGGTTCACGATCGCGGCATGCGAGACCGCCACACCCTTCGGACGACCGGTCGAACCGGAGGTGAAGATCACATACGCCGTGTTGGCCGGACGCAGCGGCGCCAGACGCTCCGCATCCGTGACCGGCGTGTCCGCGTAGTCCGCGAGCGACACCCGGTCGATCTCGATCACAGGGGTGGTTCCCGCGTCGAACTCCTCGGCCGAGGTGGTCAGTACACACACCGGATTCGCCGTGTCGAGCACGTAGTGGGTGCGGTCGGCGGGATGGTCCGGGTCCAGCGGCACATAGGCGGCACCGGCGACGCCGACCGCGTACATACCGACCACCAGGTCGATCGAGCGGCGCATGCCGAGCGCGACCATCGCGTCCGGTCCGACACCCGACGAGATCAGGTGACGGGCAAGGCGGTGCACCCGCGCGGCGAACTCGGCGTAGGACAGACTCGTCCCCTCGAACGTCACCGCGATCGCGTCCGGCGTCCGCTCGGCCTGCGCGGTGAACAGCGACACCAAGGTGGCGTTCCGGTCCACGACATGTGCGGTGGCATTCCACCGCTCGACGACCTCGGTGCGCTCGACGGCGTCGAGCAACTCGACGTCACCGACGGTCACCGACGCGTCCGCGACCACAGCGGTCAGCATCCGCACCAGTCGACGCGCGACGCCCGCGATGGTGCGCTGGTCGAACATATCGGTCGCGTAGGCGAATTCGGCGGTCATCCCGTCCGCGGCGCCGTCGGCGCCGAACCGGTCGGCGAGGTTCAGGTGCAGATCGAACTTGGCGGTCACCACGTCCAACGGCACACCGGCCACCTCGAGCCCGGGCAGCTCGAACGATGCCTCTCCGGTGTTCTGGAACGACAGCATCACCTGGAACAGCGGATGCCGCGCCTGCGAACGCGCCGGGTTCAGGATCTCCACCAGCCGCTCGAACGGCAGGTCCGCGTGCCCGAACGCCGCGAGGTCGGTGTCTTTGGTGCGCTGGAGGAGTTCGGTGAACGGTTCGGCCGGGTCGATCGCGCTGCGCAGCACGAGCGTATTGACGAACATGCCGATGGCGTCGTCGAGCACGGCCTCGCCGCGGCCCGCGACGGCGGTGCCGATCGCGATGTCGTCGCTGCCGGACAGGCGGGCCAGCAGCGCCGCGAGGGCCGCGTGCACCACCATGAACAGGCTGGCCCCGTTCGCGCGGGCCAGTGCGTTCAGGCCGCGCAGCAGGTGCGCGTCGAGCGAGAACTCGTACACGCTACCGCGGTTGGACGCGACCGCGGGACGCGAACGGTCCGACGGCAGATCGAGCTGATCGGGTAGGCCGGCCAGGTGCTGCGACCAAAACGCGACCTGTTGGGCGATCAGCGAGGACGCGTCATCCTCGGAGCCGAGCGTCTCACGCTGCCACAGCGCATAGTCGGCGTATTGCACCGGCAGCGGAGCCCAAGCGGGCGCCTCGCCGCGCGAGCGCGCCGAGTAGGCCACCATCACGTCGCGTGCCAGCGGCCGCACCGACCATCCGTCGCCGGAGATGTGATGCACCACGAACACCAGCACGTGGGTGTCGGGCTGCGAACCGTCCATCGAGCCCGCGATCCGGAACAACTCGGCCCGCACCGGAACCTCGGTGGTGACGTCGAAGCCGGTCAGCACCAGCTCGCTGATCCGACCCTGGATCTCGGCCTCGGACACCTCGATCGGGGTCAGGTCGAGCGTGCTGTGACCGGCGGGCAGCACGACCTGCACACCGTGACCATCGGAAGTCTCCGGGTAGACGGTGCGCAGCACCTCGTGCCGGTCGATGACGTCGGCGACGGCCTGGCGCAGCGCCGCGGTGTCCAGGGATCCGGCGAGCCGGACCGCGAGCGGAATGTTGTTCACCGCGGTCTGGTTGTCGAACCGGTTCAGGAACCACATCCGCTGCTGCGCCAGCGACAACGGAATCCGGGACGGCCGCAGACCAGCGACCAGTTCGCGGCGGCGTCCGGTGCCCTGGCTCGCCTCCACTCGCGCGGCCAGCGCGGCGACGGTCGGCGCCTCGAACAGCATCCGCACCGGGATCCTGGTGTCCAGCGCGGCGCCGAGGCGAGCGACCACCTGGGTGGCGATCAGCGAGTTACCGCCCAGATCGAAGAAGTCGTCGTCGAGGCCGACGGCGCGCTCGCCGTCCGCGACCACCACGCCGAGCACCTCGGCGAAGGTGTCGGCCACGATCTCCTCGACCGGGGTGGACGGCGCACGGAATTCCCGTGCCTCGAAGACGGGCTCGGGCAACGCACGCCGGTCCAGCTTGCCATTGGCGTTCAGCGGCATGGCCTCGAGCACCACGATGGCCGCGGGCACCATGTACGACGGCAACTGCGCCGACAGGTGCGCCCGCAACTGTTCGATGTCCACCGTCGCACCGCCGGCCGGCACCACGTAGGCGACCAGCTGGTCGCCGATGCGCGCGTCGGAGCGCACCAGCGCCACCGACTGTGCGACCGAATCGAGTGCGGTGAGCGCGGTTTCGATCTCGCCGAGTTCGATGCGCAGGCCGCGCAGCTTCACCTGGAAGTCGGTGCGGCCGAGGTAGGCGATGGCGCCGGTGTCGTCCCTGGTGACCAGGTCTCCGGTGCGGTACATCCGGGCGCCCGGCGCGCCGAACGGGTTGGCGACGAATCGGTCCGCGGTCAGGTCGGCGCGGCCGAGGTAGCCGCGGGCCAGCTGATCACCGGCGAGGTACAGCTCGCCTTGGACATCGGCCGGCACCGGGTGTAGACGCGCATCCAGCACGTACGCCTGAGCGTTCCACACCGGCAGGCCGATCGGCACAGCGCCGTCCACCTGGTCGGCCACCGGCCCGTGCGTGGCGTGCACGGTGAATTCGGTGGGACCGTACAGGTTGTACAGCGCCGCGGAACTCACCCGGCGGATGGCGACGACCGCGTCGGCGGTGAACGCCTCACCCGCGACGAACAGCGTCCGCAGCGACGCGAGCGCATCCGCGTCGGCAGGGTCGATGGCCCCCGCGAAAACGGTCAACATCGACGGCACGAACGAGGTCATGGTGACCCGCTCGGCCGCGATCACCTCGGCGAGGTACTGCGGGTCGCGGTGCCCGTCCGGGCTCGCCACCACGATCCGGCCACCGGTGGTCATGGGCCCGAACAACTCCCACACCGACACGTCGAAGGTGGCGGGGGTCTTGAACAGCACGATGTCGTCCACGCCGATGCCGTACTCGCCGGTGATCCAGCGGATCTGGTTGACCACGGCGGCGTGCGACACCGCGACGCCCTTCGGGCGTCCGGTGGAGCCCGAGGTGAATATCACGTACGCCGGGTGCCGCGGCCGCAACGGCACGATGCGCTCGGAGTCGGCGATCGGCGCGTCCGAGTACCCGGACAGGTCGAGTTCGTCCACGGTCAGCGTGGCACGGCCCGCACCGTCGAACCCATCGCGCGTGGTGGTCAGCACGCACACCGGATCGGCCGAGTCGAGCACGTACTGCACGCGCTCGTCGGGCTGGTCCAGGTCCAGCGGCACATAGCCACCGCCGGCCGCGTGCACCGCGTAGGCCGCGACGACCAGATCCACCGAACGGCGCATGCCGAGGGCGACCAGCGTCTCCGGGCCGACACCCGCCTCGATCAGGCGGCGGGCGAGTATGCGCACCCGACCGGCGAATTCGGCATACGTCAGCGATCTTCCGGCCGCCGGGTCGACGACCGCGACCGCGTCCGGCGTGGCCTCGGCCTGCGCGGCGAACTCCTCGACCAGCGTGCCGGTAGAGGCGAACGCGTGTGCGGTGTCGTTCCACTCGCGCAGCGCCCGCTCGGTCTCCCGATCGTCCAGCAGCGCGATGTCACCGATAGCCCGATCCGGTTCGGCGGCAACGGCCTTCAGCAGACGACCGAACCGTCGCCCGAACTCGACCATGGTGTCCGCGTCGAACAGGTCGGTGGCGTAGATGAGCTCGGCGGTGATGCCACCGGCCGGCGCGCCGACGCCGGTGGGCGCTCCCGCGGCGTCCCGCTCGGAGAGCACCAGTTGCAGATCGAACTTGGCGACGTCGATCGGTAGATCGACGCCACTGACGGTCAGCCCGGGCAGTTCGAGGCTGCTCTGGCCGAGGTTCTGGAACGACAGCATCACCTGGAACAGCGGATGGCGCGCCTGCGAACGCGCCGGGTTCAGAATCTCCACCAGCCGTTCGAACGGCAGGTCCGCGTGTCCGAATGCCGCGATGTCGGTGGCACGGACCGTGCGCAGCAGATCGGTGAACGTCGCGTCGCCCTCGATCGGGGTACGCAACACCAGAGTGTTGACGAACATGCCGATCAGGTCGTCGAGTGCGCGTTCGCCGCGCCCGGCGACCGGGGTGCCGATGGCGATATCGTCCTCGCCGGACAACCGGGACAAGAGCACGGCAAGGGCGGTGTGCGCGACCATGAACAGCGTCGCGCCCCTGGTCCGGGCGAGTTCGGTGAGCTTGCCATGGGTTTCGGCGTCGATATCGAAGGTGTGCGTGGCGCCGCGCCCGGTGGCGACCGCGGGGCGTGGCCGGTCGGCAGGCAGATCCAACTGCTCGGGCAGCCCGCGCAGCGTGTTCGACCAGAACGAGATCTGCTCGGAGATCACCGAATTCGGATCGTGCTCGGCGCCGAGCACCTGGCGCTGCCACAGCGCGAAGTCGGCGTACTGGACCTCCAACGGCCGCCAGGCCGGCTCGCCGCCGTCGACGCGCGCGCCGTAGGCGGTCATCACGTCCCGGGTGAGCGGGCCCATCGAGAAGCCGTCGGCCGAGATGTGATGCACTACGAGAGCGAGCACGTGCTCGGTCGGGCTGATCTCGAACAGCCGCGCGCGGAACGGCACCTGCACGGTCACGTCGAACGCGGTCAGCACGAGTTCCGACAGCTGCTGGGGCAGTTCGGCTTCGGTGACGTCGATCGGCGAGAGGTCCGGAATGACCTTGGCGGTGGGTACGGTCCGCTGGTACGCGGCGCCGTCCACCTCGGGGTAGAAGGTCCGCAAGGACTCGTGCCTGGCCAGCACATCGGCGACCGCGATCTGCAGTGCCTGCCGGTCGAGCAGACCGGACAGCCGGACCGCGGCCGGGATATTGTCGACCGCCGACTCGGGGTCGAAACGGTTGAGGAACCACATCCGCTGCTGAGCCAGCGACAACGGGACCAGCTCGGGCCGCGGCTGCGGCGCCAGCGCCGCCCGCGCGCCGGCTCCCGCCCTGGTCTCCGCGCGGGCCGCGAGCGCCACCACGGTGGAGGCCTCGAACAGTTCACGGACGCCGAGGTCGGTGTCCAGCGCGGCGGCGAGCCGGGCCGCCACCTGGGTGGCGCTGAGCGAGTTGCCGCCGAGCGCGAAGAAGTCGTCGTCCAAGCCGACTCGTTCCAAGCCGAGTACATCGGCGAAGGTGGTGGCGACGATCTCCTCGACCGGCGTGGTCGGGGCGCGGAACACCGCTGCCTCGAAGACCGGGGCCGGCAGCGCCTTGCGGTCCAGCTTGCCGGAGGCGTTGAGCGGGAATTCGTCGAGCACGATCACCAGCGACGGCACCATGTACGCGGGCAACTGCCGCGCCAAGTCCTCGCGAACCAGCTCGGTGTCCAACGCGGCGCCGGGCGCTGTGTGCTGCGCGGCAGCACGCGCTGTGTGCTGCGCGGCATCGCGCGCGGGGATGACGTACGCGACGAGCTGGTCACCGGTGTGTGCGTCGGAGCGCACCACCACGACCGCCTGCGCGATCTCGTCCAGTCCGGTCAGTGCCGACTCGATCTCACCGAGTTCGATGCGCAGACCGCGCAGTTTCACCTGGAAGTCGGTGCGGCCCAGATACTCCAACTCACCGTTCTCGGTCCAGGCCACCAAGTCGCCGGTGCGGTACATCCGCGACCCGGCCGACCCGTACGGGTTGGCGACGAACCGGTCACCGGTCAGGTCCGGCCGCGCGACGTAACCGCGCGCGAGCTGGGCGCCGGCCAGATACAGCTCACCCGCGACACCCACCGGCACCGGGCGCAACCGCGAATCCAACACGTACACCTGCGTGTTGAACACCGGAGCGCCGATCGGCACGGTGTCGGTGTCGGTGTCGGCCACCTCGTGGAACGTGACGTCCACCGCCGCCTCGGTCGGGCCGTACAGATTGTGCAACGCCGCACCGGTCAACTCGCGCAGGCGGTGCGCGGGCTTGGGCGGCAGCGCCTCACCGGAGGCGAACACCAGCCGCAGCGCATCACAGCGCGCCGCGGACGCGTCCGCCGCATCGGGTCCCGCGGACGCGATCGAACTCACGAACACCGCGAGCATGGAGGGCACGAAGTGGGTGACGCTCACCCGCTCCGCACTGATGATCTCGGCGAGATAGGCCGGGTCGCGATGCCCGTCCGGCTTGGCGACCACCAGCCGCGCGCCGACCTGCAACGGCCAGAAGAACTCCCACACCGACACGTCGAACGTGGCAGGCGTCTTCTGCAACACCACGTCGTCCGCGGACAGCTGGTAGGTGGTCTGCATCCAGACCAGGCGGTTCACGATCGCGGCATGCGAGACCGCGACACCCTTCGGACGGCCGGTAGAGCCGGAGGTGAAGATCACATACGCGGTGTTCGACGCGCGCAGCGGCGCACGGCGATCCGCGTCCGTGATCGACGCCTCGGACAGCCCGCTCAGGTCGAGCAGATCGATCCGCACCTGCGCGGTGTCGATCTCCAGATCACTACCGGAGGTCAGCACACAGACCGGATCGACGGTGCCGAGAATGTATTCCGTGCGATCGGCCGGATGATCCGGATCCAGCGGCACGTACGCGCCGCCCGCGACGACGACGGCGTACATGCCGACGACCAGATCGATCGAGCGCCGCATCCCCAGCGCCACCGCGGATTCCGTACCGACGCCGCGCGCGATCAGCCAGCGCGCCAGCTGGTTGACCCGGCCCGCGAACTCGGCGTAGGACAGAGTTGTCCCCTCGAACGTGACCGCGGGCGCGTCCGGCGTGCGTTCGGCCTGGTCGTAGAACATCGAGACCAGGGTCGCGGCGGGCACGGAGCCGCCGTCGCGACCGGACGACACCGCAGCCACATCGAACTCGGTGTCGTTCCAACCGGACATGACGAGCTCGCGCTCGGCGGTGTCGAGCAGCTCGATGTCGCCGACCGCCACGTCGGGCTCGGCGCTGATCACGGTGAGCACCCGGACCAGGCGGTCGGCGATGCGGCGCACCGTCTGCTCGTCGAACAGGTCGCGCAGGTAGCCGGCGCGCACGCGCAACCGCGAATCCAACTGTGCGATCAACGTCAGCGGGTAGTGCGTGGCGTCGGCCGCGTCCAGGCCGACCACCGCCATGCCGTCGATATCCGAGGCCTGCGCCTGCAGGCCCTCGGCGTCGACCGGGTAGGACTCGAACACCACCAGCGTGTCGAACAGGCCGCCGATGCCGGCGCCGGCCTGGATGTCGGCGAGGCCGATGTGATGATGGTCGAGCAAGTCGGCTTGTTCGCCCTGGGTCCTGGCCAACAGCTCCCGCACGGACTCGGAGGGATCGAAGCGCACCCGCACCGGCACGGTGTTGATGAACAGACCGACCATCGACTCCACACCCGCCAGCTGGGCGGGACGCCCGGAGACGGTGGTGCCGAACAGCACATCATCCCGGCTGGTCATCCGGCCGAGCAGGATGCCCCACGCCGTCTGCAGCACGGTGTTCGGCGTGACGCCGAGCGAGCCGGCCAGCGCGGTCAGCCGCGCGGTCGCCGCCTCGTCCAGGTCGAAGAAGTACTCGCCGGACAGTGCGGTGATCTCGCGACCGGCATCCGGGCGGGCCAGCAGCGTCGGCTCGCCGACCCCGCGCAGCGCGTTCGACCACGCGGCCAGCGACACCGAACGATCCTGCTGCCCGATCCATGCCAAGAAGTGCCGATAGGAACGAGCCGCGGGCAATGCGGCGCTCACTCCCCCCGCCCCACCCGCAGTGTCCGCGTGTGCGGCATACAGCACCAGCAGATCCCGCATGAGCAGTGGCATCGACCAGCCGTCGAGCAGGATGTGGTGGTTGGACACCACGAACTGCCAGCGGGCCCCGCCCGCCGCCGACGCGTCCGCCACCTGGATCAGTGTGAAGCGGATCAATGGCGGTTCGGTGAGATCGAAGCGGCGCATTCGGTCGGCGGCGATCAGGTCGTCACCGTCGCCGCGAGCGATCCGGTCGTGCTCGGCCCACGCGACCCGGACGCTGTCCAGCACGATCTGCACCGGATTGCCGTCGTGGTCGGTGACGAACGCGGTGCGCAGGTTCTCGTGGCGATCCACCAATGCCTGGGCGGCCGCGCGCAGTCGGACGGCGTCCACCCGTCCGGTGAGCGTCAGCACCGCCTGCGCGGTATACACGTCCACCGAGCCGGCGGCCAGGCGGGCGTGGAACAGCAGTCCCGCCTGCAGCGCCGAGAGCGGCCAGACGTCGGCCAGCGCGGGGAACCGTTGCTCCCAGCCGTCGATATCGCGCTGCGTCACCCCCCGGCCCGATCCGTCCCGTGCGGTGCGCAAGAGCGTGAAATCCGACGGCGTGTGTCCACCCGCACCGGGCGACTGAGCGTGGCGGGCAACCGCTTCCAGCGCGGCGGTCCACAACTCGCCGAATTCGCGCACCTCAGCGGCGGTGAACAGGGTTGACGGGTAACCGATATTCGCGGTCAGCTTGTCGCCGACCACGATCGCGTTGACATCCAGCGGCGCCATCGCGGGCATGTCCGCGTCGTAGGCGCCGCCCAGCGCGCCGAGTTCCGGCGCGGGAACCCAGCCGAAGCCGCGCAACGACTCGGGCACGTCGCCCTCGGAGACCCGGCCGAGGTAGTTGAAACTCACCTGGCCGGGCAGGTCGCGGGGCAGTTCGGGCGCGGTGTCGGCGTTCAGGTAGCGCAGCAGACCGTAACCGAGGCCCTTGTCCGGAACCGCGAGCAGTTGCTCCTTGATCGCCTTGACGGCCGTCGCGAGCGCGGGCCCGCCGGTGAACGCGGCATCGATGTCGATACCGGACAGATCGACCCGGACCGGGTAGATCGCGGTGAACCAGCCGACGGTGCGTGACAGATCCGCACCGGGCGCTAGGTCCTCTTCGCGGCCGTGGCCTTCGAGCCGCAGCAGCAGCGAGTCGTCGCCGCGGGCGCCGACCCGGCGGGCGCGCCACTTCGCGGTGGCCAACGCGAGCGCGGTGAGCAGCCCGTCGTTCACGCCGCCGTGGAACAGCGCGGGGACGGTGGTGAGCAACGCTTTCGTGACCTCGGCGGACACCTGGACCTGGAGCTTCTCGACGACGCCCGACGTATCGATCGCCGGATCCATCGGACGCTCGGTCAGCAGCGGATCGGCGGTGCCGACCACCGAACGCCAGTAGTCGAGTTCGGCGACCCGCTCGGCGCTGGCAGCCTCGCGCTGCAGTGCATGCGCCCAGGCCCGCATCGAGGTGGCCGGTGCGACCAACTCGGGCGCCTGGCCCGCGGTGCGCTGCCCCCAGGCGGTGACGAAGTCCGGCACCAAGATGCGCCAGGAGACACCGTCCACCACCACGTGATGCGCGACCACGATCAGGCGTCCGGCACGATCGGCGGACGAGGGCTCCAGCCAAACGAAGCGGACGACCACACCGGCGGCGGGATCGAGCCGGTCCAACGACGCGTCCAGTGCGGCCGAGGCGATCTCGACCAGCTCGGCGTCCCCGACACCCGCGTCGAACTCGGTGCGGTCGATCAGCGCGTCCACGTCGACCGTTCCCGGCGCGGCGGTCTCGACGACCCACTCGTCGCCGGCGCGGCGCAGGCTCGCCCGCAGCATGTCGTGCCGGTCGATGACCGCGCCCACCGTCGCCGCGATGCCCGCCTGATCGATGCCGACCGGAAGTTCCAGCGCGAGCGTCTGGTTGAACCGACCGAACGACCCACCACGCTCGGCCATGAAACGGACCACCGGCGTCAACGGCATCGTGCCGACTCCGCCACCTGGCAGTTCGGCGAGCGTCACGGCGGACGCCTCGGCCGCCTCGGCGGTTTCGGCGACCGCGGCCAAGCCCGCCACGGTGCGCTGCTCGAAAACGTGGCGCGGCGTGAACACCACACCGCGCGCCTTGGCCCTGGAGACCAGCTGGATGGAGACGATGCTGTCGCCGCCGAGCGCGAAGAACGAGTCGTCCATGCCGACCCGCTCCAGACCGAGCACCTCGGCGAATACCTCGGCGATCGTCTGCTCGACCGGCGTGCGGGCGGCGCGGAACACGACCTCGGTCGCGAACACCGGCTCCGGCAACGCCTTTCGGTCCAGCTTGCCCACCGGAGTGAGCGGGACATGGTCGATCACCATGATCGACGAAGGCACCATGTACGCGGGCAGCCGATCCTCGACATGAGCGGTCAGCGCCGACACATCGATCGAACGGCCTTGCGCCGCTACCACATACGACACCAGCGACGTCGCGCCCGCGACATTCTTGTGTCCGAGGGTGACCGCGAAGTCCACCGTCTCGTGCGCGGCGAGCGCGGCGTCGATTTCGCCGAGTTCGATGCGGAAACCGCGCACCTTCACCTGGAAATCGGAGCGGCCGACATATTCGACCTCGCCGGTGCTCGTCCAGCGCACGACGTCACCGGTGCGGTACATCCGCGCGCCGGGTACCGACGGGTTGGCGACGAAACGCTCGGCCGACAGCCCCGGCCGCGCGTGGTAGCCGCGAGCCAGCTGGACGCCCGATAGATACAGCTCACCTGCGACACCCACCGGAACCGGCCTGAGCTGGTCGTCCAGGATGAGCGACTGCATGCCGCGGATCGGACCGCCGATGGTGATCCGAGCACCGGGCGCCAGCGGATCGCTGATGTTCGTCATGATCGTGGTCTCGGTCGGACCGTAACCGTTGTGGAAACGGCGGCCCGAACCATCCGGTGCGCCACCCCACTTGAGAACCAGATCGGCGGGCACGGCCTCACCACCGGCCACGATCACCCGCATATCGGCCAGCGCGGCCGAATCCAACGAGGCGAGCACCGACGGGGTGAGGAACGCGTGCGTGACCCGCTCGGCCTGGATCAGTTCGGACAGCTCCTCGCCGCCGTACACGCCGGGCGGGCAGACCACCAAGGTGCCACCGCGGCCGATCGCGAGCAGGAACTCCAGGATCGAGGCGTCGAAGCTCGGCGAGGCGAAATGCAATGCGCGCGTGTCGGAATCGACGTCGTAGCGTGCGTTCTGCTCATCGCGGAAATTGGCGAGGCCGGCGTGGGTGACCACGACGCCCTTAGGTACACCGGTGGAACCCGAGGTGTAGATGACGTAGGCCGGGTGCTCCGGACGCACCGGTCGCACTCGATCCGCGTCGGTGACCGCTGCGTCGGAGAATTCGGCGAGATCCAGCTCGTCGAGCACCAGCCACTCGACCGAATCCGGCAGTTCGGCACGAACCGACGCCACCGTGAGGCCGACCGGGGAACCCGAGTCCGTGACCATGTGGGCGATGCGATCGGCCGGGTAGGCCGGGTCGATCGGCACGAACGCCGCGCCGGACCTGGCTACCGCCCACTCCGCGAAATACGACTCGTCCGACCGCGGCACGGCGACCGCCACCAGATCCTCGGTGCCGATGCCTCGGGCGATCAGCAAGCGAGCCAGGCGGTTCGACCGCGTGTCCAGCTCGCCATAGGACACACTTCTCCCCTGGAACACCACCGCGGGCGCGTGCGGGTCGATGGCGACGGCCTCGGCGAGCAACTCCGGCAGAGTCCGCGCCGGGGTGGCCGCAGCGCCGGTGCGGGCGAGAAGATCGGCTCGTTCGGCGGCGTCGAGAACGTCGATGGCGCCGACGGTGATCGCCGGGTCGGCCGCGATGGCCGCCAGCACGCGCTGCCACCGCTGCACGATCCGTGCCGCGGTGGACTCGTCGAACAGCTCGGTGGCGTAGGTGAGCGCCAATGCCATGGCGCCGGAGCCGGATTCCCCGCGCTCCGACAGCGTGAACTGCAGGTCGAAGCGCGCGACTTTTTCTTCCAGGTCCAGTGCGGACACCGACAGACCCGGCAGCTGCAGGGTAGCGCGCTCCAGGTTCTGGAACGCCAGCATCACCTGGAACAGCGGGTTGCGTGCCTGGGAGCGCTCCGGCGCGAGCAGTTCCACCAGTCGCTCGAACGGGACGTCGGCATTGCCGTACGCGTCCAGGTCGGTGCGGCGCACCCGGTCGAGCAGTTCGCCGAACGATTCCGCCGCATCGATTCCGGTGCGCAGCACCAGCGTATTGACGAACATGCCGACCAAGTCGTCGAGCGCGGCCTCGCCGCGCCCCGCGATCGGGGTGCCGACCGCGATGTCGTCGCCGCCGGACAGTCGCGAGAGCAGGACGGCCAGGGCGCCGTGCATCACCATGAACAGCGAGGCCCCGCGCTCGCGCGCGACGGCTTCCAGCGCGGCGACCAGCTCGCCGAACAGCTCGCTGTGCACCGTCGCACCGCGGTGCGAGGCGATCGCCGGACGCGGGCGATCCACGGGCAACGCCAGTTCGTCCGGAATACCGTCGAGCGCGCGCTGCCAATGCGCGACCTGTCTGGCCAGCAGAGACTCGGGATCGGCTTCGGCGCCGAGGATCTCGCGCTGCCAGATCGCGAAGTCGGCGTACTGCACCGTCAACGGCGCCCAACCGGGCGCGCTGTCCTGGGCGCGCGCCGTGTAGGCGGTCATCACGTCTCGGGTCAGCGGCCCCATCGAGAAGCCGTCTGCCGCGATGTGGTGCACCACCACCACCAGCACATGCTCGTTCGGCCCGGCCGCGTACAGCCGGGTGCGCAGCGGAACCTGTTCGGCCACATCGAATCCGGCGCCGGCGAACGCGGTCACCGCCGCGGTCAGCTCGGTCGGCGCCACCGGCACCGCGTGCAGGTCGAGGGTGATGTCCTCGGCGGGGACGATCACCTGGACGGGGCTGCCGCCGTGTTCCGGGTAGCGGGTGCGCAGCGACTCGTGTCTGCGCACCACATCGGCGACCGCGAGCCGCAGCGCGGCAACGTCGAGCGCGCCGGTCAGCCGAATGGCGATGGGCAGGTTATAGGCGGCGGAAGTGGTGTCGTACTTGTTCAGGAACCACATGCGCTGCTGCGCGAACGACAGCGGCACCAGTTCGTCGGCCGAACGCTGCCGCGCGACCAGACGGGCCCGCGCGTCGCCGTCGGCATGCGATTCCACCCGTGCGGCAAGCGCTTCCACGGTGGACGCCTCGAACAGCGCGCGCACCGCGACGGACACGCCGAGTGCCGCGCCGATCCGGGCGACCACCCTGGTCGCGATGAGCGAGTTACCGCCGAGGTCGAAGAAGTCGTCGTCCACGCCGACCCGCTCCAGGCCGAGCACGTCGGCGAACACCGCCGCCACCGTCTCCTGCACCGGGGTGACCGGCGCGCGGAACGCGCGAGCCTGCGCCGTCGGCGCGGGCAGCGCCCGACGGTCCAGCTTTCCGTTGACGGTCAGCGGAATCCATTCCAACCGCACCAGCGCCGAGGGCACCATGTACGCCGGCAGCCGCTCGGCGGCGCCGTCGCGGACCACGTCGAGCACCGGCTCGACATCGGGTTCGGCGACCACATAGGCCACGATCCGCTGATCACCGGGCTGGTCCTCCCGCACGATGACCGCCGCCTGGGCAATCCCGGGTTGCGCGAGGACCGCCGATTCGATCTCGCCGAGTTCGATCCGGAAGCCACGCACCTTCACCTGGTCGTCGGCGCGGCCCAGGTACTCCAGCTCGCCGAAGCGGTTCCAACGCGCGAGGTCGCCGGAGCGGTACAGCCGCGAGCCCGCGGCCTCCGCACCCGCCATCGGGTTGGCGACGAAGCGGGTGGCCGACAGATCGGGCCGGCCGAGATAACCGCGGGCCAATTGCGGTCCCGCCACGTACATTTCGCCCGCCACCCCGATCGGGACCGGTCGCAGCCTGCTGTCGAGCACGTAGACCTGCAGACCCGCCACGGCGCGGCCGACCACGCTGCCCGAGGCGGCGGCGATGGTCGCGGCATCCAGCGCGCGGTAGGACACGTGCACCGTGGTCTCGGTGATGCCGTACATGTTGACCAGCAGCGGCGAGCCGGAGCGGCCGTCGGCTCCCGCGCCGTGGCGCGCCACCCAGTCCGACAGCCTGCGCAACTCGAGCGCCTCGCCGCCGAACACGACGTAACGCAGCGCCAGCGGCGCCGCGTCCGCCGCCGCGTTCCGGTCCGCCTCCGCCAGCTGATAGAAGGCCGACGGCGTCTGGTTGAGCACCGTGACCCGCTCGGTGCGCAGCAGCTCCAGGAACTGCTCGGGCGATCGCGAGGTGTAGTAGTCGACCACCACGAGGGTGCCGCCGAACAGCAGCGGACCCCACAGCTCCCACACCGAGAAGTCGAAGGCGTAACTGTGGAACAGCGTCCACACATCGTCGGGTCCGAATCCGAAGTCCCGGTCGGTATTGGCGAACAGCCGCACCACATTTCGGTGCGCGACCGCGACGCCCTTGGGTCGGCCGGTCGAGCCGGAGGTGTAGATCACGTAGGCGACATTGTCCGGCGTGAGCGCGGCCACCCGGTCGGCGTCGGTGATCGGCCCGTCGTCGGCGTCCTCCACATTGCCGGTCTCGACCGCGAACCCGTCGAGCACGACGGCGGGCAGTTCGTCCGGAACGGTCACCTGGACCGTGGAATCGAGGATCACGCTGGTCGGCCGGGAATCGGCCAGCACGTAGGCGATCCGGTCGGCCGGGTAGGTCGGATCGACCGGCACGTAGCCCGCGCCGGTCTTCACCACGGCCAGCAGCGCGACAACCAGGTCGAGCGAACGCGGCAGGATCACCGCGACCAGCGCTTCCGGTCCCGCACCGTCGGCGATCAGCCGACGCGCCAGCACGTTCGCCCGCCGGTCCAGCTCGGCGTAGGTCAGCGTCTCCACGCCGAAACGGGCCGCGATGCGGTGCGGGTGCGCGGCGACCGCCGCGTCGAACACCGTCACCAGCGTGGCGCCCCGGTCCGCGAACGCGGCCGTCCGGACCTCGGCAACGGTTTTCCGGTGCCGCTCCGCGGCGACCCGGACCACCGGCTCCGTCGCCCGCGCCACGCTGTCGGCGCCGGAGGACACCCAGCGCTGCGCGACATCGAGGCGCTCGGACTCGCCGAGCAGATCGATGTCGCCGATCGCGATCCGCGGATCATCGGCGACGCCACGCAGAATGCGCACCAGACGGTCCGCGAAGGCGGCCACCGTCTCCGGGTCGAACAGTTCGGTGGCGTAGTTCCAGGACAGCGCCAGCCCGCCGTCGGCGATCTCGCCGACCGTGAGCTGGACGTCGAACTTGGCAGTGCCCGCGTCGAATTCGACGATCTCCACGTCGAGGCCGGACAGCGACACGACGCCGAGCTCGGAAGCGGACGCTGCCTCGAAAGTCAGCGCGACCTGGAACAGCGGGTGGTGCGCCTGCGAGCGCGTCGGGCTGATGACGTCCACCAGCCGCTCGAACGGCACGTCGGCGTTGGCGAAGGCGGCCAAGTCGGTGCGGCGCACCTGGTCGAGCAGTTCGCCGAAGGTGGCGGCCGGATCGACCTCGCTGCGCAGCACCAACGTGTTGACGAACATGCCGACGATATCGTCGAGCGCGCGTTCGCCACGGCCCGCGATCGGCGTGCCGATCGCGATATCGGTGCTGTTGGACAACCTGCCCGCCCAGGCGGCGAGCGCGGCGTGCACGACCATGAACAGCGTCACGCCGTGAGTGCGGGCCAGCTCGGCCAACGCGTCGTGCAACTCGGCGTCGATCGAGAAGCTGTGTGTACCACCGGCATTGGAGGCGATCTCCGGGCGCGGACGGTCCGCGGGCAGCTCGATCTGGTCGGGCAGGTCCCGCAGCTGCTCGGTCCAGTACGCGATCTGGCGCGCGGCGACGGAGTGCGCGTCGTCCTCGGCGCCCAGAACGTCGCGCTGCCACAGCGCGTAGTCGGCGTACTGCACCTCGAGCGGGGCCCAGGAGGGGACTTCACCGCGGGTGCGCTCGGTGTAGGCGAGCACCACGTCACGCAACAGCGGTCGCAGCGAGAAGCCGTCGGCGCTGATGTGGTGCATGACCAGAACCAGCACGTGGTCGGTCGCGGACCGGGCGAGCAGGCTGGCCCGGAACCCGATCTCCTCGGTCACGTCGAAACCGACGCTCGCGAGTTCGACGATCCGCGCGGGCAGTTCCGCCGCGGCGACGGGTTCGGCGGTCAGGTCGATCGCCACCTCGGCGGCGGACCGGACGCGCTGGTAGCCGATCCCCGCTACCTCGGGATAGACGGTGCGCAGCGCTTCGTGCCGCGCGAGCACGTCGCCGAGCGCCGCGCCGAGCGCGGCCACATCGAGGTCACCGGTCAGGCCGAGCGCCACCGGGATGTTGTTCACCGCGGTGCGGCTGTCGAACCGGTTGAGGAACCACATCCGCTGCTGCGCGAGCGACAGCGGCACCAGTTGCGCCGTCTCACCGGTCGGCAGCGGCACCGGAGCCGGGCGCTGCCGCGCTGTCAACGGCGCTCGGCCACCCTGTCCGGCAGCCGATTCCACCTTCGCGGCCAGCGCGACGACGGTGGACGCCTCGAACAGCGTGCGCACCGGAACCTGGGTGTCGAGCGCCTCGCCGAGCCGGGCCGCCACCTGAGTGGCGACCAGCGAGTTGCCGCCGAGTTCGAAGAAATCGTCGTCCAGGCCGACGCGGTCGACGCCGAGTACCTCGGCGAACGTGTCGGCCACGATCTCCTGTACCGGGGTGGCCGGCGCCCGGAACACCTTGGCCTCGAACACCGGCGCGGGCAGCGCCTTGCGATCCAACTTGCCGGAGGCATTCAACGGGAACTCATCGAGCACCACGTAGGCCGACGGCACCATGTACGCGGGCAGCTGCGCGCTGAGTTCAGCCCGCACCGAGTCGACGTCGGCCACACGGTCCGGATCCGCCACCAGATAGGCGACCAGTTGGTCGCCGAGCCGATCATCCGAACGCACCACCACGACCGCCTGCGCGATGGACTCCAACGCCGTCAGCGCCGACTCGATCTCACCCAACTCGATCCGCAGACCACGCAACTTCACCTGGAAATCGGTACGACCCAGATACTCCAGCTCACCACCGGCCGTCCAGGCCACCAGGTCACCGGTGCGGTACATCCGGGCGCCGTCGCCGAACGGATTGGCCACGAAACGCTCGGTCGTCAGGTCGGGGCGGGCCACGTAGCCGTGGGCGAGTTGTGCGCCCGCCAGATACAGCTCGCCCGGCACGCCGGCAGGCACCGGCCGTAGCCGCGAATCCAGCACGTACACCTGCGTGTTGAACACCGGAGCACCGATCGGCACCGACACGGTGTCAGCGTCGGTCACCTCGTGATACGTGACATCGACCGCAGCCTCGGTCGGACCATACAGGTTGTGCAGACGCGCACCGGTCAACTCACGCAACCGCTGCGCCGTGACCGCGGGCAACGCCTCACCGGACGCGAAAACATTACGCAGACTTGCACATTCGTCGGCGTGGCGCTCCGCACCGGCCGCCTGCGCCCGCCCGGACCGACCCGCGGACTCCGCCAACGAACTCACGAACACCGATAGCATCGACGGCACGAAATGCGCCGTAGTGACCCGCTCCTCGGTGATCAACTGCGCCAGATAGGCGGGATCGCGGTGCCCGTCCGGCTTCGCGACCACCAAACGCGCACCGACCTGCAAGGGCCAGAAGAACTCCCACACCGACACGTCGAACGTCGCCGGCGTCTTCTGCAGCACCACATCGTAAGCCGCAAGACCATACTCGGCATGCATCCACACCAAGCGGTTCACGATCGCGGCATGCGAGACCGCCACACCCTTCGGACGACCGGTCGAACCCGACGTGAAGATCACATACGCCGTGTTGGCCGGACGCAACGGCTTGTGCCGATCCGCGTCGGTCAGGGGCGCGTCCGCGAACTCCGACAGGTCGAGCCGGTCGATACGCACCTGCCGGGAGGCGGTCGTCGCCAGATCGGAACCGGAGGTCAGCACGCACACCGGTCGTGCGGTTTCCAGAATGTAGTCGGTGCGCTCAGCCGGATGATCCGGGTCCAGCGGCACGTACGCACCGCCCGCGACGTTCACCGCGTACATGCCGACCACGAGGTCGATCGAGCGGCGCATGCCCAGCGCCACATACGATTCCGGGCCGACGCCGTTGCGCTTCAACCAGCGCGCCAGTCGATGCACTCGGCCGGCGAACTCGGCATAGGACAGACTTGTCCCCTCGAAGGTCACCGCGTCTCGGTCCGGCGTGCGCGCCACCTGCGCCTCGAACAGCGAAACCAGGGTTGCCGCGGCATCGCCCACCGGCGACGTGAGCGCGGCGTCGACCGAGAATTCCGTGGCGTTCCACCGCTCGATCACCAGCGATCGTTCGGCGGCGTCCAGCAGGTCGATGTCGCCGACCGCGACCGACGGCTCGGCGGCGACGCCGCGCAGCGCGCGGACGAAGCGCTCGGCGAACGTCGAGGCGAACGGGCCGTCGAAAAGGTCGCTGGCGTAGACGAGTTCGGCGTCCATCGCGGTCTGAACACCGGGCACCTCGCTCAGCGTCAGCTGCAGGTCGAACTTCGCAGTCGGCTGGTCGAGGCTCAGCTCGGAGACGGTGAGACCGGGCAACTCCAGCGAGGTGCGCCCGAGGTTCTGGAACGACAGCATCACCTGGAACAGCGGGTGACGCGCCTGCGAGCGGACCGGGTTGAGCACCTCGACCAGCCGCTCGAACGGCACGTCCGCGTGCGCGAAGGCCTGCAGGTCGCGCTCGCGCACCTGGGCGAGCAGGTCGGTGAACGACTCGGCGGCGTCCACCTGGGCGCGCAGCACCAGGGTGTTGACGAACATGCCGACCAGGTCGTCGAGGGCCTGCTGGCCACGCCCGGCCACCGGGATGCCGATAGCGATGTCGTCGGAGCCGCTCAACCGGGCCAGCAGTGCGGCGAAGGCACTGTGCACCACCATGAACAGCGTGGTGCCGTGCGTGTGCGCGACCCGGTTCAGCTCGTCGATCAGCTCGCCCGGCACGCGGAACCGATGCGTACCCGCCTGATAGGACGCGACGGCGGGCCGGGGGCGGCCGGCCAGTCGCAGCTCCTCCGGCAGGCCCGCGAGCGCCTCGCGCCAGTAGTCGAGTTGCTCGGAGATCAGCGAAGTCGGATCGTCCTCGGAACCGAGCGTGTCACGCTGCCACAGCGCGAAGTCGACGTACTGCACCGCCAGTGGCGGCCAGCCCGGCTCGGACGCCGAGGTGCGCGCCACATAGGCGGTCATCAGATCACGCACCAGCGGCCGCATCGAGAACCCGTCCGCGGCGATGTGGTGCACCACCACGACCAGAACATAGTCGTCCGCGCCGAGCCGGTAAGCACGCAGGCGCACCGGCGGTTCGGCGGTGATGTCGAAGCCACGCTCGACGAATTCGTAGAGCGCGCCGAGCAGTCGGCCTTCGGCGACCGGCACGATCTCCAGGTCCGGGATGGCTCTGGTCGCCGGCAGCACCCGCTGATAGGCGACGCCGTCTCGGGACGGGTAGATGGTACGCAGCGATTCATGCCGCGCCACCACGTCGGAGACCGCGCCGCGCAGCGCGTCCAGATCGAGCACGCCTTCGAGTTGGACCGCGGCCGGAATGTTGTTCGCGGCGGAGTCGGCGTCGAAACGGTTGAGGAACCACATCCGCTGCTGCGCGAGCGACAACGGCGGGTGGTCGGGACGGGTCTGTGCCGTGAGGGCTCGGCGCGCACCGGTACCCGCGTGCGACTCGACTCTGGCGGCCAGCGCGCCGACGGTCGGCGCCTCGAACAGCGCGCGCACCCCGACCTCGGTGTTCAACGCCGCGCTCAGGCGGGCGACCACCTGGGTGGCCACCAGCGAGTTGCCGCCCAGCTCGAAGAAGTCGTCGTCCACACCGACGCGCGACACACCGACCAGCTCGGCGAACACCTCTGCCACGATCTCTTCGATCGGGGTGGACGGTGCACGGAACACCTTGGCCTCGAACACCGGCGCGGGCAGCGCCTTACGGTCCAGCTTGCCGGAGGCGTTGACCGGGAAGGTGTCCAACACCATCAGCGCCGCCGGGATCATGTAACCCGGCAGTGACGCGGCGATCGCGGCCTTCACCTGGTCACCGTCGACGATCGCGTCCGCCTCGGCGACAACGTAACCCACCAGCTGGTCGCCCGCGTGCGCGTCGGAACGCAGTACGACGACCGATTGCGCGACCCCGGGTTGCGCGAGCAACGCGGCTTCGATCTCGCCCAGCTCGATGCGCAGGCCACGCAATTTCACCTGGAAGTCGGTGCGGCCCAGATACTCCAGCTCACCGTCGGGAGTCCAGGTGACGAGGTCACCGGTGCGGTACATCCGCGCACCGGTGACGCCGTACGGGTTTGCCACGAATCGATCCGCGGTCAGGTCCGCGCGACCGAGGTAGCCCAGCGCCAGCTGATCGCCCGCCAGATACAGCTCACCCGCGACACCCGGTGCGACCGGGTGCAGACGGCTGTCGAGGACGAAAACCTGGGTGTTCCATACCGGGCGTCCGATCGGCACCGACACGGTATCCGCGTCCGTCGCTTCGTGATACGTCACGTCGACGGCGGCTTCGGTCGGGCCGTACAGGTTGTGCAACCGGGCGCCGGTCAGCTCGCGCAGCCGGGCCGCGGTCGGCGCGGGCAGCGCCTCACCCGAGGCGAACACCTGCCGCAAACGCGGCGCGGCCAGGCCCTCGCCGTTCTCGTTGCCGAGCGTAGCCACGAACACCGACAGCATGGACGGCACGAAATGCGCTGTCGTGATGCCCTTGTCGGCGATGATCTGGGACAGGTACACCGGGTCGCGGTGTCCGTCGGGGCGCGCGATGATCAGCCGGGCACCGGTCTGCAAGGGCCAGAAGAACTCCCACACCGACACGTCGAACGTGGCGGGCGTCTTCTGCAGTACCGCGTCCTCGGGGCCGATCGGATATTCGTGCTGCATCCACCGCAGGCGGTTGACGATCGCGGCGTGACCGACCGCCACGCCTTTCGGGCGGCCGGTCGACCCCGACGTGAAGATCACGTACGCGATGTTCTCCGGCCGAAGGGGTTGCGTGCGTTCACTGTCGGCGATCGGCGCGCCGCTGGAGTCCGCGTATCCCGGAACCCCTTCGATGCCCTCGACCGGGAGCGCCGTCACCTGCGGCGGCAGCTCGAGGTCGAATCCGTCCGCCGAGCGATACAGCACGATCCGTGGCCGCGCGGTCTCGATAATGTAGTTGACCCGGTCCGCGGGCTGATCGGGGTCCAACGGGACGTAGGCGGCGCCGGTCTGCGCCACCGCGTACATCGCGACGACCAGTTCCGTCGAACGCCGGATCGCCAGCGCCACCAGCGATCCCGGCCCGACGCCCGCGCCGATCAGCTGCCTGGCGATGCGGTTGGCCCGCTGCTGCAGTTCGCGATAGGTGAGCCATTCGTCTTCGAAGTCCAATGCGACCGCGTCCGGCGTCGCCGCCACCTGCGCATCGAACAGCGAGACCAGCGTATCGGCGCCCACCGGGTGCGCATTGTCGTTCCAGTCGACCAGGACCCGCGCGTGCTCGGCCGGCGTGAGCAGGTCGATATCGCCGACCGGCACATTCGGGTCGGCGGTGACGGCCGCGAGAATACGATCCAGGCGTCGCGCGAACGCGGCGACTGTCGCCTCGTCGAACAGGTCGAGAGCGTAGGAGAACTCGGCCGACATCCCCGCCGCGTCACCCTGTTCGTCCTGGGTCTCCGAGAGCGTCAGTTGCAGGTCGAACTTGGCGAGCCGGGCATCGTAGTCGATGCCGTTGACCGAGAGGCCGGGCAACTCCAGGCCGGCCTGCCTGGTGTTCTGGAAGGTCAGCATGACCTGGAACAGTGGGTGTCTGGCCTGCGAGCGGGCCGGGTTGAGCACCTCGACCAGCCGCTCGAAGGGCACATCCGCGTGCGCGAAGGCGTGTAGGTCGGTCTCGCGGGCCGTGGCGAGCAGATCGACGAAGCTGGACGCGCCGTCCACCTTGGTGCGCAGCACGAGGGTGTTGACGAACATGCCGATCAGGTCGTCCAGCGCGGCCTCGCCGCGGCCGGCGACCGGTGTACCGATGGCGATGTCGTCGGTACCGCTTGCCCTGGCCAGCAGTACCGCGAGCGCGCTGTGCAGCACCATGAACAGCGAGGCGTTGTGCCTACGGCCCAGTTCGACCAACCCGCGCTGCGTCTCGCCGGAGATCACGAACGGGTAGGTCCCGCCGCGGTAGGAGGCGACAGCGGGACGCGGCCGATCCGACGGCAGCACCAATTCGTCCGGTAGGTCGGCGAGTTCGCGTGTCCAGTACCGGATCTGGGTGGAGATCAGCGAGCTCGGGTCGTCTTCGGAGCCGAGCACTTCGCGTTGCCACAGCGCGTAGTCCGCATACTGCACCGGCAATGCCGACCAGGCCGGCGCCTCCCACGAGGTGCGGGCGGCGTACGCCACCATGACATCGCGGGCCAGCGGGCCCATCGACCAGCCGTCGGCCGAGATGTGATGCACCACCATGCTGAGCACATACTCGGTCTCGCTGATCTCGAACAGTCGTGCGTGCAGCGGCACTTCGCTGGTCACGTCGAACGCCATCGAGGCGAGTTCGACCAAATGGTCGATCAGGTTGTGTTCGGTCACCGGCACCGGGGTCAGGTCCGGCACGATCTGTGCGGCGTCCAGCACCACCTGGACCGGACCGCTGTTGGTCTCTGGGAAGACCGTGCGCAGTGACTCGTGCCGGTCGATCACGTCGATGACCGCGACCTGCAGCGCGGCGATATCCAGATCGCCGGACAGCCGGATGGCGACCGGGATGTTGTTCACCGCCGAGGCGGTGTCGAACCGGTTGAGGAACCACATGCGCTGCTGCGCGAGCGACAGCGGCACCTCGTCCGGACGATGCCGGGCGACCAGCGCCTTGCGCGCGCCGTCCCCGGCGTGCGACTCCACCCGTGCGGCGAGCGCGGCGACGGTGGACGCCTCGAACAGCATGCGCACCGGCACCCGGGTGTCCAGCGCGATGCCCAGCCGAGAGGCGACCTGCGTCGCGATCAGCGAGTTGCCGCCGAGCTCGAAGAAGTCGTCGTCGACGCCGACCCGGGTGATGCCGAGCACCTCGCCGAAGATCTGCGCGACGATCTCCTCGATCGGCGTGGTGGGAGCACGGAACTCACGCACCTCGAACACCGGCGCGGGCAGGGCCTTGCGGTCGAGTTTGCCGGAGGGGTTGAGGGGCAGCGACTCGAGCACCACGATCGCCGACGGCACCATGTAGGCGGGCAGGGTGCGATGCAGAACATTCTTGATGTTGTCGATGTCGACCGGTCCGCCGGGCGTGACCACATAGGCGACCAACTGGTCGCCTGCGACGGTATCGATGACCAGTACCACGGCCTGGGTGACCGCGGAGTGCTCGAGCAGGGCGGTCTCGATCTCGCCGAGCTCGATGCGCTGACCGCGGAACTTGACCTGGAAGTCGGTGCGGCCGATGTACTCCAGCACACCGGCGTTGCCCACCTCGGGATCGCGCGGTTGCACCCAGCGCACCAGGTCACCGGTCCGGTACAGGCGGGAGCCGGGCGCACCGAACGGGTCGGCGACAAACCGTTCCGCGGACAGGTCGGCGCGACCGTAGTAGCCGCGGGCGGTCTGCGCACCGCCCAGATACAGCTCGCCGGGCACGCCGACCGGAACCGGGTTCAGGCCCTCGTCCAAGACGTAGGTCTGCGCGTTCCACACCGGGCGCCCGATCGGCACCGTGCTGGGTGCGACTTCGTTGAGATGCCAGGCGGTGGCGTGCACGGTGAACTCGGTGGGTCCGTACAGGTTGTGCACCGCGGCGGTGGAGAACTGCCGGAACGCGGTGACCGTGGCGGGCGGCAGCGCCTCACCGGCGACGAGAACCGCACGCAGCGACGCGCATTCGGCCGACGACGCGGCGCCCGCGAACACCGAGAGCATCGAGGGCACGAACGAGGTCATGGTGACCCGGTGCCGTCCGATGATCTCCGAGAGATACATCGGGTCGCGGTGGCCGTCGGGGGCGGCGATCACCATGCGCGCGCCGACGGCCAGGGTGCCGAACAGCTCCCACACCGACACGTCGAACGTGACCGGCGTCTTCTGCAGGATCACGTCGGCCGGGTTGATCCGGTACTCCGCGGTGATCCAGGCGATCTGATTGACCACGCTGGCATGGCTCACCGCGACGCCCTTGGGGCGCCCGGTGGACCCGGAGGTGTAGAGCACGTAGGCCGTGTTCGCCGGGCGCAGCGGCGCGCGGCGCTCGGCATCGGTAACCGGTTCGTCGCCGAACTCACCCAGTTCCAGAGTGTCCAAGGCGAGCACCGGCACATCGGCGGCGGTGACGTTGTCCGCGGTGGTGGTCAGCACACAGACCGGTGCCGAGCTGGCCAGCACGTAGTCCGTGCGCTCGGCCGGGTGGTCCGGGTCGATCGGCACGTATCCGCCGCCCGCGGTCATGGTGGCGTAGAGGGCGACCAGCATGTCCACCGACCGGCGGATACCGACGGCGACCAGCGACTCCGGACCGACGCCCTCGGCGATCAGCTTGCGCGCCAGGCGATTCACGCGCGCCGCGAACTCGGCGTAGGTCAGCGTGGTCTGCGGACCGAGCACGGCTGCGGCGCGCCCTGCGCCGTCGAACACCACGGCGATATCGTCGGGTCGCGACCGCACCTGCTGCTCGAACAGTTCGAGCACGCTGGTCGCGGGCACCTCGTAGCCGGTGCGATTCCATTCGGTCAGCACCATGGCGCGTTCGGCGTCGTCGAGAATCTCGATGTCGCGAACCGTGACATCCGGTGCGGAGACGGCGGCTTCGAGTACGCGCAGATAGCGCCGCCCGAATTCGGTGACCGTCGCAGCGTCGAACAGGTCGGTGGCGAACGAGATCACGGCCGCCATGCCGGCGGGTTCACCTCGCGCGCCGCGCTCCTCGGTGACGGTCCACTGCAGGTCGAACTTGGCGATGTCGACCTCGAGCTCGTCGGCGGTGGCCGAGAACCCCGGCAGTTCCAGGGCCGCGTGCGACATCTCCTGGAACGACAGCATCACCTGGAACAACGGGTGGCGCGCCTGCGAGCGGGTCGGGTTGAGCACCTCGACCAGTCGCTCGAACGGCACGTCCGAGAAGGCGAACGCGGCGAGATCGGTTTCCCGTGTCCTGGTGAGGAAGTCGGCGAACCGCTCGCTGCCGTCCACCTCCGAGCGCAGCACCAGGGTGTTGACGAACATGCCGATCACGTCATCGAGCGCCTGCTCGCCACGCCCGGCCACCGGGGTTCCGATGGCAATGTCGCCGGTGCCGGACAACCGCGCCAGCAGCACCGCCAGCGAGGCGTGCATGACCATGAACAGACTGACGCCCTGGGCGCGGGCCAGCGCGACCAGTCGTTCGTGCAGCGCGACGTCGACCTCGAAGCTCACTCGACTGCCGTGGAAGCTCTGCACCGAGGGGCGTGGGCGATCCGCGGGCAGGTCGAGCTGATCCGGTAGACCCGCCAAAGCCCGCCGCCAATAGGCGATTTCGCGGGCGGCCATGGAGGCGGGATCGGACTCGGCGCCGAGCAGCTCGCGCTGCCAGACGCTGAAGTCCTGGTACTGCACCGGTAGCGGGGCCCAGCTCGGCGCCTCGCCCGCGGCGCGGGCCAGGTAGGCCGAGGCCACGTCGCGCGCCAGCGGGCCGAACGAGAAACCGTCGGCCGCGATGTGGTGCACCACGAACGCGACCGCGTAGTCGGCCACCCCGTCGCCGCGCGCACCGGAGACCGCGAAGATCCGAACCCTGATCGGCAACTCGCGCGACACGTCGAACCCGCGCGCGGCGAATTCGGCCAGCGCACCGGGCAGTACAGCTTCGTCGATCGGCTGCACCTCGATGCCGAGGTGCACTTGATCGACCGGCAGCACCTGCTGATACCCACCGTCGCCGGACTCCGGGAAAATCGTGCGCAGCGACTGCTGGCGCTCGACCACGTCGAGCAGCGCGGCCTGCAATGCCTCCGCATCCACGGTGCCGCGCAACCGCACCACGAACGGCAGGTTGTAGGTCGGCACGGTCGGGTCGAACTGGTTGATGAACCACATGCGCTGCTGCGCGAGCGACAGCGGAACCCGTTCCGGCAGCTGCTGGGCCACCAGCGGCGGGCGGGCGGCGTCGGTGGGGGCGGCATTCTCCGCACGCGCCGCGATGCCGGCGACGGTCGGGGTCTCGAACAGCGCGCGCACCCCGATCTGGGTGCCGAAGGCCGCGCCGATCCGTGCCACCACTTGGGTCGCGACCAGCGAGTTACCGCCGAGGTCGAAGAAGTTGTCGTCGATGCCGATCCGGTCCTGGCTCAGCACATCGGCGAAGATGCCTGCCACGATCTGCTCGGCCTGGGTGCGTGCCGCCCGGAATCCGCCCGCGTCGGCACTGAACACCGGCTCCGGCAGGGCCTTACGGTCCAGTTTGCCGCTGGTGTTGAGCGGGAAGGCGTCCAGCACCATGATGGACGCGGGCACCATGTAGCTCGGCAGTTGCTCCGCCGCGAACCTGCTCAGCTCCACCGGATCGACGGCCCGGCCGGGCGCCGCGACGACGTAGGCGACCAGCTGCTGGCCGGTGGCCGTGTCCACGACCAACACCACCGCCTGACTGACGGCGGGATGGGCGAGCAGATCGGTCTCGATCTCACCGAGCTCGATGCGCTGGCCGCGGAATTTCACCTGGAAGTCGGTGCGGCCGATGTATTCCAGCGTTCCCGCGTCGTTCCAGCGCACCAGGTCGCCGGTGCGATACATCCGCTCGCCCGTCGAGGACAGCGGGTTGGCGACGAACCGATCCGAGGTCAGGTCCGGGCGGCCGCGGTAGCCGCGGGCCAGTTGGCGTCCGCCGAGGTACAGCTCCCCCGGCGCGCCGATCGCGGCCGGACGCAGCCGCGAATCCAGCACATAGACCTCGACATTCCACTCCGGGATGCCGATCGGCACGGTCACCGTGTCGGCGGCGGTCGCCTCCCAGTAGGTCACCGAGACCGCGGCCTCGGTCGGGCCGTACAGGTTGTGCAACCCGGCCGGCGCGCAACCCGCGGCGCGACCATCGGCGGTGATCGCCCTGAACTTCGCGGCCGTCTCCGGCGGCAGCGCCTCACCGATCACGAAAACCGCGCGCAGCGTGGCGCATTGGGCCGGGGTGGCGTGCTCGACGAATACCGTGAGCATGGAGGGAACGAAGTCGGTCACGGTGACCCCGTGCCGTTCGATCATGTCCGCGACGTACAGCGGGTCGCGATGGCCGTCCGGCGACGCGATGATCAGCGCGGCGCCCACCATCAGCGGAAGGAAATAACCCCACAGCGACACGTCGAACGTGGTCGCGGTTTTCTGCAGGTAGACGTCCTCGGCGGTCAGCCGGTACTCGTCGAGCATCCACAGCTGCTGGTTGACGATCGCGTGGTGGGTGACCGCGACGCCCTTGGGCCGACCGGTCGAACCCGAGGTGTAGATGACGTAGGCGGTGTTGCCCGGCAGTAGCGGAGCGAGTCGGTCGGTGTCAGCGATCGGGGCGTGCGAGTATTCCGACACGTCCAGCGTGTCGATCTCCACCCGGCGCACCGTGTCGGGCAACTCCAGATCATCCGAGGACAGCGTCAGCACGCACACCGGAGCGGCACTGTCGAGGATGTAGGCGGTGCGATCGGCCGGATGATCCGGATCGATCGGCACATACGCGCCACCGGCCTTCAGTACCGCGTGCATACCGATCACCAGCTCCAGCGAGCGGCGCAGACCCAGCGCGACCAGCGACTCCGGGCCGACGCCATCGGCGATCAGAAACCGGGCCAGCCGGTTGACCCGCGCGTCGAACTCCGCGTAGGTCAGCGTCGCGCCCTCGAAATCGAGCGCGACGTTGTCCGGGGTGAGCGGTATCTGCGCATCGAGCAGCGCCGCGAGCGTGGTATCCGGTACCTCCTGCTCGGAGTCGTTCCACTCCAGCAGCGTCCGATCGCGCTCGTCGGAGGTGGTGACCTGCAGACCCCACACCGCCGAATCCGGGTCGGCGGCGAGGAAGCGATCGAAGAACTCGAGGAAGCGGCCGTGCTGCCGGTGTGCCTCGTCCTCGGTGTAGAGATTCGGGTTGGTCTCGAAGTCGATATGCGAACGGGTGCCCCCGACCGAGCGGTAGAAGTTGACGCCGAGGTCCTCGATGCTGCCGGTGGACAGCACGCTGAGTTGGCCGACGATCGGCCCGAGCGCCAGCTGGTCGTGGAACAACATGATGTTGACCCACGGCCCGAAGAACTGGGTGGTCACCACACCGTCGCCAGCCGCGTCCCGGCGGATGTCCTCGTGCCGGTACCGCTGGTGGCGCAGCGCGCCGGACACCTCGACCTGGACCTGCCCGAGCAACTCGGTCACTGTGGTCTCGTGGCCCACGTGCAGCCGCAGCGGCACGATGTTCGACGACACGCCGCCGGAGCGGCGCATCGCGGCGGTGGTACGTGCGGTCACCGGCAGACTGAGGATGACGTCTTGGACGCCGTTCCACTGCGCCAGATATGCCGCGAATCCCGCGAGCAGCAATCCCGCCGGCGACGAATCGTGCCGCGCGACAGCCGCCTCCAGCAGCGCGTTCTGTTCGTCGGACAATGCGGCGCTGGCGATGCCGTTGATCGCCGCGGGCGGCGCGGAGCGACCGGTCAGGCTGGTGCCTTCCTCCAGCCCCGCGACCCGCTCGGCCCAGTATTCCCGGTCGGAAGCGAAACGGGCGCTGCCGCGGTAGGCGATCTCTTGCTCGTAGAGTGTGTGCAGGTCGGTGGACTTTGCCGCGTCCGGCTCGACGCCACCGACGTACGCCGTGTACAGCTCAGCGATCCGGTTGACGAAGGTCATGGAGCCGAAGCCGTCGAAGGCGATGTGGTGCGCCCGCGAATACCAGTACCAGTGATCGTCGGACAGCCGCAGCGCCGCGGATTTGACCAGTCGGTCGGTGGTCAGATCGAGGGGGCGGCTGTACTCCGCGCGCATCCACCCCTGCGCGGCCGCTTCCGGATCATCGTTGTCACGCAGGTCGACATACTCGACGCCGTCGTAGGCGCCGATGCTGTGGTCGACGAACTGCAACGGCTGCCCGTCGTGCTCGATGATGCGCAGGAACCCGGAGCCCATCTCGTGCGACGCGTCGACGCTGGCGCGCGACAGCAGCTCTACATCGAGCTCGCCGCGCAGGTCGACGTACTGCGCGATGTTGACCGGCACCTGCGGGTCGACATGCTGCGCATACCAGATGCCCAGCTGGGCAGGAGACAACGGGAAGGTTCCGGGCGGCAGCAGGCCGGGTTCCGCCCCAGTACCCGCGTGTGCCCGTTCGCCACCAGTTTCGCCGTTTCCGCCGAAATCCAGCCGGTCCAACCGTAACCTCGCTTCCGGAACACCACGCAAGCGCTCCCCGACGACACCCGGAGGGGACGCTCACCTATCCAAGCGTGGCGCCTGCATCTCCGGGTTCAATTCTCATATCAATCAGGCAAAAAATGTTCATTCGAACTATCTGTTCAAGGCCGACCTCGTTACATGAGCTCGACCGTGCCCAACGCCCTCCGACCGGCTCTGCCGGGACTGTCATTGCGAATCACCGGATCAATCTACCGTCGCGGTAGGCGCCCGACCAACCAACCGCCATAGCTGATAGACATCACCACAGGCAGCGGCGTTGTGGTGGCCCTGTTGTCGTTCTCACATCGCGGACCGGCGTGGCATCCGGCGGTCAGGATCGACGCAGGCGAGCCGGATCGTAGAGGTGGGATCCGGCGCAGGACTGGGTGGACGACAGCGCACGCCCCACCATGATCACCGCGGCCTGCCGCAACCCCACGTCTTCGACCTGGTCGGCGATGTCGGCCAGGGTACCGCGCAGGACCAGTTGCCCGGGTTGGCTGGCGCGATAGACAACGGCGACCGGGCAGTCCGGGCCGTAGTCGGCGGTGAGTTCGGCGGCAAGCGCGCGCACTCGGGTGATGGCCAAATGCAGCACCAGGGTGGCGCCGGTGGTCGCGAAATTCGCCAGGGCCTCGCGCTCGGGCATGGCGGTCGAACGGGCCTGGGTGCGGGTGAGCACGACCGACTGCACTAGTTCCGGCACGGTCAACTCGGCGCCGAGCAACGCTGCCGCGGCGGCGTAGGCGGGCACTCCGGGCGTGACGTCCCAGGAGATGCCGTACGCGTCGAGCCTGCGGGTCTGCTCGGCCAGCGCCGAATACAGCGACGGATCCCCTGAGCACAACCGGGCCACATCGTCACCTGCCGTGTCCGCACGCACCAAGTGGTCCGTGATCTGGTCGAGGTCGAGGTGCTGGGTGTCGATCAGTTCGGCCTCGGGCGCGCAATACGCCAGCACATCCGGATCCAGGTAGGTGCCGGCGAACAAACACACAGGCGCGGTGCGCAACAACTCGACCGCACGCACTGTCAGCAGGTCGGCCGCGCCCGGTCCGGCCCCGATGAAATGCACGGTCATACTCGCGAGTCTATGCCCGTCCCGCTCCCCGACCGCTCGTCCGCGACGACCGCCGCACACACCGACGGACCACCCCAAGGGTCATCACAGCGGGGGCGCCGCGCGGGCAGAGCGCGCCCCGGGCAGCGCGCCGACGGGCGAGCGTCGGCGCGGACGGATCAACCGATCGCGTCGAAGTGGGCGATCACCTTCGAAGGCCGCAATCGGACCACCAGTTCCCCAGGCACTCCATTGCGCTTTCCGAATTCCTCGGCCCGATCCGCACCCACATACCGTCCGGCGATCTCGGTGGCGATCCGCAGCAGTTCGTCCGGGTCCTCCGAGAGCGTCACGCTGCCCTGCACTTGGACCGACGGGTACGGCGGTCCCTCCGCGTCGACGCACACCGCGACGCGCCCGTCCCTGGCGAACGCCTTGCCTTTACTCGAAGACTTACCCGTATTGAAGACCAGTTCGTCGCCGTCGACGATGAACCACACCGGCGTCACCATCGGCCTTCCGTCGGCGGTGACGAACGCCACCTTGCCCGTCCGGGTGCCGTGGCTGAGGAACTCGCGCACATCGGGATCCACAAGTGAGGCCATCCGCCCACCCTAGGTCGTCTTCGCTGTCGCGGCGGCCACCGACTAGGTATGTCGCGAGGACTTCCGGATCGCGGCCCGCGGTCCGCAACGAACACCGCCATGCCCGCACCGAACAGAACGACGCCGGGCAGCACCCCGATCGAATACGAACCGTGCGCGTCGATCCGGGCCAGCAGCACCGATCCGGCGGCGACGAGTAACAGCCCGATCGTCATCGGTAGGCGTGCACCGTGCCGCTGCGCCCACTGCCCGACCCAGGCCGACGACACCGGCATGATCGCGGTGATCGGCACGGTCGCCGTCCCGTCCGCGAGAGGCGAATACCCTGCGACGCTTTGCGATCTCCCATCGGTCCATGCCGCGCGGCCTCGCAGACGAACGCTGCGGAATCAGTGTGGGAGGCCCAGCAACGCCTGGCGCTGGTCGTGCACTCTGGCGCGAATCGCGTCGACAAATGCCGCGACCTCGGGTCTACGCAGCGTTTCCGCCCGGGCGACAAGCCAATACGCCAATGTCACGGTGACCTCGTCGGCGAGGACCCGGACGAGGTCGGAGTGCCGGTCGGCCATGAAGCAGGGCAGCAGGCCGAGGCCCGCGGCAGCGCGGGTGGCCTCGACGTGGACGAAAACGTTGGTGGACGTCACCGATTCACGCATGGTGGGAACGAAACTGGAGGCCAAGTCGAGGTCGTCGACTTGGAGCATGGACTCGATGAAGTAGACCAGCGGATATCGTGCCAGGTCGTCGATCCTGCGCGGAGTTCCGTATTCCCGTAGGAAGTCTCGGGAGCCGTAGAGGCCGAGGCAGTAATCGGCCAGACGGAAGGCCGTCGCACGGTGGACTTGTGGTTCGCCGACCACCACTTCGATATCCAGTCCGGAGCGCTGTTGGGACGCGCGCCGGGTCGTCGCCACGATCTCGACGGCGATCTTCGGATGCCGTCGCCGCACCTCGGCTGCCGCGGGCGCGGCAAGGTACGCGCTGAATCCATCAGTGGCCGAGACCCGGACGACTCCGCGCAGTACACGGTTTCCGGTGGCGTCGGCGGCGAGTGATTTCACCGCCGATTCCACGGCTTCGGCCGCGGCCAACGCCTCGCGTCCGAGGTCGGTGAGTTCCCAGCCGCCCGCCACCCGCGTCAGCACCCGTCCACCCAGGGTTTGCTCCAGCGCGGCGATGCGGCGGGAGATCGTGGTGTGGTTGATGCCGAGCTCCTCGGCCGCCGAGACGAACCGGCCGGAACGGCCGACCGCCAGCAGAACCAGCAGATCATCCGCGCTGGGTCGACGCGCAGATCCTGGTGACACCGCGCTCATATCTGCATTCTCGCAGACATATCGTGCGGATCTGGTCATTGCGGAGGCGGAAGACCTGCACGAATACTTCGGTGCAGCCAACGGATTGTGGGGGCCATCACATCACCTGTCGACGGTGGCCCCCGGCACAAAGGAGTGTTCGATGAGCGTGCGCAGTACATCGCGGCCCACGGGCGGCGGCCCGGGCAGGGCACCGACCGGTCTGAGGCGAGTAGTGGCCGCGTCGATGGCGGGCACGGTCGTCGAGTGGTACGAATTCTTTCTCTACGGCACCGCCGCCACCCTCGTGTTCAGCAAGGTGTTCTTCGCCCAAGGCACCAGCGATCTGGACGCGATCCTGGCCGCATTCATCACCTACGCGGTCGGCTTCGCGGCGCGTCCGCTCGGCGGCATCGTCTTCGGGCACTTCGGCGACAAGTACGGCCGGAAGAAACTGCTGCAGTTCAGCCTGGTGCTGGTCGGCGCCGCGACCTTCCTGATGGGCTGTCTACCGACCTTCGCGCAGATCGGATATTGGGCGCCCGCGCTACTTGTCGTGCTCCGCTTCATCCAGGGATTCGCGGTCGGTGGCGAGTGGGGCGGCGCGGTCCTGCTCGTCGCCGAACACAGCCCGAGCCGCGCCCGCGGCTTCTGGGCGAGCTGGCCGCAGGCGGGCGTACCCGCGGGCAACCTGCTGGCGACCGTGGCGCTGCTCGTGCTCACTTCCTCGCTGTCGGACGCCGCGTTCCTCAGCTGGGGTTGGCGGGTGGCCTTCTGGCTGTCCGCGGTGGTGGTGCTGATCGGCTACTACATCCGCACGAAGATCACCGACGCGCCGATTTTCGTCGCGGCGCAGAAGGAAGCCGAACAGATCAAGGCGACCTCGCTCAGCGTCGTCGAGGTGCTGCGCCGCTACCCGCGCGGTGTGCTCGTCGCCATGGGGTTGCGATTCGGCGAGAACGTCATGTACTACCTGGTGGTCACCTTCACCATCACCTACCTCAAGGTGCAGGTGCACGTCGACACCACGGTGATCCTGTGGTGGCTGCTCGCCGCGCACGCGGTGCACTTCGTGATGATCCCGCTCGTGGGCAGCCTGTCCGATCGCTTCGGCAGGCGGCCGGTCTACCTGGTCGGGGCGCTGACCGCGGGCACCTGGGGCTTCTTCGCCTTCCCGATGATGGACAGCGGCCACAACCTGGTCATCATGTCGGCCATCATCATCGGCCTGATCTTCCACGCGCTGATGTACGCCGGACAGCCCGCGATCATGGCGGAGATGTTCCCCACCCGGATGCGCTATTCCGGAGTGTCGCTCGGCTACCAGGTCACCTCGATCGTGGCCGGGTCGCTGGCCCCGATCATCGCGGTCCGGCTGCTCAACACCTACCACTCCGCGGTGCCGATCGCCTGGTACCTGGCGGGCGCGGCGGCGATCACCGTGATCGCGGTGCTCGCGGCCACCGAGACGAAGGGACTGACCTTGGAGAGCGTCGATCTCGCGGACGCCGAAAGCCTCGGCGCGTCAACCGCGAAAGTGGCGGTGCGATGAGCGACCTCGACGGACGTTCCGCCCTGGTCACCGGCGGCGCGAGCGGGATCGGCGCGGCGTGCGCTTGGGAGTTGGCCGCCCGCGGCGCCCAGGTCACCATCGCCGACCTCGATGCCGTCGCCGCCGAGACGCTGGCTCGTGAACTGGGCGGAAAGTCCTGGGCGGTGGACCTGCTCGACGTCGAGGCGCTGGAATCACTGGAGCTGTCGACCGACATCCTGGTCAACAACGCCGGGGTGCAACACATCAGCCCGATCGAGGACTTCGCGCCGGCACGGTTCCGCGAGCTACTCCGGCTGATGGTCGAGGCGCCGTTCCTGCTGGTGCGCGCGGCCCTGCCGCACATGTACCGGCAGGGCTTCGGACGCATCATCAATATCTCCTCGGTGCACGGCCTACGCGCCTCGGAGTACAAGGTCGCCTACGTGACGGCCAAGCATGGGCTGGAGGGCCTGTCGAAGGTCACCGCGCTCGAAGGCGGCCGCCACGGCGTGACGAGCAACTGCGTCAACCCCGGCTATGTCCGCACCGCACTGGTGGACAAGCAGATCGCCGACCAGGCGATCGCGCACGGCATCGCTGAGCAGGAGGTGGTCGAGAAGATCCTGCTCACCGAGAGCGCGATCAAGCGTCTCGTCGAGCCGGCGGAGGTCGCCGCACTGGTGGGCTGGCTAGCGTCGCCGAACGCGGGCATGGTCACCGGCGCGTCCTACACCATGGACGGCGGCTGGAGCGCGCGATGAGGGCGTGCTCAGCCGAGGGCGGCCAGCGCCATGTCGCGCAGCACGGGCCTGGCCCGGACCGCGGTCGCCGTGGTCGCGCTGTGCGGGGTGGAGTTGATCAGACCGAAGACGGCGTGTGCCTGCACCCGCGCCGCCTCCTCGGGTAACTCCGGATGCAACTCGCACAGCACCGCCACCCAGATCTCCACGTAGTGGCGCTGGGTGCGGCGGATCTCGCGGCGAGCCGCGGCGGGCACGTTGTCCAGGTCGCGGTCCTGGATGCGGATCAGCTCCGGCTCGCCGAGCGCGAAGTCCAGGTGGTGGTCGACCAGCCCGGCCAGCGCCTCCCGCGCGGAGGTCGTCGTCGCCACCACCGCCTTGCCGCCGTCGAGCAGCCGCTGACTTACGCCGACGAGCAACTCGACCAGCAACGCCTCTTTGTTCGGGAAGTGGCGGTAGACCGCGGGGCCGCTGATTCCGACGGCGGCGCCGAGATCGTCGAGACGCATGCCGAGGTACCCACGGTCGGCGATCAGCCGGGCTCCCGCCTCCAGCAACTGCACTCGACGTTCCGCTTTCAACCGCTCACGGCGAGTGAGCGTGACGGTTTCTACGCTGGTCACCCCCGCTCCTTTCCCCCGATGTGGACAGTTCGGTTAACCAAGACTAACCTGAATTCCAGTTATCGTCGACTAACTGGACGACAGGATGGCGTGATGACCGTTACCGAAGAGGCCGTCGGCAACCGCGCCGCGCACGCGGCGCTCGTCGACGACCTGCGTGCCCGGCTGGCCGCCGCGGCGTTGGGCGGCCCCGCGAAGGCGCGTGATCGTCACGTCGCGCGCGGCAAGCTGCTGCCGCGGCAGCGAGTAGACCAGCTGCTCGACCCGGGCAGCCCGTTCCTCGAGCTCTCGCCGCTTGCCGCGACCGGGATGTACGACGACGAGTCTCCCGGCGCGGGGATCATCACCGGCATCGGTCGGGTGTCCGGGCGCGAATGCGTGATCGTGGCCAACGACGCCACGGTCAAAGGCGGCACCTATTACCCCATGACGGTGAAGAAGCATCTGCGCGCGCAGGAGATCGCCCTGCAGAACCGGCTGCCCTGCCTGTACCTGGTCGACTCCGGCGGTGCGTACTTGCCGCGCCAGGACGAGGTATTCCCCGACCGGGAGCACTTCGGGCGCATCTTCTACAACCAGGCGACCATGAGCGCCGAAGCAATCCCGCAGATCGCCGCGGTGCTCGGCTCGTGCACCGCCGGCGGCGCCTACGTGCCGGCGATGAGCGACGAGGCTGTGATCGTGCGCGACCAGGGCACCATCTTCCTCGGTGGACCTCCGCTGGTGAAGGCCGCGACCGGCGAGGTGGTCACGGCCGAGGAGCTCGGCGGCGGCGAACTGCACTCGCGCACGTCGGGGGTCACCGACCACTTGGCCGAAGACGACCAGGACGCGCTGCGCATCGTGCGCCGCATCGTGGCCACGCTCGGCCCGCGCGAGCCGAGCCCGTGGGAGGTGCTGCCCACCGTCGCACCCGCTGCGCCGGAATCGGAGCTGTACGACGTGGTCCCGGTCGACCTGCGCACACCCTACGACGCGCGCGAGGTCATCCATCGCTTGGTGGATGGCGATGGGAGCGGCGCGAGCGGCTTCCACGAGTTCAAGGCCGAGTACGGCAAGACCCTGGTCACCGGATTCGCGCGCATCCACGGCCACCCGGTGGGCATCGTCGCCAACAACGGCGTGCTGTTCAGCGAATCCGCCATGAAGGGTGCGCATTTCATCGAGCTGTGCGACAAGCGCAAGATCCCGCTGCTGTTCCTGCAGAACATCACCGGGTTCATGGTCGGCCGCGACTACGAAGCCGGCGGCATCGCCAAGCACGGCGCCAAGATGGTCACCGCCGTGGCGTGCGCGCGGGTGCCGAAGCTGACCGTGGTGATCGGCGGCTCCTATGGCGCGGGCAACTACTCGATGTGTGGGCGCGCGTATTCCCCGCGGTTTCTGTGGATGTGGCCCAATGCCAGGATCTCGGTGATGGGGGGCGAGCAGGCGGCCTCGGTGCTGGCCACGGTGCGCGGCGACCAGCTCGACAGCAGCGGGCAGCCGTGGTCGATCGAGCAAGAGGAAGCGTTCAAGGCCCCGATCCGGGAACAGTACGAGAGCCAAGGCAATCCCTACTACTCGACCGCCCGCCTCTGGGACGACGGCGTGATCGACCCCGCCGACACCAGAACCGTGCTCGGACTTGCCCTTTCGGTGTGTGCGCAGGCGCCGCTCGAACCCATCTCCTACGGCGTCTTCCGGATGTGATCGCGATGCTGAACCACTCCGTTCCGGTCGAATTCGACACGGTACTCGTCGCCAACCGCGGCGAGATCGCGGTGCGCGTGATCCGCACGTTGCGGGCCATGGGCATTCGCTCGGTAGCCGTCTACAGCGACGCCGACGCCGACGCCAGGCACGTGCACGAGGCCGATACCGCGGTACGCCTGGGCCCCGCGGCCGCGCGGGCGAGTTACCTCGCGATCGACAAGGTCGTGGCGGCCGCCGTGCGCACCGGGGCGCAAGCGGTGCATCCCGGCTACGGTTTCCTCTCCGAGAATGCCGCGTTCGCCGCCGCACTGGCCGAGGCGGGCGTTGTCTTCCTCGGGCCATCGGCCCGGGCCATCGAGGTCATGGGTGACAAGATCGCCGCGAAGAACACCGTCGCCGCATTCGGCGTCCCCGTGGTGCCCGGCATCGCGAAACCCGGACTGACCGATGACGAGCTGATCGCCGCGGCGGCCGAGGTCGGCTATCCGGTGCTGGTCAAGCCCTCCGCGGGCGGCGGAGGCAAAGGCATGCGCCGGGTGGATGATCCGGATCTGCTGCCGGACGCGCTGGTCAGCGCGCGTCGCGAGGCCGCGGCCGCGTTCGGTGACGACACCCTGTTCCTGGAACGCTTCGTCGCTCGGCCCCGGCACATCGAAGTGCAGATCCTCGCCGATCGGTTCGGCGCCGTACTACACCTGGGTGAACGCGAATGCAGCCTGCAGCGCCGCCATCAGAAGGTGATCGAGGAGGCGCCCTCGCCGCTGTTGGACGCCGACACCAGGGCCAGGATCGGCGCCGCGGCCTGCAACACCGCGCGCAGCGTGGATTACGTCGGCGCGGGCACCGTGGAGTTCATCGTCTCCGCCGACCGGCCCGACGAGTTCTTCTTCATGGAGATGAACACCCGCCTCCAGGTCGAGCACCCGGTGACCGAGCTGGTCACCGGCGTCGACCTGGTGGAATGCCAGGTTCGCGTGGCGGCCGGGCAGAAACTCGCGGTAGCGCAGGACGAGCTGCGGATGGTCGGGCACGCGATCGAGGCCAGGGTGTACGCCGAGGATCCAGCCCGCGGATTCCTGCCCACCGGCGGCACGGTGCTGGAACTCGCTGAACCGGAAGGTGACGGGGTACGCGTCGATTCGGGTCTGCGGGTCGGCACGCTGGTCGGCAGCGATTACGACCCGATGCTGTCCAAGGTCATCGCACACGCCGGCGACCGTACCGCCGCGCTCGCGAAACTCGATCGGGCGCTGGCCGATACGGTGCTACTCGGCGTCACCACCAATATCGAGTTCCTGCGCTTTCTCTTGGCCGACCCCGACGTCGCCGAAGGACGGCTGGACACCGGCCTGCTGGACCGGCGGGTCGTCGACTTCGCTCCCGCGGTTGTCAGTGACGACGAGTTCGCCGCCGCCGCCGCCTGCCACTGGCTGCGGCGCTGGCCGACGACGCAGGGAGATCCCTGGGCGGTCCCATCCGGGTGGCGGATCGGGGCCGACGCGCCGACGCCGATCCGCCTCGCGTGCGGTGATCGGATCGAGCACGTCTACCTCTCCGGCACGCCAGCCGACGGTGCGGTGCGCATCGGTGACGGCGAATCATCGCCGCTCACCGCGACCTTCACCGGCGGCGACGAGCCGTACGCCGGAGTGCTCACCCTCACCAGAGGCGGCCTGCGCCGCGAATACCGGGTCGCCGAGCAGGATGGACTGCTGTGGGTGGCCGGCCCCGCCGGCATCGCCATGCTGCGCGAAGTCGCCGAGGTCAGCGTGCGCGGCGACAGCGACCACGTCGGCGACGCCGAAATCCGCAGCCCTATGCCGGGTTCGGTGATCGCGGTACCGGTCGACGCGGGCGCGACGGTGGCCGCGGGCGCCGCGATCGTCGTCGTGGAGGCGATGAAGATGGAGCACACGCTCACCGCGCCGGTCGCCGGAACCGTCGAACTGCTGGTCGAACCCGGCGCCCAGGTGCGTCTCGACCAGATGTTGGCACGCATTGTCGCCGCACCCACCGAACCGCAGCCCGCCGAACACGAAGGGATCCCCGCATGAGTGGTCGAGCCCGGAGGCGGCAGCGAAGCGTCACCACGAAGGGCTCCACTCATGCGGAAAAAGACACAGCATGAGTGGTCGAGCCCGGAGGCGGCAGCGAAGCATCACCACGAAGAGCTCCACTCATGCGAGAAAGGAGATGGCATGACCGACTACTTGTCGACCGGCACGCTGCCGCAGGAGTACCGCGATCTCGCACTGACCGTGCGCGACTTCGCGCGGTCGGTGGTCGCCCCCGTGGCCGCCGAGCACGACGCGAAGCACACGTTCCCCTACGAGGTGGTCGCCGGTATGGCCGAGATGGGGCTGTTCGGACTGCCTTTCCCCGAGGAGTACGGCGGCATGGGCGGCGACTACTTCGCACTGTGCCTGGCGTTGGAGGAACTGGGCAAGGTCGACCAGAGTGTCGCGATCACCCTCGAGGCGGGCGTCTCGCTCGGCATCATGCCGATCTATCGGTTCGGTGACGACAAGCAGAAGCGGGAATGGTTGCCGCGGCTGACCAGCGGCCGCAATCTCGCCGCATTCGGGCTCACCGAGCCAGGCGCGGGCAGCGACGCGGGCGGAACCAGGACCACCGCGGTCGCCGACAGCGGTGAATGGATCATCAACGGCAGCAAGCAGTTCATCACCAATTCCGGCACCGACATCACAGCGCTCGTCACGGTAACCGCCGTGACGGGGCAAAACGGCGGCAAAAAGGAGATCTCGACCATCCTGGTGCCAACCGATACACCTGGCTTCGTCGCCGAGCCCGCGTACAACAAGGTCGGCTGGAATGCCTCCGACACCCATCCGCTCAGTTTCACCGACGTGCGCGTACCGGAGGAGAACCTGCTCGGCGAACGCGGCCGCGGCTACGCCAACTTCCTGCGCATCCTGGACGAGGGCCGGATCGCGATCGCCGCGCTCTCGGTCGGCGCCGCGCAGGGTTGTGTGGATGAGAGCGTGCGCTACGCCCAGGACCGCGAAGCTTTCGGCCAGGCGATCGGGCGCAACCAGGCCATCGCCTTCAAGATTGCCAGGATGGAAGCGCGGGCCCATGCCGCCCGCGCCGCCTACTACGACGCCGCGGCTTCGATGCTGGCGGGCAAGCCGTTCAAGAAGCAGGCGTCCATCGCGAAACTCGTGGCCAGCGAGGCCGCCATGGATAACGCCCGGGACGCGACGCAGATCTTCGGCGGGTACGGGTTCATGAACGAATACGCGGTCGCCAGGCACTATCGGGACAGCAAGATCCTGGAAATCGGCGAGGGAACAACGGAGGTGCAGCTGATGCTGATCGCGCGGGAGCTGGGACTGTGACGCCGCGGCGCGCGGTGGTGCAACGCGGGCTGTGGTTCGAGGAGTTCGACACCGAGGTGGTGTACGAACACCGGCCCGGCCGCACCATCACCGAGGCGGACAACGTCCTGTTCACCACGCTGACCATGAACACCCAGGCGCTGCACCTGGACGCGGCGTTCAGCGAGCAACTGCCCCCGTTCAACCAGCGGCTGGTCAATTCGATGTTCACGCTGTCCACACTGGTCGGCCTCTCGGTCGCGCAGCTGACCCAGGGCACCATCGTCGCCAACCTGGGTTTCTCCGAGATCGCCTTCCCCAAGCCACTGTTCCACGGCGACACCATGTACGCCGAAACGGTGGTCAGCGACAAGCGCGAATCGAAGAGCCGCCCCGGCGAGGGCATCGTCACCTTCGCGCATACCGCACGCAACCAGCACGGCGACATCGTCGCCACCGCGATCCGCAAGACGCTGGTCCGCAAGTCCCCGGGGCAGGCATGAGCGGTCAGGCCCGAAGACGGCAGCCCCGCGTAACCACGAAGGGCCCCGCTCATGCTCGAAAGGACACAGCATGAACGGTCAGGCCCGAAGACGGCAGCCCCGCGTAACCACGAAGGGCCCCGCTCATGCTCGAAAGGACACAGCATGACCTGGCAGATGGCCGGTCCGGCCTGGCTCTTCTGTCCGGCCGATCGGCCGGATCGCTATCAGAAGGCCGCTGCGGTGGCCGATGTGGTGATCCTCGATCTGGAGGACGGGGTCGCCGCGAACGACAAGGCGGCGGCGCGCGCGGCACTGATCGACACGGCGCTGGACCCGGAGACCACCGTGGTCCGAGTCAACGCCGCGGATACCGACGAGCACGCGCTCGATCTCGCGGCACTGGCCGAGACCGAATACCGACGGATCATGCTGCCGAAATGCGAGTCCGCCGAACACATCACGGCGCTGCCGGACTACGAGGTGATCGCGCTGATCGAATCACCGCTCGGCGCGCTCGCGGTGGAGCGGGCCGTGCTGGCCCGCAACGCGATCGGTGTCATGTGGGGTGCCGAGGACCTGATCGCCGGGCTCGGCGGAACTGCGAGCAGGCAGGCCGACGGCGGCTACCGTGATGTGGCGCGCCATGTCCGGTCCAGCACGCTGCTGGCTGCCAAGGCGTACGGGAAGTTCGCGTTGGATTCGGTGTACCTGGATATTCGCGATCTGGACGGCCTACGCGCGGAGGTTCTGGACGCGGTCGCGATCGGCTTCGACGCGAAGGTCGCGATCCATCCGAGCCAGATCCCGGTGCTCCGGGCTGCGTACGCACCCTCCGAGGACGAGATCGTCTGGGCGCGTGGGGTCCTCGACGAAGCGCCCAAGCACCGCGGAGTCTTCACCTTCGGGGGCAGGATGGTCGATGCCCCCGTGTTCCGGCATGCCGAGCAGATCGTGCGACGCGCCGGGCACGCCTGACCACTTAGTTCGTACAGTCAGGAGGACTGCGATGCAACCACAATGGGTGCCCACCGAAGCAGACATCGCGCACGCGCGCATCACCGACTTCGCGACGTTTGTCGCGGAGCGCACCGGGGTGCCGGTCCCGGACTACCGTGCGCTGTGGCAATGGTCGGTCGACGACCTGGCCGGGTTCTGGCGCACGCTGTGGGATTACTTCGCACTGGGCGACGTGGCAGGCGCGGTGCTGAGCAGCGCTGAAATGCCTGGTGCGCAATGGTTTCCCGGTACCCGGTTGAACTACGTGGATCAGGTGATCCGTCAGCTGCGCAGCGACCGCCCCGCGATCAAGGCGGTCAGCGAGGACGGTGTGGTGCGTGCGGTGTCCTGGGCCGAGTTGATCGACAGCACGGCCGCTTTCGCTCGCACGTTGCGTTCGCTCGGCGTGCGGGCCGGCGATCGGGTGGCCGGCTATCTGCCGAATATTCCCGAGGCGGTCGTCGCGTTTCTGGCGACCGCGAGCATCGGCGCGGTCTGGAGCGCCTGCGGTCAGGACTATTCGCCGAAGGCAGCGCTGGATCGGCTCGGGCAGCTCGAGCCGACCGTGCTGGTCACCGCCGACGGCTACCGCTTCGGCGGCAAGGCGCACGACAAGCGCGCGGACATCGCGGCACTACAAGCCGGTCTCGGCACGCTTCGCGCCACCGTCGCGGTGTCCCAGTTGGGGCTCGACGTCCCGGACGCGACCTCATGGCGCGAAGCGGTCCGCGACGCCGAGGCGATACCCGCGGTGATCACCACGGAAGCAGTGGATTTCGATCACCCGTTGTGGATCGTGTTCTCCTCCGGCACCACCGGGCTACCCAAGGGCATCGTGCACGGGCACGGCGGGGTACTGCTCGAACACCTCAAAGCCCTGGCGCTGCAGTCCGACATCGGCCCCGAGGACACCTTCTTCTGGTACACCAGTCCGAGCTGGATGATGTGGAACTTCCAGGTTGCGGGCCTGTTGGTCGGGGCGACCATTGTCTGCTACGACGGCAGTCCCACCTATCCGACACCGGACTCGTTGTGGCGCATCGCCGCCGAGGTCGGCGCCACCGTGCTCGGCACCAGCCCCGGTTACGTGCTCGCCTGCATCAAGGCGGGCGCGGTGCCGCGCGCCGACCACGACCTGTCCGCGCTGCGCGCGGTCGGCATCACCGGTTCCTCGCTGCCCACCTCTTCGGCGCTGTGGCTCGGCGAGAACGTCGGCGAGCGCGTCCAGGTCTCCTCGATCAGTGGCGGGACCGACGTAGTGTCCGCGTTCATCGGCGGCGTCCGCACCGTGCCGGTATGGCCGGGTGAACTGTCGGCGCCATACCTCGGCGTCGCGCTGGATGCCTTCGATCAGACGGGGCAGCCGGTGCGCGGGGAAGTCGGCGAACTCGTCGTCACCGCACCGATGCCGTCCATGCCGGTCCGCTTCTGGCGTGACGAGGACGGAAAGCGCTATCACGAAGCGTATTTCGACACTTATCCCGGCGTCTGGCGGCACGGCGACTGGATCACCATCACCGACCACCACAGCGTCATCGTGCACGGGCGCTCCGACTCCACGCTGAATCGGCACGGCATCCGGATGGGCAGCGCGGATATCTACCAGTCCGTCGAGCGGCTACCCGAAGTCGCCGAGGCCCTGGTGATCGGCGCCGAACAGCCCGACGGCGGGTACTGGATGCCGCTGTTCGTGGTCCTCGCCCCAGGCGCCGAACTGACCGAAGACCTGAAATCGCGCATCAACAGCACCATTCGCACCGAGGTGTCGCCGCGGCATGTCCCGGACGAGATCATTTCGGCTCCCGGCATCCCGCACACCCGCACCGGCAAGAAACTCGAGGTACCGATCAAGAAACTGTTCCAGGGCGCGGACCCGGACCGCGTGGTCGAGCGCAGCGCGGTCGACAACCCCGATCTGCTGGACTGGTACGGCGCGATCCGCCCGAGCGGGAGCAACTGATATCAGGGCGAACCCAGGCCCTCGGTTCTCCTGCCGCACAGCTGCGCGAATCGCGGACCGGTACTCGGTAGCGCTCGACGCTCAGGATACGAGAGGCTGTTCGTCCGACTCGGTCAACTTCACGATGTACAGCCCGCCGCGCTCGGCCTTGACGTCCGTCACCTCGAACTGTGTGCCCGGCAGGAGGATGAATTCCTCTTCTTCGGTGAACGCGGAGAAATCGCGGATGCTCACGGCCCGGGTGGGCAGCACCTCGAAGAGTGTTCGCTTACCGCGACTACCGAGGAATGCCCGCGCCACGCGGGGCTCGGACGTGCAGGAGGACACTCCCCACCAGGTCACGGTCCGACCTGGCGAGTATTGCGCACGCAGGTCCAGCGAGACCCCGCGCCACAACGGCTCGCTACGGGCGGGAAGCTGTGCGACCGCCGAGAACAGCAGTCGCAGGTACGGTAGGTATGGGGTGAGTTTCGCCCGGTCCGAGGCGCGCAGGACGGTGTTGATCTCCCGATAGAACGCGGACTCGTAGGTGTAGAGGTGCAGTGCGGCGATCGCGGCGGCGGGCAACCCATCGGTCGCCTGGTCCGCCCGCCGCTTGCTGAACTCGTGCGAGAGTTCGGCGTGCTGATCGAGACCGGATAGCAGTTCGGCGACGGGAGCGATGGCATCGTGGAAATCCATGAGCGGGGTGTCGAACACACCGGTGATGGCGGGAAGGACGAGCCCCTCGTCCTTGACCCCGGCCAGCCGTTCGAGGTACAGCTGGTGTAGTTCCATGGTGGAGGCGATGAACGCGCCCATGCGTTCGGCGATGTCGGGATCTGTCCCGCCGGCTTCCGCCGCCAGCTTGTTCCAGCCGGTACTCGGAAGCCAATCGATCTCGTCGGCGCCCAATGCCGCGAGGGCTGCATTCACTGTGGCGAAATGGTCGCCGTCGCAGAAGATGTCGCCCTGCGCGGCAGGATTGGGGTGGTCGACATGCCGAACGTCGACCTGGGGGTACTTCTTCTGGAGTTGCAGGACGACTTTTTTCACACTGCGCGCGTGCGATCCCCACCACGCGAAGACGACACCGCGGTCGGCCTCGGCGGCGTTCTGCTTGGCCTCGAGGATCTCTTCGATGATCCGCTCGGCGACGGGACGCCAGAACGCAGTGTGCTGGTCGATTCCCATCGCCCCGTCGCTACTGGCGGTGAGCGCCGCGTTCAGCAGCAGCACACCCTGGGTGAGCATCGCCTGGAACCATTCCGGGGGCTGAACGACGTCCCGCTCGTGCAACAGTGCGCGGATGTCGGCAATCGGGGTCTTCTTGGGTATGCCGTACTTCCACATCGCAGCTGCCTTGATAATGCAGCGGATGCTGACGACCCTGCCGAACTGGCTGTCCTTCCAGTGATGGAAGGTGTTGTCGAACATGGCGATACCGGTGGCGCTCTCCGGCCGCGGGTACGGGTTCTGGCCGAAGATGACGACCTTCCACTTGTGCGGTGGATTGGGCTTGAGCGCTTGGAAGGTCAGTTCCCGCACCGGAACGACGTGCGGACCACGGCCGGGGCCCATGAACATGGCGGCGTTCGGCTGTGCCTCGATGACCGGCTTCAGCACGGGAAGCCACGCTTCACCGCCGCCGTTGAACAATTCGGCAAGGGCCAGCGGATCGTTCATGCTCACCAGCGGCACTATAGGTCATGAAATATCTTCGGACAGCGGCCATGTCGGTGCGGACCGGTAGCGTCGCGCACGACGAAGAAACCGCATCGCTATGGGAGTGGATCATGAGCATGAACCGTAAGCAGGCGCCGCTGCGGGTGGTGTTGACCGACATCAACCCGGACGTGGTGGTGGCGTGGCGGGCGGCATTCGCCGACAACCCCGAGATCGAGATCCACCACGGTTCGATCTTGGATGAGCACGTCGATGCCTGGGTCACCCCGACCAACTCTCGGGGTCGGATGGACGGCGGGCTCGACGCGGTCATCAAGCAGCACCTCGGGGCGGGAATCCAACTGCGAGTGCAGCGGGCGATCCGTGATCAGTGCGCGGGGAGACTTCCGGTGGGCAGCGCGGTATGCGTTCCGTCCGGGGCAACCAACCCGCGGTACCTGATCTCCACGCCGACCATGGAGACGTCCGTACAGAACGTCAGCGAGACCCTGAATGTGGCCTTGGCGTGTGCCGCCGGGTTCCAAGCGATCCACCGGCAGAACAACGACGCACCAGGCAGCATCGCATCGGTGGCGTTGGTCGGCATGGGCGCCGAAACCGGCAACGTGCCTGCGCGTGTGTGCGCCAACCTGATGTGGACGGGTTACACGTTGTTCAACGACTACTCGTTCGATGATTACGACGACCTGCGCAGCACGATCATCACGCAACTCGACGATATCGAGAATACGCCCGACGACCAGCGGGTACGCATCGCGCGACCCGTGCGCGGTCGCTGAAACGCGCCCGTCGCTGATCGGCCGGCTGCATCCTTCGACCGTGTGGTCGACCGAGTCCAGCGCACGTCGTGGGCGGACAGGACCGCGTCCGACATAGGGCGCCGGGTGGTGTGGAGGTCGCTGCACGGGTTCCGCGGGTGGCGGCTCCGAACCGGACGTGACGGTGTCACACTTGGTCGATGAGCTCCGAGTCTCCGATGACAGCAAGCTTTTCGGCGGGTGGCGCGATCATCAAGCGTGCACCTGAGATTGTTCGAGCCACCCCGACGGACGAGCATGACATTGTCCGCGCGCTTCTGGCCGCCTCCCGAAATGCCTACGCGAATCTCCCCGGCGCCGAAACCGGTGGCGTGGAGCGTCTGATCGCCGACATGGCATCACGAAAGCCCCCGGACTATCGGAAGCTTCTCTCCGATGGCAGCACAGCGATTTTCATTGCCCGAGTGGACGGCGATGTCGCCGGATACATCCAGCCCATCTACCGGCCGGACCGCACGGGCCAGCTGATTGCCTGGCATGTGTTGCCCGAGTACCAGGGCCACAAGGTCGGCAGTCACCTGATGCGTCAGGGCCTGGAATTTCTGGGCGACATCGACATCTACTCGATCACAACGATCGGCACCGTGGCCGAGGCCATGCATCGGCACTTCGGCTTCAAGGACGACCTGAGCGTGCCGCCGGACCACCACTGGCTCGAGACGCCGCCCCCGATGGCGCAAGCCGGTCTGACAGCGCCGCAGGTTGCTCTGATCCTCGAACGTGCCGACCGGAAACTCATCCTCGACCGGATGCGCGCGGCTGCTGACGACCCGGCGGCCGCCGGGAGTTGAACAACCGGGAAAGGGCGGCCCGCGGTTGGGAAACCGCCATTCGTTCAGCGCCGCAAGCGTTGTGCGATGGCGGTCCGCAAGGCTGCCGCCGAGCCCCGTACCACCAGCCCCGCCGCGACCAGTGGTGCGAACAGCAGCCAGGGCGAGCCTTGGTGGTAGTCGCAGTAGAACCGCAAGGCGCTGCGGTGGTGGCTCCGGATCTTGCGGAACGGCGCCGATCGCATGCTGCCGCCCTCGCGGTGACGGATCTGGACACGGGGGTCCAACACGACCCGCCACCCACCGCGGTGCATATCGAGCGCCATCTTGGTTTCCTCGAAATAGAGGAAGTACCGGGCGTCGAACCCGCCGACGGCGTCGAACGCGCTGCGCCGGAACAACATGCAGCAGCCGGAGATCCAGTCGACGTCGCTGGCCGTGGCCACGGGATCGCCGAAATACGCGCGGGTCGCGGGATTGGCGGGCCACACACCACCGAGCAACGCGTGCGCGATTCCCACTGCGAGCGACGGAAAGCGCCGCCCGGTCGGATAGGGCGTGCCATCCAGTCGGGCCACCTGCGGACCGATCATGCCGATCGTCTCGTCGGTCATAGCGGTCTCCACCAGCGCGGCTATCGAACCGGGCGCGAGGTGCGTATCCGGGTTGGCGACCAGGATCCACTCGGCATTCGTCTCCGCCGCGCCTTGATTGATCGCGGCCGCCAGACCCACGTTCTTGCTGTTGCGGATGACCTTGCCGCCGAACTCGGCGACGATATCGGCACTGCGATCGCTCGAGGTGTTGTCGACACCGATCACGTCGAGCTTCAGCGGGTCGACTGCCGCCGGTAGCGATGCCAAGAACGGAGGGAGATCCTCGGCGCTTTGGTAGGTCACCAGCACCAGACCGACAGTCTTCTCATCACGCGCGGGCATGCCCGCGAACCTAGCAGGTATGACGCCGCGACGCCGCCCCGATCCCGAACACCGACTTCGCTGCCTTCTCGACCGTCCTGACCAGCCAATTCGAACCTCTCGGCGCGTACCCCGGCCTTACCGCCGCGTCCGCACGATCGCCGATGAACCGACAGTGTGTTCGGCACGGGATCCAGAGCGAGACCGCCGAGAGCACATCCGTGCGGCCGCCACCGGCACGGTGCCGAGGCAGGACATCTTGCGGCTGTTGCGCAGTGCCGCCGTGGATCACCGGATAACAGATCCTCTACCGGACACTCAACTCCGCGTCCCGGCATACGACCAGGTAGTTACGATGTTTGTCATGAGTGTCGACAATCGCCGTACGGCGCGGAAGGCGAGCAGCGGCGCCTGGGCACCTGGGGAGATCCGGCGGAGGCCGAAAAATCGCCGTGCCCAGATCGCGGCGGCATCGGCTGCCGCGTTCGGCGCGCTCGGTTATCACGGTGTGAGCATGGAGGACATCGCGGGCGGGCTCGGAGTCAGCTCGGCGGCGCTCTACCGCCATTATCCGAGTAAATACGCGCTGTTCCGGGAAGAGCTGTTGCGAGTCGGCCGGGCGATGACCGGATCGATCGAGTTGCCCGAGGAGGCCGCGGACTGGCCGCCCGAACAGCGACTGCGGCATGTGATCGACGCGCTCATCGCGGTGACGATCGAGAACCGCCCCACCGTCACCCTGGTGCGCTGGGAGGGTAGATACCTCGACCCCGAGGACCAGACCACGCGCAACGAGCAGCAGGCCGCGGTTCTCGACGCACTGGGCACCCAATTGTCCGCGCTGCGGCCGGAACTGGCCGACGACGATCAGCGGGTACTGCGCGGCGCACTGCTGAGCACCATCACGAGCATCGCCGATCACCACGCCAACCTTCCGGTGAAATCGATTGCCCGCCTGTTGCGTTCGGCCGCCTGGTCGATCGTGCACACGAACCTGCCCGAGCAGCGCGCTGTCGAGCCGGTCACCGTGGTGGAGATCCCGAACTCGTTCAAACACGAACTCCTGCTCCGCAAAGCGGTGGAGCTCTTCCATGAGCGCGGGTATCCGAACGTCAGCGTGGAAGACATCGCCGCGGCCGCCGGTCTGTCGGCCGCCTCGGCGGTGTACCGGTTCTACCGCGGCAAGAGCGATATCCTCACCGCCGCGTTCCGCCGCGCCGCAGAACAGGTCTCCGGCGCCATCGGACCTGCGGTCACGGCGGCCGCCGACTCCGCGGACGCACTCACCACATTGATCACGCAATACGTCGCGGGATCGTTCACCGAGCGCGATCTGGCGTTCGTGTATTACACCGAGTTCCAACATGTTCCGGCCGAGGACCGCGCCATGCTGCGAAACATCCAGCGGCTCAGTGTCGAAGAGTGGGCCCGGCTGCTGCGCGACGTGCGACCCGACCTCACCCCTGCCGAGGCGAGGTTCCTCATCCACGCGGGCTTCGCGGTGGTGGTCGATCTGGGCCGATCCTTCGGCAACGAGCCGATAGCCGCGCAGGACCGCGTACGGCTGCTGATGCGGCAGGTCCTGTTCGGCAGCACGGAGCGGTCGCCGACGCGCGCATAACCGGTACCAAACGGTCGCTTATGTTAGCTGTTATTCCGAGTCACATTGTGGCATTTGCTGACAAAACAGACTTACTACACACACCGTTGTGACCGAGCATTCAATTTCGTTGCAGCCTAGGGAAAGGCGGCTTTAACCAACAGCCGGTTGGACTACCATCGCGGAATGGGCGTCCAGGAAAGCCGTGTTGTGGACAAGGCGGTTGGCGCGACACCGCCGCGGGTGATCCGAAAACGGCCGCGGAATCGACGAGCCCAAATCGCGGCAGTGTCGGCGGAGGCCTTCGGCGCGCTGGGGTACCACGGCGTGAGTATGGAGGACATCGCGTCCCGGCTCGACATCACCTCCACCGCGCTCTACCGCCACTATCCGAGCAAGTACGCACTGTTCCGCGCGGAGGCGCTCCGCCTCGGTAGCCTCAGCGAGCAGGCGGTTCGGTTGCCGGACGCCGCTGGCGACCTGCCCGCCGAGCGCAGGCTCGAGCAGGTGCTCGATGCCTTGATCGCCGGGTCGATCGCCAATCGGCGCAGCGCCGCGGTGCTGCGCTGGCAGCGGCGTTACCTCGAGGACGCCGACGCGGCCGTCCTGGCCGAGCAGCTGTCGACCGTGAATGCGGTGCTCATGTCGCTACTCGCCGAGACCGAGCCCACGCCGAGCACCGGCGATCGCGCCGTCCTCGCCGCCGCGCTGCTGAGCGTCCTGAGCAGCATCGGCGATCATCATGTGTCGATGCCGGTACGCGCGCTCGCCGCTCTACTCGGCACCGCCTGTCACGCGGTCGCGCACTGCGCGCTGCCCCCGCCCGGCGGCGCCGACACCCTCGCGGTGACCGAGATCCCACTGACTTTCAAACACGAACTGCTGCTCGTCCGTGCGATCGAGCTGTTCCATCAGCGCGGCTATCCGAATGTCAGTGTGGAGGACATCGCCACCGCCGCGGGACTGCCCGCGTCCTCGGCGGTATATCGGTTCTACCGCAGCAAAGGCGATATCCTCGCCGCCGCGTTTCGCCGGGCGGCGGATCGGGTGTCGGCCGCCATCGGGCCCGCCATCGCCGCCGCCGACACCCCCGAGCAGGCGCTGAACACGCTGATCGAGCTGTATGTCGCGAGTGCTTTCGCCGAACGCGAGCTGACCTTCGTCTACTACGCCGAGATCGGCAACGTGCCACCGGACGAACGCACCGTACTACGCAACATCCAGCGACTCACCATCGACGAGTGGGCCAGGTTATTGGTCGGCGTCCGCCCCGAACTGTCGGCGGTCCAGGCGCGGCTACTGGTGCACGCGGCGCTGGCGTTGGTGGTCGATCTGGGTCAGCGATTCGGCTCCGAGGATCCGGTGTGCTCGCGGCCGCGGGTCGTCCACCTGATGCAGGCGGTGCTGTTCGGCCGCGCGGAGGCGGACCCGCCGCGGTGAGCGCGGTCATCCGCCGACGCCGCCACGCGGATGGACCCGCCGACGACCGGCGAGTCCGACATCGGGAATCCACGTCACGGCCACGATGTTGCTGAAAGAGAGCCGGCGTTCCGCGCCGCGGTGATGTGCCTACGCGGGCGTACAGCTCACCCGCATTCGCGCAGTTCCGTCACGTGGGAAGGAACCGATTCCATGAGCACAAACCTGCACGCCCACCTCGCAGAAGCCTCCGGAACCTTCGCCCTCAACGGCGATCTTCCGGTGCACCGGCTCGGCTACGGCACGATGCAACTGACCGGCCCGGGTGTCTGGGGCGATCCGAAGGATCCCGATGCCGCGGTGCGGGTCCTGCGCCGTGCCGTCGAACTCGGGGTGAACTTCATCGACACCGCCGACTCGTACGGGCCGATCGTCGCCGAACAGTTGGTCCGCAAAGCCCTACACCCGTACCCCGACGACCTGGTGATCGCCACCAAGGGTGGGTTTGCCAGGGGCGGCCCGGACGACTGGCGACCGCTCGGCCGGCCCGAGTATCTCCGCCAGCAGGCCATGCTCAGCCTCCGCCATCTCGGCGTCGACCAGATCGACCTCTATCAGCTGCACCGCATCGATCCGCAAGTGCCGTTGGCCGATCAGCTCGGGGAACTCGTCCTGCTCCAGCAAGAAGGCAAGATCCGCCACATCGGCCTCTCGCAGGTCACCGTCGAGCAGTTGCGCCAGGCGGGCGACATCGCCACCATCGTGTCGGTACAAAACCTGTACAACCTGGTCAATCGGACCGACGAGGATGTGTTGGACTACGCCGAGCGGGAGAACATCGCCTTCATCCCGTGGTTCCCCATCGCGACCGGCGAGCTCGCCAAGCCGGGCGGCCGACTCGACGCGATCGCCACCGCGCACGACGCTTCGCCGGCACAGCTCGCGCTCGCCTGGCTGCTGCGCCGTTCGCCCGTCATGCTGCCTATCCCGGGCACCTCCAGCGTCGCGCACGTCGAGGAGAACATCGCCGCCGCGCGAATCACGCTGACCGACAAGGAGTTCGACGCACTGTCGGCCGCTGGCTGATCAGCGCACGGCCCGCCGCCGATCTTTCGGACAACGCACATAAGGCGCAGGGGCATCCCGCACCGGCGGGTGCCTCTGTGTCTTGGGTGATGAGGAATGCCGCCGCCGATATGTCTGGCGACCAGGTCGGTGCGGGTGTGACTGCCCCTCCCCGTCTGTTCGGCGCGCCGCCGGTCGACTCCGACCGCGAAAGTCGCACCGAAGCTTCGAGCAACCCACTGACAAGCTGTCCCACGCACGGAAATCCGTCCCCCGGCGGGAGTCCAGCAGCGCGCCGACGACCAGGCCGTCGGGTTCTTCGACGAGAGCCTGTGATGCGGTGGCGCTACTCGGCCGATCGCCGCCTGATCAGCGCGAATAACCCTCGGCCCGGTTATCGGGCACAACTCGTCCAGTCGCGACCAAGGTACAAAACGCCGCCCGCTTGCGTGGACAAGCATCCGCGCGGCAGGAACGATGTCCCTGCATCACCTGATGTGCCTGTTCGGTGGTGAACGGTTGATCCGGCGCGCGGTGCGGGTCCTCGGCGGCGCAGTTCGGCAACCAGAAGCCGACGGCGGCGATCGCCGATACCAACAGAACACACCAGCTGAGCACGGTCAGCATCGAATCCACGGCCGCTCAGCTGTCGAAGCTCGACTGCACGCAGTACGCCGAAGCGGCGGAGTACTGGCGGCAGTTCGCGCCGTGCCCACCGTGGACGGTGCAGATGAACCGGGCGCGCGCATAGTTCAGACCGATCGGTTCCTGAGCGCAATCGCGGCTGTGCACCAGCCACAAATCCCGAACATCCGAGGGCAACACATTCATCTCTCACCTCCACTAGAGCAGTGCACCCGGCACCGAAAAGGCGCTACCGGAACCGCGCTCGACCCGAATCATCGGACCGTGTCCCGCCGCGCGGCGGATCTCGGAGAGCGGGCGCCTTCGACAGGGTTTGGGCGGACCCCGGCGCCGGGTGCTAATCAACAGTGCGCGTTGCGATTAGGTGGATAACAGTCCCGAATGTGGTAATTACGAGTACTTTCCGGTTGTATCGGTTTTATGCGGGGAAGAGAGCCCTATGGTTGACGTCGACTGGACGGGCGAAGCCGTAGTAGCGCTCCGCACGGCAATGAAGCGAAGCCGGTATGAATTCGCGCGTCTGGTGGGCGTCACCCCGCGCACCGTGGTCCTGTGGGAGAACGGCCGGACAACCCGGATGCACGCAGCAAGCCGGCGTCTGCTGGACCGGGTTGTGTCGGACGCCGATGCGATCGTCCTCGCGCGATTCGAACGGGCCATCGCCGCGGGCCGGGCATCGACCGTCGACAGCGAAGGCGCCGATCCGGCGTCCGATACGCACATCCAGCTCGGTAGGGAAATCGGGCTCGACAAGGAAGTCGAGGATGACGACGTGAGAAGGCGAGAACTGCTGGCCTGTCTCGGCGCGGGCCTGGCCGGCCAGGCGGTCGACCTGGTGGCGAGCGAACCGGAGAAGATGCTGGCCACCCTGGACGCGGGATCGATCAGCGCACGACGGCTCGGATTTCTGGAGCAGTCGGCCGAGGTACTGGGCACACGGGTGGTTCAGGTGCCGCCGCATGAATTGCTCCAGGCCGGCCTCGAACAGTTCCGCATGGTCCGTGGCTGCCTCAGTGAACGGCAGGCCACCCATCAGCAGGTACGGCTTGTCCGCACGGCCGGCAGGCTGGCCAATGTCGTCGGCGAGATCCTGTTCAACGAAGGATATTTCGGCCCGGCGCGGATGTGGTACGCCACCGCGATCCATGCCGCACAGGACATCGGAGACCGTTTCTCGGAAGACATCGCTTTGGCCGGTCTCGCCTATCTGCCGACTTATAGCGATAAGCCGAAGGAAGTGTTGCAACTGCTGGACGGCCGCCTTGCCGAAAATCCGTCCTACGGCCCTGCCGCCGCCTGGCTATGGGGAATGGCGGCGCGCGCACACGCCAGCCTCGGCCAAGCGAGCGAGTTCGCACGTTGTATCGCACGATCCGCCGCCGCATTGGAAAACGTCGGACCAGAAGACCTTCCGGTCGGCATTTTTTCCTTTCGCCCGGAAAAGCTCGCCTTTTATCAGGCGATCGGTTTTTCCCGCCTCGGCCGGGCCGAGGAGACCGCCGAGGCGGCGACGCGCGCGATCGCACTGTACGACCCGTCGGAGACGATGGAACCTGCCCTGGTCCGTTTCGAGCACGCCACGGCATTGCTGGCCGCCGGGGAGGTCGACGAGGCATGTTCGATCGCGACCAAGGCGATCACGAACTCGCGCACCTACGTCGGCCTGACGGTCACCAAGCGCGCCAAGCAGTTCGATTCGGCACTCGGGGGTCTGCGCACCAGAGCCGTCGCGGAGTGGCGCCAGCAGGCGCACACGGTGATCGCATCGGCCGGCGCCACGGTGTGACCGGGTGGCGCGGTCGGGGCGCGCCGCCAGGCAGGGGGATCTGACCGGCGCGCCCCGCGCATTCAGGTGGTCTCGGTCAGTTCGCTTCGTCGGGCATTGTCTCGATGAGCGACACGGGGCGCAGGTCCACCCAGTGGGTTTCCACGTACCGCAGACAGGACTTGCGGGGGGCGGCGCCGAAGGCGATGGTCCAGCCATCCGGGACGGACGCGAACACCGGCCACAGGGAGTGTTCGCCCTCCGCGTTGATGAGGACGTAGAACTTGGCGGCGTCATCGTCGAAGGGGTTGTTCATTCTGTTTTTCTTCCGAGTCGGATCAGGGTTGCGAGGATCCGACGCCGACCGGCTCCACCAGCGCCGTGCCGGCGGCGCCTCGGAGATCGGGCGCCCGGCGCGCAGCGTTTCGTGCTGCTCGGTCGGTGCCGGTCGCGCGAGTCGACGGACAGCCGGGATCGCGGTGTCGGTCCCGCCGCGCAGGCGCCGAGCATGTGCCGATCGGCGAGAGCCGGAAGTACTCCCACGCCGACAGGTGGACGGTGACCGAAGTCTGTTGCGATACCCCCGCTTCCGCCACCCACCGGTAGGCGAAGATCGAGCACCGTCGTGCCGCGGTCCCCGGTGATCGGGTCGAGGACATGGGTCGGTCTGCGCGGCTGGTCCGCGGTAGCCGACTCGTCGAGGAAATCTGTGGCGTGGGTCGGCTGTGCCGAGATCCCTGCTGGTGCCGGACCTTCCCCGAGTCCGGCACCGGCAGAGCTCGTGGTGACCGTGCGATGCTCGGCGGCCGCGTGGTTCTCGGCGACCGTGAGCTGGAGATCGAACTTGGGCACTCCGGTGTCCAGGGTACTGGTGGCTACCGACAGTTCGGGCAGTTCGACAGCGATTGCCTCGGCATCGTCGACGCCGAGCCGCGCCCGATAGACGGTCATCGCAGCATGGGCGAGCACGTGCGCAAACACCTTGTCCGGCGCGACCTCCGCGAACATGTCGGCACTCGGGCTGGTTCGCTCGAACCGGTTATGGAACCACCCGCGCTGCTGCGTAGGAGAAAGTGGAACCAGCGGCGGCCTTGGCCGCGCCCGCAGCTGCGCGACCAAGGACGCGCCGCCGGATCCACCTACCCGCTCGCCGAGTTCAGCGAGTTCGCCCACCGTGCTAGCGGTGCGCGACTCGCGAACTCCGAGGGGGCAGTTCAGCCCGGCATCGAGTCGGTCGGCGATCCGAGTCGCCACCGATCCCTTGCCGTCGAGTGTGCAGAAGTCGTGGCCCAGCCTGATCCGCCGGTGGTCGAGCACTTCGGCGACCAACCGCTCGCCGTCCCCCGCGTCGTCGTATCTCGGCACGACCACGCCGCGGGCCACCGAGTCGACCGTTGCGAGGACGGCCTCGATCTCGGCTCGCTCGATCCGCAGGCCACCCAGCAGGATCGGGAAGTCGACGCTCCTGACGTTTTCGCGACCATCATGTGCAGTCCGGCGCGCCGGGCGGCGAGTGCGGCACCTCCGGTCCCCCACCGAGCGACCATCCGGACCACAGTCAGCCCCGAACAACGTCGCTGGCGACGAGGGGCGTGCGGCAGAGCCTCGGGCGAGCTGTACCCCCGACAGATACAGCTCACCCGGAGCCTTGACCGATACCGGCCACAGCCGCGAGTCGAGCACGCAGAGCCGGATCGGCAACATCGAGGCGCCGGTCGACACCGACAGAGCATCGGTGCGGCTCACTTCGCGAAAGGCGACGTTATCGGCCGCCTCCGTCGGACCATACACAGTGCGCGAGCGAGAACTGGGCAGCACCCGCAGACGCCGGGCAAGCGCGGCGGGGAGGGCCGCGAAAGCGGCGAACGCCGAGCGCAGCGAGGTCCGGCGCACGACCGCCCGGTCGACGCGGTAGGCCACGGACATCAATGGCACGAAATGGGCTGCCGTGTGGTCGAACTCGTCGATCACGCGCCGCGGTTCGGCGGCAGTGCGATGCGCGCCCCATCGGGCGGGCGACAGCGCGCTGCACCCACCCAACTCGGTACGGTGCACCAGAGCCTCCTACGTTCGGCAAAACCACTTCAGGCCGAGCGCCTCGGGCAGCACGAACACACCGCTGCCGCGGGACTGGTCGGCTGGCGCATGGCGAACTACCACGTGCGATTCGGCGAAGGCGCGAGCGGAGTACACCGCACTCGCGCGGAATCCGACAGATTCGGGTGAAATCGGTGACCCGAGGTCACCGCCGTGGCGAGCGTCGCGCCCGCAGACGGTATGCCTAGCGTTTGATCGTTCCTCCAACGTCACTGCCGTGGAGTAGGCGCCGCGGCTAGGTCAGCAACATCACGCGAAGTGGTTCACGTGCAGTGCGAATGCTAGGCGCTTCTTTAATAAAAAGAAACTATTTCCTCTAAAAATTTTGTCACGGCGACCTGGTGCGACCGAGCAAGGCAGCGGGTCGAGGACCGAACCGGGTCATCGCCCGCCACTTCACGAGCCGAGGTACCCGGCCGCCCGCTCCGCGATCATCATCGTCGTGGCCTGCGGACCACGGCTCAGCGGCACGGGCGCGATGGACAGATCCACAATGAACAGTCCGGTCACGCCGCGCACTCGACACGACTCGTCGACCACTGCCGCCTCATCATCTTCCCGTCCCATTCGACACGTTCCGGACAGATGTTGCGACGTGGCCAGATTCCCGCGCAGCCAGGCGGCGGCGAGATCCGAGCGCGCCGGAATCGGTTCGACGATCTGGTGCGCCTTCATCCGCTTCAGCAGTTCGGTGGCGATCGCGACCCCGGCGCGCAGCCGAGTCCGGTCGGATTCCGCGGCCAGGTATCGGTGCTCGATCAGTGGAGCGACCGTGGGGTCGGTCGAGCGCAGCCGGAGCACACCCGACGAGTCCGGGCGCATCAGCGCGACGCCGAGTCGGCGTACCCCGGGCGTGAACGACATGGTGTAAGGGCGAATTTCTACGTCGTCGAGTTCGAGCACGGATTCCACCGGGACAGTGGCCTGGTCGCCGGTCTCGAGCAGATAGTCGATCCCGATCTCGGGATGATCACTGAACCCGGCGCCGACGTCGGCGGCGTACACGATAGGGATGCCGAGTCCGCGAAGTCGGTCGGGTCTGCCGATGCCCGAACGCAACAGCAGCGCGGCCGACTCGATCGCACCAGCGCTTAGCACGATACGGTCCGCCCATTCGGTGTGGATCCGCCCCCCGCACAGGCAGTCGACGCCGATCGCCCGCGAACGATCGAAACGGATGCGGGTGGCATACGATTCCCCGCCGACCGTCAGGTTGGGGCGGGCCAGCGCGGGCAGCAGATAGCCGAGCGCCGATCCGATCCGGCCGTTCTCGTCGAGATTGCACGGCACCGCGCCGACACCGTCGGCGCCGATCGGCGCGTTGAGATCAGGTATCTCGGGGAATCCGGTAGCCAGACACGCCGCGGCGAACGCCGCGCTGATCGGGGCCGGATTCGTCGTGCGGCGCACCGGGATCGGACCGGAACAACCGTGCCACGGTTGGTCGCCGAAGTCCACATCGCGTTCGGTGCGGCGGAACATCGGCAGCACGGCGTCGAACGACCAGGCCGACGAGGCGCCGAGCGTTCTTGCCCACGCTGCGAAATCCGCCGCGGTGGCCCGGACGAAGTAGCCGCCGTTGATCGACCCCGAGCCGCCGATCACCCGGCCGCGCACGATGCGTGCGGCCACGGGTGGATCGGCGGACAGCGCGACGTCGTATCGCCACAGCCACGGCGAGTCCGGGCCGATCGGCATGGTGGTCGGGTCGAGCAGCTCGGCGGGGATGGCGCCGGGAGTAGTCCACAGCGGACCCGCCTCCAGCACCCGCACCTGGTGGGCGGGGTCTTCGCTCAGCCGCGCCGCCAGAACACACCCGGCGGTGCCGCCTCCGACGATCAGCGTGTCGACCATCCGGACCATACCCGTTCAGCGTTTCGCGGCCACACACGGCGCCGTGCGGCGACGGTGTGGTGCGGCAGGCGGAATTCCGGTCATCGCGCGGGTGTCGGTCAGCGTGCCGGCGTGTCGGGTTTCAGCGCTTCCACGCTGCGCGCACGGAAGGCGCCGAGCCATAGTCCGGTGCCATACGCGATGTCGTCGAGCCGTTTGTAGGCGAGGTAGCGCACCGGATCGAGACCACCGGCGTCGCGGTGGGTGAACCAGTCGGCGAGACCGTCCGCGACGGCCATGGTCAACGCGATGCGCCGAATACGCCGCGACGCGAGCACGGCGAGCAGCGTCACCGGCCAATAATGGCGGCACATGGCCGAAGCCAACCGCCATATTCCGGCGAAGAAGCCACGAGACAGGTAGATCGCGGCGATCCGGGTCGGATTGTCCAACTCGGCGAAAACCCGCCGGAGTCGAATCAAGGCGGTGATCAGGGTGACGACCCCACCGAGTAGCCCCCACTTCGTCAGCGTGGCGAACAGCAGCGCGGCGAGCACCGTCCAGAACGGCACCGACAGCGGCGAGACCATTCCCGCGTGTCGTTCGGCCAGTGGGGCGGCGCCGGTGCCGTAGAACAGCTTTCGGCCGAACCAGGCGAGGAAGGAAACCCGGTGATCGTGCGCCACGTGCGCGGCGGGTTCGTAGCGCAGCCGACAGCCCGCGCGCTCCAGCCGCCAGCACAGATCGACGTCCTCGGCGACGCGCATCGACTCGTCGAAGCCGCCCTGGGCCAACAGCGCCCTGCGCCGCACCAGCAACGCCGCGCTCGGCACATAGGACACCAGCCCCTTCGACTGCACGGCCGCCTCGCGCCTGCCGAGATCGAGTGAGGAACGGGTGTGCTCGTAGCGCGCCAGGGCGTTGGACTCCGGGTCCAGCGCGACGATCCGCGGGGCGACCAGCGCCACCTCGGGATCGCTGAAGTGGCCGAGCATCACCTCGAGCCAGCCGCTGCGCGGCACCACGTCGGAGTCGAGGAAGGCGACGAAGTCGGTTGTCGCCGCCCGCAATCCGGCATTTCGGGCGGCGGCGGGCCCCTGCTTGCGATCGTGCCGCAGCACCGTCACCCGGCATCGCGTGCCACGGTTGCGCGGAATGCGAACCGGTTGGTCTGATCCATCGTCGACGACGATGACATTGTGACCGCGCAGCGCGGCGAGCAACCTGGCCAGTCCTTCGGCGTTGTTGTGCAGCGGCACGATGACGGTGACATCGTCCGGCGAGGGCAGCAGCCGCGGACGGGGATTGGCCACGCCGGAGTCGAGCAGCCGCCTGGCAACGACAGCGGACTTCGGGCCGTTCACCTCGAGGTACCCGTCGCCGATCATCTCGGCGGCCTCCGGGGCAAGTCGCAGCAACCGGGCAGGCGAACCACCAATCAGGACCCGCCCACCGGAGTATGCGCGCACCCGAGGATCGATCCGCACCCCGAATCCATCGGGCAGGCGATCATGGCGCATTCCTGGCATGCTATGCGGAGTTTCGCGCGCAGGCATCAACAGTCCCGAAAATGCGAAGGAATTCCGGCCGAAACGACCGCGCCACCGACGGCGATCCGCGACTCGCCCGCTGCCGACACCGCTTTAGTGATCTTGTTCCAGCATCCGGCAACGCACGAGCAATCGCCCGGTCGCAGACCGAACAGCAGCCAGTTCTCAACAGCCAGCACACTTTCAGCTAACTCGCTGGCATCACGCCAGCGGACTCTCGTCGCAAGCTCGGAAGGGTCGACGCTCAGGCGAATACGCGTCCGGGCGCGTCGCGCTCAACGTCAACGGGATGGGTCCGGTCCCGCGCGCGCCGCCCCGCACCGACACCCGACGAGAGTGATCGACCGACGAACGCGGAATCATCCGCCCGGCATTCGCGAGCGCCGCCTCGCCGTAGCCCTGCACACATTCCGGATCGGGCCCGTCGGCGGGGAGACCGGTGAAGAACTTCGCCGCCATGCAACCGCCTCGACAGGCGTCGTAGTGGCCGCACGACGCACACGCTCCGCCGCCGCTGGGCGCCCGGAGCTGAGCAAACAGCTCCGAGGTCCGCCACACGGCATCGAACCCACCGTCCGCCACCACATTTCCGGCATGGAACCGATCGTGGATGGCGAACGGGCAAGCGTACACGTCGCCGACCGGGTCGACCAAACAGACCACGCGACCCGCGCCACACATATTCAGTCCGGGCAGCGCCTGCCCGAACGCGGACAGGTGGAAGAACGAATCACCGGTGAGCACGCCTTCGCCATTGCGCAGCAGCCAGTCGTAGAGCACGCGCTGCTGGTCAGGAGTCGGATGCAGCTCGTCCCACACGTCGGCGCCGCGCCCCGACGGCCGCAGCCTCGTCAAACGCAAGGTAGCGCCGTATCGTTCGGCGATCGCGCGGAACTCGTCGAGCTGACCGATATTGTGCCTGGTCGCCACCACCGACAGTTTGGCGTCCCGGAAGCCCGCCGTGGCAAGGTTTTCCAACGCACGAATGGCCATGTCGTAGGAGCCGGGTCCGCGCACGGCGTCATTGACCGCGGCGTCGGCCCCGTCCAGCGACACCTGCACGTCGACGTAGTCGGCGGTCGCGAGGCGAACCGCGACCTCGGGCGTAATCCGGACACCGTTCGTGGAGAACTTCACGCCCACGTGGTGCGCGGTCGCGTACTCGATCAGCTCCCAGAAATCCGGACGCACCGTGGGTTCACCGCCGCCGATGTTCACGTAGAACACCTGCATCCGCTCGAACTCGTCGATCAGCGCCTTGCACTGCTCGGTGCTCAGTTCGCGCGGGTCCCGGCGACCAGACGAGGACAGGCAGTGCACGCAGGACAGGTTGCAGGCGTAGGTGAGCTCCCAGGTGAGGCAGATCGGCGCGGCCAGACCGGATTCGAAGCGATCCACCAGGCGCACCGCCCCCCGCGTCGGCCGGACCTCCCCCACCGTCGGAGGTGATGAAGCCGTGCTCATCGTCGACGGCGACGCCGGTCCACCAGGCGCACCGACGATCATGTCCGAATCGACCAGTTGCGTCAGCGCTTTGACATACGGCCCGAGGTCCTCGTCGGACACTCCCGCCGCGCGCAGGGCAGCACGGGCGGAGGCATGCTCCGGCAACGACCGCACGATCCGCGCGATCCGCGGACTTTTCAGGAACGAGAGCTTGCGTGTGCCGAAGTGGTAGAGCAGCGCACCGAACGACTCCGGTCGCAGCGCTACCCGGGAATGCAATTGCCAGCGGGCATCGAGATCGAGCATCGTCGTCACCCGCCCGGCTAGTAGACGCCGCACATACCGTCGATGGACACCTCTTCGACGAGGGTTTCCTCGACCAGCGGCGCCTCGTCGGCCGACCGCGCGGCGGCGGTCTCCACCGGTCCGGTGGTGTCGACATCGGCGTGTCCGATAGATCCGTTTTCCGGCATGCCTACCTCCGAGAGGACGATCCGTGTGCGCGACTACCCGATGCGGCCGCGGTCCCACGATAACGTCATCAGCTGACAAAATGGAACATGTTTCACCCGACGAGACGGCGATCGGACGAATTCCGCCGGTCGCGATAATGAGCGGGCAGGCGATCCCTCCGCGTGCGGAGACCAACGCACGGCGCCCCGCCTGCGGCGTAGCGCTCTAGACTTCGGAGGGAAAGCAGCTGAACGGAACGTGACGGGCGAGGCACGCCCACAGTGGTAGAGGTGGCATGGGAGTCGGACGAATGCAGGCGAACGGGGGCGGCAACACACTGTCGGAGTCCGAGATCGTCGAGGCCGCGCTGCGGGTGGTCCGGCAAGACGGTGTGGAAAAACTCTCCATGCGACGCCTGTCCCGCGAACTCGGCGTCTCCCCCATGGCCCCGTACTACTACGTCGCCGACAAGCGGGAACTACTCGACCTCGTCGCGACCGCGGCACTGACCGGAGTTCGCACGCCACCGCACGAATCCGGGCCGTGGCAACACCGGCTGCGCGCCCTCGTCGACCAGATCGACGAGAAACTCCGCAAGCACCCTGGCCTCGGCGACATCCTGATCGAGCAGATGCTCGGCAAACAGCTGGACCTGATTGCCGCGGTGATGGATATCCTGGCCGACGCCGGCTTCGACGACCGCAACGTACTCGCCGCCTACGCGACCATCCACACCTACTTGTTCGGCCGCAGCCGGGTGAACCCGAGAGACCGCTCCGCACCCGCCGACGTGACCTTGCCCGACGTGGTCGGGCGGGCCACCCGATACATCGCCGACCTGCGCGGGCGATACTCCTACGACTTCGGCATGGACGTGCTGATCGCGGGCCTCGAGGCCCAGCTTGTCCGGCAGGCGACGACCGACGTACGATGAAACTGAAACACGTTCTAGATTGGGCCCGGGGCGGCCATGCCGGTTTCGAGAGGATGACGTGACCACTGTCGAGGTTCCGCACGGCTCACGCTCGGTCGTGCTGCGAGTATCTGCCGTCATCACCGAGACGGCCGACACCTGTTCGCTGGTCTTCGACATCCCCACCGAGCTGGCCGAGAAATTCCGCTATCAACCCGGCCAGTTCCTCACACTGCGGATTCCCAGCGACCGAACCGGCTCGGTCGCGCGGTGCTATTCGCTGGCCAGCTCGCCGCACACCGACGATCGACCCAAGGTCACCGTCAAACGAACCGAGGGCGGCTACGGGTCGAACTGGGTGTGCGACAACGTCACAGCGGGCGACCAACTCGAAGTGCTGCCGCCCTCCGGCACCTTCACGCCCAAGGACCTGGACGAGGATCTGCTGCTGTTCGGAGCGGGCAGCGGCATCACACCCGTGATGTCGATCCTCAAATCGGCGCTCGCGCGTGGCAACGGCCGCATCGTGCTCGTGTACGCCAACCGCGACCACGAGTCGGTGATCTTCGCGGGCGAACTGCGCGAACTCACGGAGAAGCACCCGCAGCGGCTCACGGTGATCCACTGGCTGGAGTACTTGCAGGGACTGCCGACGGCGGACGCGCTGGCCACTTTGGTCGCGCCCTACCAGAGCTTCGAGGCGTTCATGTGCGGGCCGAAGCCGTTCATGGACCGCGTGCACGACGCACTGGGGCAGTTGGGCATACCCCGGTCGCGCACCCATGCCGAAATCTTCAATTCGCTTGCCGGCGACCCGTTCGCCGACCAGGCGCCGGTCGAGGTCTCCGACGAGGAGGCCGCCGACGCGGCGACCGTCGAGGTCGAACTCGACGGCCAGGTGCACGAGTTGACCTGGCCGCGCAAGCAGACACTGGTGGACATCATGCTGGCCAAGGGTTTGGACGTGCCCTATTCCTGCCAGGAAGGCGAATGCGGCTCCTGCGCGTGCACGGTGCTGGAGGGCAAGGTCGAGATGGACAATGCCGAGATTCTGGATCCGGAGGACATCGAGAACGGCTACATCCTCGGATGCCAGGCGCATCCGGTGACCGATCACCTGAAGATCCAGTTCTGATCAGGCTCGTCCCGGCCGCTTCGCCGGGACGGGCATTCCTGCGGTGCGGATGCTCAGCGCGCGCGATACTCGGCGCGCACCGACTGCTCGAGATGCTCGGTCGCGTAACTCAACGCAGTGCGGCCCATGGCCGCGGCATGCTGGTCGAGGAAGCCGGTCAGCAGCGACGCATCGATGCGCTTGCCGACTTCGCGCAGCATCCAGCCCAGTGCCTTCTGAATCAGATCACGCCGGTCGCCGAGCAGCAGTTCGGCCAGCGCGAACGTGGTCGAGGCGTCGCCCGCCTTGATGAACGCGAACGTCGACAGCAGGGCAACCCGCCGCTCCCACAGCGAATCCGCCTGGGCCAGGTCGAAAAGCAGCTCGCGCGATGTGTCCAGCAACCACGGGCCGACGATGCGCTCGGCCGACACGTCGACCAGATCCCAGTTGTTCACCCGGCCACGACGCACCGCCGCCAGATACAGCTCGACCATCGCCGCGCGGGCCGTGTCGTCGAAGGTGCGCGGCTTGGACGCCGCCGCGAACTGGGCGTTCAACATGACCAACCCGGTGAACCGGTCCTCGTGCACGGCGCTGTCGAGCAACTGGTCGATCTGATCGAGCGGGAGTGCCGCGAAGCGTTTCGCGACACCCCGGATCGCGGGCACCCGGACGCCGAGGAACACGTCGCCCTCGCCGTACTCACCGGGACCGGTTTTGAAGAACCGCTGCAGACCGATCGCGTCGGCCGGGTTCGCGAGTGCGCGCAGCGCCGCCTGGACCTGCGCGACAGTCGGCGCGACGTCGGTCATCGAACGAACCGACGGACGGCTCACCCGCGCGCGCCCAATACGCGGCCGGACTCGAACGCGGCCGCGCCTACGGGCAGCTCACCGGGCTCGCCGCCGATGAGCACCCGGACCTCGCCATTGCCGGTGCTCGGGCGGCCGAGCGCGTCCATCCGGCGAATGGTCTGCGCGGCAACGGCTTGCGCGCTGTCGAACAGGCGCACACCATCGGGAAGCGCGGCCAGGATCGCGTCGATCACCAACGGGTAGTGCGTGCAACCGAGCACCACGCCCTGCGCATCACGCGGAGTCCGCTCGGCCGCGCTGGCGATCGCGGCGTGCGCAGCCGCGAGATCACCGCGGTCGATCGCGTCCGCCAGCCCGTGGCAGGCGACGCCGATCACATCGGCGTCGCCGCCGAATTTCGCGATCAGATCAGCCTGGTAGCGGCTTGCCGTAGTCGCCGCGGTAGCCCAGACCGCCACCGATCGGCACACGGCCGCCGCGGGCTTGATCGCGGGCACGGTGCCGATCACCGGGATATCGGGGCCGACCTCCGCCCGGACATGCTCCAGCGCCGTGACGCTCGCGGTGTTGCACGGCAGCACGATCACCTCCGCGCCCGACCGCAGGGACGTCCGCGCGGCGTGCACCACCCGGTCGACCACCCACTGCTCCGGTTTCGGCCCCCACGGTGCGCCGTCCGGATCCAGTTGCAGCAGCAGATCCACATCCGGCCGCAACTTGCGCACCCAAGCAGAGGTGGGCAGCAACCCGAGACCCGAATCGATGAGCGCGACGATCACTCGACCACCGTATTACAGCGCCGCGCGACACCACGCACGCCGGTTCCGACATCGTCGCCCGTACCTCGAACAGTCGCACGACCTGGTAGCGGCTCCGCCTGCGGTCCGGGGCGGTCAGCCCGAAGTCAGCAGATCCGTGACCGGGACGCTGGCCGCGATTTTGGCGCGGGCCTTCATGACCTGGGCGGTCATGCCCGCGCCGACAACGCCGGTGAGGGCGCCGCCGCGGGAGTAGTAGGCGAGGAACTTGCGACCATCGTCGGAGACGATCCGGACGTCGTCGGCGGCGTTCGGGGTGCCGAGGGCTTGCAGCTTGACGTCGTACTGGTCGCTCCAGAAGTACGGGACGCGGGCGGCGGTGGGCGGCTCGGCCCCCAGGAGCGCGCACGCGAGCAGTTTGGCCTGTTCGCCCGCGTTGGTCCAGTGCTCGACCCGCTTGCACAGGCCGGTGTCGTGCCGCCATGCGGCCACGTCGCCGACCGCCCAGACGCCGTCCGCCGAGGTGCGTCCGACCTCGTCGGCGAGGATCCCGCCGCCCACCGAGGGATCGGCGAGTGCTATGCCGGAGTCGGTCAGCCACTCGGTCACCGGCCGGGAACCGACCCCGATCACGATGAGGTCGGCGACGATCTCGGCGCCGTCGGAGAGTTTCGCGGCGCACACCCGCCCAGCGTCGTCGGTGCGCACGGTGTCCAGGCAGGTGCCGCACCGCAGGTCGACGCCTTCCTCGCGGTGCATCCTGGCGACCAGAGCGCCGACCTGTTCGCCCAGCACCGAAGCCAGCGGCGTCGGTTGCGGCTCGATCAGCACGACGGCGATATCGCGGGCACGGAAGCTCGCCGCCAGTTCACAGCCGATGAAGCCCGCGCCGACCACGAGCGCCGTACCGGCATCGGCCAATTCGGCGCGCAGCGTGGCGGCGTCGGCGTGGCCGCGCAGCACGTGCACACCGTGGGCATCGGGCAATCCGGGCAGGCGGCGCGGACGCAGGCCGGTGGCGATGACCAGCTGGTCGTAGTCCACTGTGCTGTCATCGACCAGGCGGACGCTGCGGGTTTCGGTGTCGACGGCGACGGCCGCGGTATTCAGTCTCAGATCGATCTGCTTGTCGGTGAAGAACTCGCGCGGGCGCAGCGTGGTGTCGTCGGTCTCGCCACGCACGAACTGTTTGGACAGCGGCGGGCGGTCATACGGAAGGCGCGGCTCGTCACCGAGGAGGATCAACTCGCCGGCATATCCCGCACGGCGCAGCTCCTCCGCGGTACGCAAGCCCGCGAGGCCGGCTCCGACGATCACGATCGGCGCAGTCATGCGGCCTACCTTTCCTGGAACCGGGCAGCCGGTTCGGCTCGACATCCGTTACTGACGGTGACGCGCAGTCACCCTAACGTCTGCTTGGTCTCCGCAGTGGTGAGCTCGTCGTAATCGAATACCTGTCCATGCGCGCGAAATGCCGCGCAACCGTGCCCGGAACGATATTGATCGGTCGGTCAATCAGGACTAGACCGAGGTCAGGACATATTCCTAACCCGAGGAGGCCTCTATGTTCACCGAAAGCCGCACGCAAGATCTACTAGCTGTCATATTGGGAATCTTCGCCGCGCTGTCACCCATCTGGGTGAAGACCACCGACAACGCCAGATGGTCGCTGATCGTGCTCGGCCTGCTGATCGCGCTCGCCGGCCTCGCCCAGATGTACCGCCCCGCCATGGCCGCGACGGACTACGCGATGGGCCTGTTCGGTGTGCTGCTGTTCATTTCCCCTTGGGTCTTGAACTTCACCGAGTACCGGGGCGCATCCTGGACCGCGTGGATAGTCGGGATCGTGACGGCGGTGGTTGCCGTCGCGGCGCTACCGACAGTGTCGGGGCGTCTGCACGGCACGGCTACGCATCACTGATGCAGATACCGACCACCCGGCGAGCCGGGCGTCGCCGCAGCGCGAAAATCGACGGCGACGCCCGGCAACTCATTCTGGACGCTGCCGAAAGGCTCTTCGCGGCACAGGGATTCGATGCGACCGCGACGGCGGCTCTCGCTACCGCGGCAGGCGTCCCGAAAGGACTGGTCTTCTATTACTTTCCGACCAAGGATTCGATTCTCACCGCTCTGATGACCGAACGGATGCCCGCGCCACCGATCGACGACATCCACACCCTGGTAACGCCCGGCGATCCGGCGGCGAGCCTGGTCAATCTCGACGCCGCCGTGAATCTGCGCGACCACCATTCGTCGGTGCTTCGGGTGATCATGTGGCGGGAGGCCGACACCCACCCCGACGTGCGCCGCCAGCTCCGCCATTTTCGCGACCAGATGCTGGAAGCGACCGCCAAGGTGCTGCAGGCGAGCGCGCCGAGCCCGGTCCGCCCCGGTACGCTGCGCGCCTGCGCGGCGGCCTGGGTCTCGGCGATGTTCGCCGTTGCCAGCGTGGAACGCCTGCACGCACTGGACGGTGTCTCGTTGCCCACCGCGGACGAGGTGCTGAATATCGCCCAGGTGGTCGCGGCAGGAATGACCCAGCTCGGCTGAACGCGCCTACCACGAGCATCGCGCCCAGCGCCGCGGTTCGGTTGTGCGCAGCAGAGTTACGCACAGCAGAGATAAGCACAGGGCAGTTATGCACAGCAGGCGTGTTGTCCACATTCGCCGATCGAGTGGGTATTTCGCGGTCGGCGTTCGACCACGATCGACGGTATGGAAGCACCGCAACTCATCTCGCGGCAGCAGGCGCTGGCGGCCGGACTGACCGACAAGGACCTGCGCCGGCTCTGCCGCAGCGGACGATGGCAGAGACTGCGGGCCGGCCACTATCTGGACGCACCTGGCCGCGACCTCGATGCCTCGCTCCGACATCGGCTGATGACGATCGCCACTGCCGAGACGACGTCCGATTCCGCGATCACCAGCCACTGTTCCGCCGCGGTGCTGCACGGGATGTCGACCTGGGACATTCCGCTCGATCGCGTCCATCTGACCCGAGACCGCATCAACGGGGGACGCACGAGCGGGCGCGTCATCGTGCACGCGGCACAGCTGGAGCCCGACGAGATCACCGTCGTCCACGGGATCCGGGTGACCACCCCGGCCCGCACGGTCGTCGACGTCGCCCGCTGTGAAGGCTTCGAGCAGTCCGTCGCGCTCGGCGACTCCGCGCTACGCCACGGTGCGACGACCTCCGCCGAACTTCAGGAGCACCTACACAGGGCACGCCACCGCCCCGGATCCCGCGCAGCGATGCGGGTCGTCCGGTTCCTGGACGGCCGCAGCGCGAACATCGGCGAATCGCGCAGCCGAATACTGCTGCACCGAAGTGGCCTGCCCGCCCCCGAACTGCATGCGCGCATCTTCTCCGATGACGGAATCTGCATCGGCCGAGTCGGGTTCCTGTTCCCCGATCTCGGCGTGATCGGAGAGTTCCAGAACGCCCTCCCCGGCCCACGAAGTCCCGAACAGATCGCGATCAACGAAACGAAACGCGCAGACCAACTGCGCGCTCTCGGCTGGATGGTCCTCCGATGGACCTGGCACGATCTGGCCGACCCGACTCGCCTGGCTCACCGATTCCGCGCGGCTGCTCGGTTGGCGGATCGAAGACACCGCTGCGGCCACTGGACCGCCACACCACAACCTTGACCCACCAGCCGCAGTCCACAACACGGCGGCCCGGCCACCAAGCGGGGAAAATTCAGCTGGGCTGGCTGAGAAAGCTGTTGACGTCACCCGCGAAGCGGGGGTGCTTGACCGCGCCCACGTGCCCGGTGCCAGGGTAGATGATCAGCCGCGAGTTCGGGATGCCGTCGGCGGTTCGGCGAAAATTCGTGGTGCTGTACGCGGCGTCACGTTCACCACCGATGACCAGAGTGAGAGCCGTGATGTCGCGGAGCCGACCGCCGAGGTCGAACTGGTCCTCCGCGCGCAGAAAGGCATGCGTGTCCGCGGGATTCTTCGGGCGCGACAGCGGATCGATCAGCCACATGGCGATGGCGGCGAGGCGGGCGGCCCCCGGCGAAACGAAAGAACAGGACGCCATGTGATGCATCGCGCGTCGGCCGCGCAAAACCGCTTCCGCGTAACGCATCTGGCCTTCCTTGGCCACCGGATCCAATCGATACCCCGACGACGCGATGACGAGGCGGCGCACTACATCGGGATGGTCGGCGGCGAGCTGCAACGCGACCGAACCACCCGAGGAGATGCCGAGCACGTCGACCGGCTCCCCGAACTCGGCACGCAGGGCGTCCGCATGGTCGGCGGCGATATCGCTCATCGTGGTGCCTTCGGCCATGCCAGGCGCACGGTTCACCGCGTAAACGCGGTGCTGCCGCGCCAACGGCGCCAACACTTTGATCTCGGAATCCCGCAGCCAGCCACGCGGATTCGCATGATCAGGCGTGAACCATCGCAAGAACACCAAGGGGCGACCGGAACCCATCGCGCGATAGGGCATCCCGTGCTCCAGCACACCCTCCGTGACCTCCAGTTCGGTAACCGATCCGCACTTGCGCATGATCCCTCCGAATCGCCCGTCGTTCGTCTGTGGCGTTGACGCTAATAGAGCCACGGCGCTCGACGCCGACCGCCGGCGAGGTCGTGGAGCAGCCGGCGACTACCCCGATCACACGGCTTTTCCGAGAACCATACTTATCTCGCATACCTTTCCCTCCTCCGGATACGGTGCAGGCTCTCCCTGGTTCGCAGAGCGCGCGGGGTCATCGGTCCGCATACCGAATTCGGGACGGTGACCATGCTGGACCGCAAACCGGGTGCGGGCGGGCTGCAGCAAGCCGGGGGCATAGCGCTGGGTGCGCGGTGGCCCTCTCGGGTGCGGAGCGCGCCCATGAGCTTGTCGGACTCAACGGCCGCTAGGGCGAATGGGAAGAGCGAAACGGCTAATGTTGCGGGATGCGTTGTGTGGTGCTGGTGGTTTGTGCTCTGGTATTGACCGCCTGTTCGCAGTCCAATGAGGGAAAGCCGCAGGGGGTCGCGAACGGTTCGCCGCAAGCCGCCACTTCGACCTCGGCGGCGGCCGGCGGGGAGAGTTCGTTGCGGGATCGGATCGCCTGGGTGCAGGCAGGAAAAACCATCGATCTCGGCGCGTACCACTCGGCCAGGATCGACAACGGACCGGTGACCGATCTGCACGCCGACATCGCGTTCGTCAGCCCGACCGGCAAGATCAGTTGCATCACCGGCGTCGCCGTCGGCATCGAAGGATTCGACTGCGAGGTCCAGTTGAAGGACCCGGTGCCACAGCCCGGCGAGGGTTACGGCAACTGGTTCGGCGGCTATCTCACCTACTCCGGCGACCGCTTGACCGTCGGCCAATTCCGCGGCGACCCAGGACTTTTCATCAACGGCAAGGGGCAAACCTTACCCTACGACAGCACCCTGACCTTCGAGAACTACACCTGCCGCCTCGCAACGAACGGGCTCACCTGCGTGAATCCCACCGAGCGCACTGGGGTACAGATCAGCGACAGCGGGATCGTCCCCTTCGGCTGCCTGGCAGAAGTCCCCGAGTCCGAGCGCGAACCCGCGGTAGGCCGCGCCTACAGCTGCTGAGCGCCGCATTGGCGAACATAGTGTTATGGCCGTTGTTCTGCACCTGACGACCACCATGTGACTGTGCTCGAATGGAAACGCCTCCGGTGGGCGCAATCTGCGTGGCTTTGGACACAGTTCGGTGCAGGGCGCTTATGAATAGATTCGATCCACCGGCGCAATCAACGCGGCAGGAGATCGCGAACCTTTTCGAGCCCCCACCTGCATTTCGAGGGCGGCCAGAGGTCGCTTCGCGCTGATCGACAGACGACAGAACGCACGGCAAGATGTGTGCGTGACCAATCTGACCGACATGGGTGAACGTGAGTACTTCGCGCAGTTCGCGAAACGGGTCGGTATGTTCATCGGCCGCACGACCTTGGACAGAGTGACAGCCTTCATGGTGGGCTATGACCAGGCCGCCCGTCGGTTTGGCGGGCCGGGCCTGGACGGTTGGCGTGAATGGTTGATGGCGAGCCATCAGGTCGGCGGCAACCTCGTCTGGGAAGCCCAGATCTTGCAGATCGCGCTTTCGGATTGGGACGGTGGACGGGATCTCACTCCAGAGCAGGAAGCTCATGTCCTCGAGGTCTTGTTCGACCTGCTCGACAAGTTTCTTGCTGAACGGGAGAGCGCGGAGTCGCCGTCCTGAAGGGGCTCGACTCGGTACGGCGGTGCGGACGAACGCTTCGGCGCGTTCCTTCTTGCACATCCTATGAACTGGTTCAGCCCTGAACTGCGGACATGGCGAAGTCGAGTCCGCCCGGGATCAGCCCTCGGATGACCGAGACGGTAGGTGATGCCGGTATTCGAGCGCGACCGCCGGACGCGCATATCGGTCCGCCAAGCGGCAACTTCGCTTCAGGCCGAAGGGCTTTCACCCGGTTCGACTACCGAAGCGATCCTCGGGGAGTAGGCGCGGGCAAGATCAGCGCAGCTCAGACACATGAGCGCGTTGGGCACTTGCCACGTCGCGGCTGTCGATAGGTCCGAACGCACATGGATCGCCGCGATTCCGAAGCCACTCCCGAAAACGCGAACGGTGCCGCTCCCGAAGGAGCGGCACCGTTCTCAGCGATTCAGCGAATCACTTGATGATCTTCGTGACGCGACCGGCGCCGACGGTGCGGCCACCCTCGCGGATCGCGAAGCGCAGACCCTCGTCCATGGCGACCGGCTGGATCAGCTTGACGGACATCTCGGTGTTGTCACCGGGCATGACCATCTCGGTGCCCTCGGGCAGGGTCACAACGCCCGTCACGTCAGTCGTACGGAAGTAGAACTGCGGACGGTAGTTGTTGAAGAACGGGGTGTGGCGGCCGCCCTCGTCCTTCGACAGGATGTACGCCTGGCCCTCGAACTCGGTGTGCGGGGTGGTGGTGCCCGGCTTCACGACCACCTGGCCGCGCTCCACGTCCTCGCGCTTGATGCCACGAACCAGCAGACCGACGTTGTCGCCCGCCTGGCCCTGGTCGAGCAGCTTGCGGAACATCTCGATACCGGTGACCGTGGTCTTGGTCTTGTCCGGACGGATGCCGACGATCTCGACTTCCTCGTTCACGTTGATCACGCCACGCTCGACGCGACCGGTGACGACGGTGCCACGACCGGTGATCGTGAACACGTCCTCGACCGGCATCAGGAACGGCTTGTCGGTCTCGCGCACCGGGTCCGGGATGGACTCGTCGACCGCGGCCATCAGTTCCAGAACCGACTCGGCCCACTTCGGGTCGCCCTCGAGCGCCTTCAGACCGGAGACCCGCACGACCGGCGCGTCCTCGTCGAACTCCTGCGAACCCAGCAGCTCGCGGACCTCCATCTCGACGAGCTCGAGGATCTCCTCGTCGTCGACCATGTCGGCCTTGTTCAGCGCGACCAGGATGTAGGGCACGCCGACCTGACGGGCGAGCAGCACGTGCTCACGGGTCTGCGGCATCGGGCCGTCGGTAGCGGCAACCACCAGGATGGCGCCGTCCATCTGCGCCGCACCGGTGATCATGTTCTTGATGTAGTCGGCGTGACCGGGCGCGTCTACGTGCGCGTAGTGACGCTTTTCCGTCTGGTACTCGACGTGGGAGATGTTGATCGTGATACCACGAGCCTTCTCCTCAGGCGCCTTGTCGATCTGATCGAATGCGAAGCTCTCGTTCAGATCCGGGTACTTGTCAGACAGCACCTTGGTGATCGCTGCGGTCAGCGTGGTCTTGCCGTGGTCGACGTGACCGATGGTGCCGATGTTGACGTGCGGCTTCGTCCGCTCGAACTTCGCCTTCGCCACTTCTTTGTCCTCCTGGACTTGTTGGTGCGTGCAGTTGCAGCAGTGCGGTTATTAAGGGGTCGTACTGACGCCCGGCTGTCGAGGCAAGTGTTGCATCCGCCCCGAACGCTGTTACTCGCCGGTCGCCTTGGCGATGATCTCCTTCGACACGTTGGCCGGAACCTCCGCGTACGAGTCGAACACCATGGAGTAGTTCGCCCGGCCCTGGGTCTTCGACCGCAGGTCACCGATGTAACCGAACATCTCCGAGAGCGGAACCAGCGCCTTGACGACACGGGCACCACTGCGTTCCTCCATGGCCTGGATCTGACCACGGCGGGAGTTCAGGTCGCCGATCACTTCGCCCATGTAGTCCTCGGGCGTGATGACCTCGACCGCCATCAGCGGCTCGAGGATCACCGGACCGGCCTTGCGGGCCGCTTCCTTCAGGGCCTGCGAACCGGCTATCTTGAACGCCATTTCCGACGAGTCGACGTCGTGGTAGGCACCGTCGAGCAGGGTGACCTTCAGGTTGACCAGCGGGTAGCCTGCGAGCACACCGTACTGCATGGCGTCCTGCGCACCGGCGTCCACCGACGGGATGTACTCACGCGGAACGCGACCGCCGGAAACCTTGTTCTCGAACTCGTAGGTCGCGCCGTCCTCGCCGACGAATGGTTCGACTGCGATGATGACCTTCGCGAACTGGCCGGAGCCACCCGTCTGCTTCTTGTGGGTGAACTCGAGCTTCTCGACCGGCTTGGTGATCGTCTCGCGGTAGGCCACCTGCGGCTTGCCGACGTTCGCCTCGACCTTGAACTCGCGCTTCATCCGGTCGACCAGGATGTCGAGGTGGAGTTCGCCCATACCGCCGATGACGGTCTGGCCGGTCTCCTGGTCCAGCTTGACCGAGAAGGTCGGGTCCTCTTCGGAGAGACGCTGGATCGCGGTGCCCAGCTTCTCCTGGTCGGACTTGGTCTTCGGCTCGATGGAGACCTCGATGACCGGGTCCGGGAAGGTCATGGACTCGAGCACGATCTGGTTCTGCGGATCGCACAGGGTGTCACCGGTGGTGGTGTCCTTCAGACCGATCACCGCGTAGATGTGGCCCGCCTGGGCCTCGGGGACCGGGTTCTCCTTGTTGGAGTGCATCTGGAACAGCTTGCCCAGCCGCTCCTTCTTGCCCTTGGTCGAGTTGATGACCTGGGCGCCGGAGTCGACCTTGCCCGAGTACACGCGCACGTAGGTCAGCTTGCCGAAGAACGGGTGCACGGCGATCTTGAACGCCAGCGCCGAGAACGGCGCGGCGACGGCGGCATCGCGGTGGATGATCTCCTCTTCCTTGCCCGGGACGTGACCGTCCGTACCGCCGTCGTCCAGCGGCGTCGGCAGGTAGTCGATCACGGCGTCGAGCATGGGCTGCACGCCCTTGTTCTTGAACGCCGAGCCACACAGGATCGGGTAGAGCTCGGAGTTGACCGTCATCTTGCGGATGGCGCCCTTGATCTCCTCGACCGTGAGCTCCTCGCCGCCGAAGAACTTCTCCAGCAGCGCCTCGTCGGACTCGGCGACGGTCTCCAGCAGTTCCTGGCGGTACTGCTCGGCCTTCTCCTTCATGTCCTCCGGGATCTCGACGACCTCGTACTGCTCGCCGAGTTTGGTCTCGCCACGCCACACCTTGGCGTTGTTCTCGACCAGGTCGACGATGCCTTCGAAGGTGTCTTCCGCGCCGATCGGCAGCTGAATGACCAGCGGCTTGGCGCCGAGGCGCTCGACGATGGTCTTCACGGTGAAGTAGAAGTCCGCACCGAGCTTGTCCATCTTGTTGACGAAGCAGATCCGGGGCACGTCGTACTTGTCGGCCTGACGCCACACCTGCTCGGACTGCGGCTCGACGCCTTCCTTGCCGTCGAACACCGCAACGGCGCCGTCGAGCACGCGCAACGACCGCTCCACCTCGACGGTGAAGTCGACGTGCCCGGGGGTGTCGATGATGTTGATCTGGTTGTCTTTCCAGAAGCACGTGGTGGCCGCGGAGGTGATGGTGATACCACGCTCCTGCTCCTGCTCCATCCAGTCCATCGTGGCCGCGCCGTCGTGGACCTCACCGATCTTGTAGGTGATACCGGTGTAGAAGAGGATGCGTTCAGTTGTGGTCGTTTTGCCCGCATCAATGTGGGCCATGATGCCGATGTTGCGGACCTTGTTCAGGTCGGTGAGCACGTCCTGTGCCACGGAAATCTTCCCCGCTCGTAGCTAGTTGGGATTATCGGGGACGACCCTGTGGTCGCCTCTATGTCAACGCCGGACGCGGCGGATAAGTGCCGCGTTCCGGCTGTGCCTCCCGACCCGGACGACGGGCCGGGCAGACGTCACCAGCGGTAGTGCGCGAAGGCCCGGTTGGACTCGGCCATCTTGTGGGTGTCTTCACGACGCTTGACCGAGGCGCCGAGGCCGTTGCTGGCATCGAGCAGTTCGTTGGCCAGACGCTCGACCATGGTCTTCTCGCGACGAGCGCGGGAGTAGTTGACCAGCCAGCGCAGCGCCAGCGTGTTGGAGCGGCCCGGCCGCACCTCGACGGGCACCTGGTAGGTGGCGCCACCGACACGACGGGGCTTCACCTCGAGGGCAGGCTTGACGTTGTCGAGCGCGCGCTTGAGGGTGACGACCGGGTCGGTGCCGGTCTTCTCGCGCGCCTGCTCCAGCGCCCCGTAGACGATGCGCTCGGCAGTGGACTTCTTGCCGTCCAGCAGGATCTTGTTGACCAGCTGAGTGACCAGCGGGGACCCGTAGACCGGGTCGTTGATCAGCGGACGCTTGGGTGCGGGGCCCTTGCGTGGCATATCAGCTCTTCTCCTTCTTGGCGCCGTAACGGCTGCGGGCCTGCTTGCGGTTCTTCACACCCTGGGTGTCGAGCGAGCCACGGATGATCTTGTAACGGACACCGGGAAGGTCCTTCACACGACCGCCGCGCACGAGCACCATCGAGTGCTCCTGCAGGTTGTGGCCCTCGCCCGGGATGTACGCCGTGACCTCGACCGCGCTGGTCAGGCGAACACGCGCGACCTTACGCAGCGCGGAGTTCGGCTTCTTCGGGGTCGTGGTGTACACGCGGGTGCACACGCCACGACGCTGCGGGCTGCCCTTCAGCGCCGCGGTCTTCGTCTTGGAGACCTTGTCGCGGCGACCCTTGCGGACCAGCTGGTTGATGGTTGGCATAGACCGGCTTTCCTTATTAGTTAACGCGGTGTCTGGACTTCATGTCTGTTCGGTTGGCGACGTTCCCGGGGCCCTTCGTGGTCACGCAAGCTTCCGCTTCCGGGCCCATCGTTCACGTCGCTGTCCTCGAGCTTTCACTTGCACGTCCGGCCGCGTTTCTCGCGTCCCGAGGTCGGGCGTGTCGCGCGCGCCGCAGGGCCCGGATTCCGGGCACGCTGGAGGGGTCAGCCGCTCTCGCTGGCCTATGGTCACGCACGAACTTGCCCGCATGCTTCCGGGCACAGCGGTCCACGATACCCGCGGCCATGACACAGGGTCAAAGCGGGTGCGGATGAATTGCCGCTATCGCGCCAAATTCAAGGTCAGTTCGACCAGCTTCTTCGCCGCACCGCACGGATCGGGATGGCTCGAACCGGGCCGATAGTTGACCCAGAATCCGATGACGCCCTGGTCCGCCGCGCCCGCGCTGACGCCACAGGAGTCCGGATCGTTGGGACGACGGGTCTCCAGCGCGCGCCTACCTTCGACGGTGATGTTGGTGGTGGTGTAGCCGAGCCGGTCGTTGACGGTCTTCTCGTTGTTCAGCGAGCCGATCTCGTACCAATTGAGCGTCACCATGGCGTTGCCGCCGGGCGCGCCCTCCAGATCCCACATGCAGACCGCGCCATAGAACGACGGCAGGACGAAGGCCCCCTCACCGACCGCCTTCTCGACATCCTTCAGCGTGACCACTTCGCACTCGCGCAGCAGCTTGTCGAAGTTCGTACTGACGGTGCCGCCGGTGCCGGAGCCGGCCGGGTACGCCGACCCACTGATCGTCCGCCCACAGCCGCAGATGCCGACCACCATCGTGAGCAAGGCGACCGCGGAGAGTATTCCACGGGTCCAGCCGCGCCGAAGATCCATGCCGTCCTCCCGTTACTGCAGCCGTTGGACAGTCAACTCGGCCAGTTTGCGGACCCGGTCACACGGGTTGCTGTCCCTGGTCGTGAACCGATCGAAGGCCATCGACCACTCGAAGAAGTCGTCGTCGAGTTGCACCGCGAGATCGCAGACCTCGCCGGTCGGCTCGAGCGCCTGGAACCCGACACGTCCGCCGACGTCGATCGTCTCCGGATTGCGCCCCTGGGTGGTGACCCATGCCTTCTCGCGGGCGATCGGGCTGCCGCGGTAGGAGGCGAAGGTAACGCTGGTCGAACCGGCGCCGGCGGACTGCCAATTGCAGCTCACCGAATTCTTCAGGGCCTGAGAGATCTGACCGAGACCGGCCAGGTCGCGCACCTCATCGTCGGTGACATGTCCGCATTCGCCGACAAACGGGCCCAGCGTGGCGACCTTCGGAGGCGGACGCAGTGGGGTGGCGGTGTCGTCGGAGCCGTCGCCCGAACCGCACGCAGCCAACAGCAGAGCGAAGGCCGTGCCCATGACGATCGCCGACGTGATCCGCATGCTTGAGACTCTACCGATGCATCGACCGAACGGGCTCGACGAGACGGCCCGTGGATCTCGCCGTGCGGCGGCGGACACGCGCCGCTTCGCGCGCTGGCCACACCGCAAATCACCGTCTGGAGCGCATATCTCGAACAGTTGCACGGTGCGACCGCGCACAGATCCTTCCCGCACCGAGTCGGACTACGGGCAATCTCCGTCGAGGGCCTAAAGATTGCCGCGGGCGGCTTGTTCGCGTTCGATCGCCTGAAACAGCGCTTTGAAATTTCCCTTGCCGAAGCCGAGGGACCCGTGGCGCTCGATGATTTCGAAGAATACGGTCGGACGGTCGGTGAGCGGCTTGGTGAAAATCTGCAGCAGATAGCCATCTTCGTCCCGGTCGACGAGGATGGCGCGGCGTTGTAATTCCTCGACCGGGACACGGACCTGGCCGATACGAGCCCGCAGTTCCGGATCCTCGTAGTAGGTGTCGGGTGTCTCGAGGAATTCGACGCCCTCGCGGCGTAGTGCGTCGACGCAGGTGAGGATGTCGTTGGTGGCGAGCGCGATGTGCTGCACGCCGGGGCCGCGGTAGAAATCGAGGTATTCGTCGATCTGCGACCGCTTCTTGCCCACGGCCGGTTCGTTGAGCGGGAACTTCACCCGGTGGTTTCCATTGGCGACGACCTTGCTCATCAGCGCCGAGTACTCGGTGGCGATGTCGTCGCCGACGAACTCGGCCATGTTCGTGAAACCCATGACACGCCGGTAGAACTCGACCCACTCGTCCATCTGCCCGAGTTCGACGTTGCCCACCACATGATCGATCGCCTGCAAAAGCCGGTTGGGTGCGCTGGCCCGTCGCTGATAGGTCGAGCGCCGGGCGACATAACCGGGCAGGTAGGGCCCGTGGTAGCGGGAACGGTCGACCAGAGTGTGCCGCGTCTCGCCATACGTAGCCAGCGCGGCGGAGCGCACGGTGCCCCAGTCGTCGGTGTCGTCGTGCGGTTCGACCAGGATGGTGGCGCCGTGGGTGCGCGCCCACGCCACGCAGCGATCCACGTCCGGTACCTCGAGCGCGATATCGACCACGCCGTCGCCGTGGCGATCGTGATGGGCGACCAGAGGACTGTCCGGATCGACAGCCCCGGTGATCACGAAACGCGCAGCGCCACTGCGTAGGACGAACGCCTTGTGGTCGCGGTTTCCGGTCTCCGGCCCGGCGTACGCCTCCAGTCGCATCCCGAAGGCGGATTCCAGAAAATGCGCGGTCTGCGTGGCGTTGCCCACCACCCAGACGAGGGCGTCCCAGCCGATCACCGGAAAGGGATCGCGGCTGTCGTCATGGTCGACCAGCCCGACGAGAGTGCGCAGGTCACCGTTGCTGGGTACGGCTCCGGACGGAGCGGTCGGCAGGTGCTCGATGGTCATGCAGCAAGGAAATCGCTGGGGCGCCTGGTAGGCAACAGCGTCGATCACCGATAGACAGTGTGGCGAATTCGGCTAGGAAGTGTCGCGGATTGCTGGACAATTTGAATAGCATCAGCAGTACAGGCAGGAAGCCTGGCCCGTGCTCCGAACGGAGGCAGTCATGGCGCGCACGCCGGCGAAACTCGACGAACTCGATCTTGCCATCCTCACGGCGATGCACGAACACCAGAAGGCGGGCATTCTCGAGCTGTCCCGCCGGACCCGGGTCGCGAGAGCGACAGTGCAATCCCGGATCGCGCGCATGGAGCAGTCCGGCGTGATCGCCTCCTACGATCCGCAGATCGATGTCACCGCGGCGGGGTTCGACGTGCAGGCTTTCGTCACGCTGGAGATCGCGCAGGGCGCGCTGGAGACGGTCGCGGCCGAACTCGACGCCATTCCCGGCGTGCTCGAGGCCTACGCCACCACCGGATCCAGCGACGTGCTGTGCCGGATCGGGGCCGACTCGCACGCCGGGCTCCAGGCGGTATTGCTGAGTATCGACCGGACCTCGTCGGTGACGCGCTCGCACAGCGTCATCATGTTGTCGACGGTGGTCGCTCGGCGCACCCTGCCGCTGTTGCACACACTGAGTCCGGCCGGTACCACCAAAGCGCCCGCCTACCGGTCGACCAACGAATAGCGCGCGCTCGGTCGACACGTCCGAAACCATCCTCGGATCGAAATCCATTATGCGGCGGCACGATCCGACAACAGCGGCGACGAATTTCGTACCCGCAGGCCGGCGAGACGATCGCACAACTCGGGCCCCCCGAACCGGCAAACGCTCCCGCTGACCGGGTGTGAGCAGGTCCGGTTCGGTTACCTGGATCGACAGAGTCGCAACGAGCCGCAGCAATGGTGCGCGTCAGCGCAGCGTGACCACGACCTTCCCCGTTGCGGTGCGGTTGTCCAGTGCCGCGACCGCGTCGGCGGCCTTGTCCAGCGGGTACAGCGCCGGGTCCGGCGGCGCGATCTTCCCGGAAGCGAGCAGCGGCTCCACCTCGGCCCACTGCTCGGCGAGATAGCCCGGGTGCGACATCACCCATTCACCCCAGGCCGCGCCCACCACCTCGACGTTCTTCAACAGCAACCGGTTCACCTTGACCGTGGGGATCTCGCCCGCGGTGAAACCGACCACCAGCAAACGGCCCGCCGAGGCGAGTGATCGGATGCTGTCGGTGAAGCGGTCGCCGCCGACCGGGTCGAGCACGATGTCCACACCACGGCCACCGGTCAGCTCTTTCACCGCCGCCAGCCAACCGTCGGCGAGTACCACGTCGGTGGCGCCGTTGGCGCGGGCCACCTCGGCCTTCGCCTCGGTACTCACCACCGCGATCACCCGGCCCGCGCCGAGCGCGGCGGCCATCCGCAGCGTCGAGGTCCCGATGCCGCCTGCGGCGCCGTGCACCAGAACGGTCTCCCCCTCGGCCAGCCTGCCGCGGTTGCGCAAGCAGAAGTGCACGGTCAGATCGTTGAACACGATGCCGGCGCCCGCCGCCAGCGAGACGTTGTCCGGCAGCCGGAACACCATCTGCGCGGGCGCGACGGCCACCTCTGCCATGGCATTGCCGAGCAGGGTCAGCGCGACTACCCGATCGCCCGGCCGCACGTGCGCCTCCGCCGGCGCTTCCCGCACGATGCCCGCGGCCTCACTGCCGACGACGAACGGCAACTCGGGCTTCATCTGGTACAGCCCTCGTGTCATCAGCACATCCGGGAAGGCGACGCCCGCCGCGTGCACGTCGATGACGACGCCGCCCGGGTAGGACGCGGGCTCCGGCAGATCCACGACCTGGATCGCCTCCGGCCCGTCCAGCTTGCTGACCTGAGCTGCACGCATGTGCTGTCCTCTCTGTTCTTGCGACAGCGTGCGCCGGCACCGACGCCGCCGACAACCAACCTAACCGGCCGCCACGGGCTTCTGTCCAGAACGCCCGCGAGTGTTTCGATCGCAGCGAAACGCACGCACCAGCAATCGAGTGGCAAGCTCTCCGTGTAAAGATCCGCCGCAGATCGTCGATTGCACGTTCAACACCTGACCAGGCGCCGGGCAACGGTGGCATCTCGAACGCGGCCGCCGAGATCATGACCGAGGTGCTGTACTCGAATCGACCATTACAGATCGCTCGGCAGTGGGCCGGAATGACGCACCGAACTCGGGCAGCGCCGACCAGGGTTGCCGATCGACGCCGATCGAGCCGGCCGAAACCGAGCAGAAAAGACATTCTGCCTGGTCCAAGCGGTTCTTGGCGGATGATAGGTGAGTACAGGCGGCTCGACGCGAGGGTATGAAGTCCGCCCCGTAAAGTCGTGTCACAACAAGCACCACAGAAAGAAACGCGGCACACCGTGCAGCGCGAGGAGCACCAGTGTCACTCGATCAGCCACTCGCCCCGCTTCCCCAGGAGGGCATGGGCTTTGCTTCGGCGTGGCCCGTGCGGGCTGGTGATGTGGATCCGTACGACCGATTGCGGTTCGATTCCGTCGCCCGCTACCTGCAGGATATTGCCTGGGAGAATCTGCAGAAGACATTTTTTCACCGGAGCGACCCGAATTGGATCGTCCGGCGAACGGTCATCGATGTCATTCGACCGATTCTCTGGCCGGACGAAGTGCAGTTGCTGCGCTGGTGCTCGGCGATGTCCACCCGATGGACGAATATGCGCGTACGGATCACCAGCGGCAACGGCGGCTTGATCGAGACGGAGGGCTTCTGGATCAATATCGGTGAGTCGACCGGGATGCCCGCTCGGATCAGCGACGACGGCCTCGCCTACCTGGGTCGCACGACCAGCGAGCACCGGCTGCGCTGGCGACCGTACCTGACCGACGCCACGCCGCCGGAGTCCGAGACCGACCTGCCGTTCCCGGTGCGCGCGACGGATATCGATCAGTACAACCACGTCAACAACGCGTGTTACTGGCAGGCAGTCGAACAGTTCCTGGTCGAGTACCCCAAGTTGCTCGCGGGCCCGCACCGCGCGGTGATCGAATACGTGGCGCCGGTGCTCGCGCGCCAGCATGTGACGGTGCGCAGCCGCTACGAGCCGAGCGATCGGAACGGCAGTCCAGTGCTGCGGTTGTGGTTCGTCGTCGGCGGGACGACCACCACCGTGGTCCGCATCATGCCGCTGCCCGGGCAGCCCGGGCAGCCCGCCTCTCCGGGTCTTTAGTCTGTCCCGCCTCTCCGGGTTTCAGGCCGTACTGGTGGGTGGCTCGGGATATGCGTTCAGGCCCTGCGTCGAGTGTCACTCGAGTTACGAGAATGCCCCGGCGAGTTACCCATGTCCTTACGAATCAGATGTCTGGTTGGTAGGACGCTGCCGCCATGCGCGCCGGCCGGATCTCGGATGACCCGACCGGCTTCCGACACGGTCAGCCGCGGGCGGCTTTGAGCAGGTCTTCCCGACTGGTGAACTTGACCCGCGGACGCCCCGCGGACTTGCCGGCTGCTTTCTCCGCTTGATCGATCGCCCGCCAGCCCGCCCGGTCGACCAGGTCGACTCGGCGCTGCGCGAGCAGCGTCTGGAGTGCGGCGCGGCCGGCCTCCGGCACAGCGAGTCTGCCCATGGTGAAGTCGGCGATGAGCTGCTCGGTGGTCTCCTCGGAATCGGTCCGGTTCGAACCGATGACGCCCCGCGGACCACGCTTGATCCAGCCGCTGACGTACACGCCGGGGACCGGGGCGCCGTCGGCGCCGATCACCCGACCGTGTTCATTGGGCACGATGCCGCGCTGCTCGTCGAACGGCAGGTCGCCGACCGGTTCGCCCCGATAGCCGATAGATCGCAGCACCAGCGTGGCGTCGATGTTCCCGGTTCGGTCGGTCGCCACGGCCACCTGCCGCCCCTCGCGGTCGACCAGCTCGTTGTGCACGAACTCGACCGATTCGACCCGGTCGGCGCCGGTGAGCACGGTCGGCGAGACCAGGTAGCGGAACACGATCCGCCTGTTGCCGTCGACTCGGCGACCGGCGGCGTACTCCTTGGCCAGGGTGTACTTCAGCGTCAGTGACGGCTCGATTTCCGGATCGTCCAACGCTGCCTGGCTCGCCTGGTCGAGTTCCAGGTCGGCGTCGTCGATGACGATATCGACGCCTTTCAGGTGTGCGAGGGCGAGAAACTCCGACGAGGTGTAGGCCGCCTGCAGCGGGCCGCGCCTGCCCAGCACGACGACCTCGCGAATGGTGCTCTGCCGCAGCGCGTCCAGCGCGTAGTCGGCGATGTCGGTCTTGGCCAGTTCGTCGGGGTCGGCGGTCAGTACCCGCGCCACGTCCAAGGCGACGTTGCCGTTGCCGACGATCACGGCCCGCTCGCCGGACAGGTCGAACGTCCGGTCCGCGTAGTCGGGGTGGCCGTTGTACCAGGCGACGAACTCGGTGGCGGAATGGCTGCCCGGTAGATCCTCGCCCGGCACTTCGAGGCGGCGGTCGGTCGAGGCGCCGACCGCGTAGATCACGGCATGGTGGTGCTGCAGCAGTTCGTCGTGCGAGATATGCGTGCCGACCTCGACGTTGAGGTAGTACTGCAGCGTCTCGCGGCGGAACGCCGACTCGAACATGTTCGCGACGGTCTTGGTGCCCGGATGATCCGGAGCGACACCCGCGCGCACCAAACCCCACGGAGTCGGCAGCCGGTCGAACATCTCGATCTCGACATCGGCCCTGCGCAGCAGTTCATCTGCCGCATAACAGGCCGCCGGCCCGGCTCCGACGATCGCGACGCGCAGCGTACCCAGCTCTTTCGGCGGACGCGCGGGCGTGACGATCGGAGTGAAGTTCGACTCGAGCGGATGCCGTTGGAAGTAGGCGGCATTGACATCACGGAATCGGGCCAACGAGTCGATCAGGTCGTCCTCGGGGTAGATGGCCTCCACCGGACACGCGTCCACACAGGCTCCGCAGTCGATGCACGTGTCGGGGTCGATATAGAGCATCTCGGTCGTCGCGAACTCCGGCTGATCCGGGGTGGGACGAATGCAATCGACCGGGCACTCGGAAACGCAGCTGGCGTCATTACAACAGCGCTGCGTGATTACGTAGGCCATATTGTGCTGATCCTCGGAAATGTACGTGGGCTGTGGCCACCCATGGGGTTGCGGTGGACAAAAGCGACGTCCGGCACATCCACCGCGAGGGACTCTCGCGGCGAACCTGCTGTCGTGCCGCTATCAGTTTGCCTCGAGTGTGGTCCAGACCTCACCTTCAGAGGGCTTACGGTATCCCCATGGTGCGGACTCTGATCCTCATGCGGCACGGCAAGTCGGCGTACCCGGATGGCGTCGGCGATCACGAACGACCACTGGCGCCGCGGGGGCGCCGTGAAGCCGGACTGGCCGGCGAGTGGTTGCGCGAGACCCAACCACCGATCGACGCCGTGCGGTGCTCCACCGCCACACGCACCAGGCAGACACTCGCCGCCACCGGAATCACGGCGCCGGTGGTTTACGAGGCCGGGATCTACGACGCGGTCCCGGCATCGCTCATCGAACTCATCCAACTCAGCGACGTCGACGTGGCGACGCTGCTGCTGATCGGGCATGCGCCCGGCATGCCATGGACGGCATGGGAATTGGCGAACAACCGCGACTGCACACCGGCGGTCGAGCTCAGCAGGAAGTTCCCCACCTCGGCACTGGCGGTGCTGCGATTCGACCGGCCGTGGGCCGACATCGACCAAGGAACCGGCGAACTGACACACTTTCACATTCCGCGCTGACCGCTCACAGTTCGGCGAGCGGTCAGCGCAGCAACTTGCCGCCGACCACAACGACCGCACCGAGAACGACGAGCAGCACGAACGCGGCGAACCCGCCGAACAGCCACCACACCACGCCGAGCGCGAGCACGAACGGCGCGACCGCGATGGCGGTGATCACCGGGCTTTCCTTGACCGTCGCCCAGGCCGAACGAGCCCTGATCCGATCGATGTCCTTTCCAGGCATGCCCCCAGCGTAGGCGCGAAATCGAGACTTTGTCGGTACCCGGTGGGATGCTCGCCGAATGGATTGGAAAATCGAGCTTGTCGCCATTCCGGTGACCGACGTCGACCGCGCCAAAGACTTCTACACCAAGATCGGCTTCAATGCCGATCACGACCACCGCGTCAACGAGAACCTGCGCTTCGTTCAGCTCACCCCGCCCGGTTCCGGCTGTTCCATCTGTCTCGGTGAGGGCCTCACCGAGGCGGCGCCGGGCAGCGTCGAGGGCATGCAGATGGTGGTGGCCAGCGCCGAGGAGGCCTACCAGCAGCTGACCGCCGCCGGCGTGGCGGCCACTCCGGTGCAGGACCTCGGCTGGGGGCTGTTCACGTTCTTCGCCGACCCCGACGGCAACAAGTGGGCCGTCCAGCAACTTCCGAATTACAGCAGCTGACCGCGGGCGCGGGCATCCGCGCGTCGGGTGCCCGCGCGACGCAGAATTTCACTCGATTCGCGGTCCGAACCCTGAACACCACGATGCGGGCGCTGGCTACGGCGGCGTGAAACCGTCTGGCCACCGCGTAGTGAGGTCATAGGCGGCGCCGGTGAGGTTCGCGTCCCTGAGATCCGCGCCGGTGAGATCGGCCCCGACGAGTTTGGCGCCAGTGAGGTTCGCAGCGCCGAGAACGGTGTCGGTGAGGTTCGCGCCGGTGAGGTCGGCGTCGGTGAGATTCGCGTACGGGAGGAAGGCGCGGGTGAGATTTACCGTTGCGAGGTTCGCGCGGGTGAAGTCCGCGTGGGAGAGAATCACGTCGGTGAGATCGCCCTCCGCCAGGCAGGTCAAGCGTAGGTCCGGTTTGTCGGCGAGGCTCTCGGGACCGAGGACGCGACGTGTGATAACAGTGAGAACGGCCTGGATGTCGGTGGGTATCGGCCGGACCGGGCTCTGCGTCCGGCACTCGCCCGCGTTCGTGTGGGTGCGCAGGAACGCTGACAGCATTGCGAAGACGGTCGCGTGATCGGCGGGAGAGTCTTTGGCGAGACGCTCGAGTAGGTAGATACCCGACAGGCGGACATCGATTTTGTCGGAGGCAAGTTGTTCTGCCGCCAGGCGAAAGCGGTCGGTCACCGCGGTTTGCTGCGCTAGGGAATGCTGGCTGTTCGTCGCGCGTAGCGACTGGGCGGTGAACCATAGGGCGCCGGCGGCAGTGAGCGTCGCGCCGAGCGTGGCCACTGTCGTTGCCATTGCCGCTACTTTTGTCCACCCCGACCAATGCAGCAATCGACTGGCTCGGCTCGGTCGGGGTGTCGGAGGTCTCAACGAACGCCCTCGGCCTGCGACTGGAACTCGCCGAGATCGCGTACCCCCCGTGCCCATGCGTCCGTCATCTCCTTCAAAAGCGCCTGCTCGCTAGGGTAGTCACATCACGCACTCGCTTGGCCGCCTCGCGAGGACGAGCCGCAAACTCACTCTGATCGCACGGGATGAGCTCCTCTCGCCGCCACAACTCGCGGATCGATGCCGCGCCGCCCGCACTCATTCCGGTACGCACTCCACACGAGAGGACTGTGGGCAAGCTTGGCAGAATTGGTCTTGCTTGGAGTGCACTCCAGGTGACTAGCGTCGTCGGTGTTCAACGAGAAGGGCGAGTCAGTGAGCGAATCATCGGCACAGCGCGCAGCGCGCGTGACGGAGCCGAGCGCCGGCGAGGCGCAGTCATGAGCGAGACCGTATCGCACGGCACTGCGAGCGACTGGGAGCTGCCGCGGCATTCGATCGGCGCCGCGGCAGAACGGTCGGGACTGAGCCGGGACACCTTGCGCTGGTACGAGCGGATCGGGCTGATGGATTACATCGGTAGGGACCACACCGGCAAGCGCCGGTTCAGTGATCGCGATCTGGAATGGCTCACGCTGATCGGCCGCCTACGCACCACCGGCATGTCGGTGGCGGACATGGTTCGCTACGCCGAGTTGGTCCGGGAAGGAGAATCCACCTTTCCGGAGCGCCTGGCAATGTTCCAGAACACGCGCACCGAGGTACTCGCCAAGCTCGATGAACTTCGTCAGACCCTGGCCGTGCTGGATTACAAGATCGCCGTCTATGAGGGCAAAGCCCAGGCGTCCCGGCCGGCCGTGGTCATCGCGCACGACAGCGAAGGGGTCAAGGTATGAACGCAGTATCACGCAGTGATTCGACGGAGGATGGCGGCCGGACGACGGGTGGGCCCACCACCGCCGCGCTTCCCACCACCACGCTGGGCGCCGACGGCATCGAGGTGGGGACCCAGGGGCTGGGCTGCATGGGAATGAGCGAGTTCTACGGCGCGAGCGACCTCACCGAATCGCGGGCCACGCTGGACCGCGGGCTGGAACTGGGTGTCACGCTCTTCGACACCGCCGACATCTACGGTTCCGGCCACAACGAGGAATTTCTCAGCGATTTCGTCGGCGCCCATCGAGACCGGGTGGTGTTGGCCACCAAGTTCGGCATCGTCCGTAAAGCCGACGACCCGACCTACCGCGGTATCGACAATTCCCCCGCCTATATTCGCGCTGCGGTGGAGGCCAGCCTGCGCAGGCTCCGGATCGACACCATCGACCTGTACTACATGCACCGCAAGAGTCCCGATACGCCGATCGAGGACACCGTCGGCGTACTGGCGGAACTGGTGCGGGAGGGGAAGGTGCGCGCGCTGGGCCTGTCCGAGGTGACCGGAGCCGAACTTCGTGCCGCGCACGCGGTGCACCCGATCGCCGCCGTGCAGTCGGAATGGTCGCTGTTCTCTCGGGATGTCGAACAGACCGTGGTGCCCGCCGCCGCGGAGCTGGGCGTGACATTCGTGCCGTATTCGCCGCTCGGCCGCGGTTTCCTCACCGGGTCGTACACCGGTGCGGGCGAATCGTCGGACGGAGAGGACTTCCGCGACGCGATGCCACGCTTCTCCGGCGACAATGTGGCCCACAACACGGAGCTGCTCACGCCGCTACGGGCGATCGCGGACACCCGCGGCATCACGCAGGCGCAGGTCGCATTGGCCTGGGTGCACGCACAGGCCCGCGTCCACGACCTCGCGGTGGTCCCGATTCCCGGCACGCGCAGCCGGGTCCGGCTCGCCGACAATGTGGCCGCCGCGACCATCGCGCTGACCGTCGACGAGCTGGCCACGCTGGAGCCGATCGCGGGCAAGGTCGCCGGAACCCGGTATGCGGATATGACGTTCACCTCGGCGGGCCGGGAGTAGCAAGCGGACTCGTTGCCGTCCGACGCTGCACGCGGCGCCGGACGGCTCCGTTCGAGCACGGACATTCGAGCAGGTCAGTGGAACATTTACCCGCCGCCGCGATACGGACACCATCACGGACCGCAGTCCGTTTTTTGGAGTCCATTGCCTGAGCGTTAACCCGTGCCAGCTAACATCCGATCGATATGAAGCCTTCGGCAGCACACGACCGTGTCTGGATCGACAAGCAGACACCCACGGCATTCCGCGCGCTCAACAGCGTCGCGAGTGAGGTGCGTGCCGCGGGCGCCGCGGTCGGGCTCGACCGCAGAATGATCGAACTGATCAACCTGCGCGTCTCGCAGATCAATGGCTGCGCGTACTGCCTGGACGTGCACTACCGCGCCGCGCTCGCGGCTGGAGTCCGCGAGCAGGAGATCGCGGTGCTGCCCGCATGGCGACGCAGCGCCCTGTACACCCCGTTCGAGCAGGCGGTGCTCACTCTCGCGGAGATCACCGCGACGCTTCCGGACGAGGACACGATGGAGCGTGAGTACGCGCTCGCTCGCAACCACTTGACCGATGATCAGCTGGCTGTCGTCGTCTGGGTGGCGACCACGATCGGGGCGTTCAACCGCGTGTCGATCCTGAGCAAGCACCCGGTACACGCACGGAAGGAGAAGGCAATGACCGAATCGGCGCAGGCGTCCACGGTCGTCCGCAACGACGAGAAGCAGCGCTACGAGGTGCTCTACAACGGAGAGCTGGCCGGCTTCGCCGAGTACGAGGAGCGCGACGACGAGACGGTGTTCACCCACACCGAGATCGACGGCGCTTTCTCCGGCAAAGGGCTCGGTTCCGTCCTGGCGAAAGGCGCGGTCGAGGACGCCATCACGCGCGGGCGGGTCATCCGGGCGCTGTGCCCGTTCATCAAGGCATACCTGGACAAGCACCCCGACCACGACGCGCACGTCATCGGAAAGGGCATCATCCGGTGAGTGACATGGACGCGCGGCCTGCGGAAACGCTCTGCGAGCCCGCGCCGGGTCCCGGCCCGGTCGCCGAACTGTACCCAGCGCGCGAGGTGCCGCTCGGCGGCGTGCGCGGCGTCTACGTCGAACGCGTACTGCCGCAACGGGATCTCCCGACGGTCGGCGCGTGGTGTTTTCTCGATCACTTCGGCTCGCCGACAGTGACCAACACCGGCGCGCCGCCCGACATCGATCCGCACCCGCACATCGGCCTACAAACAGTGACCTGGCCGTTCGACGGCCGCATCCGGCACCGCGACTCGGTCGGTTCGGACGTACGGATCGAGCCCGGTCAGCTGAATCTGATGACATCGGGCCGCGGCATCGCCCATTCCGAGTACGTGGTCCCGGGCGCACCCGCGGGGCACGGCCTGCAATTGTGGATCGCGTTGCCCGGCGACCACGCCGGCATCGACCCGCACTTCGAACAGCACCGGGAGCTTCCGGTCGTCGAAGCGCCCGGCCTCAGAGCTACCGTCCTGATCGGCTCGCTGGCCGGGGCCACCTCACCCGCGATCGCGTACACGCCCCTGGTCGGCGCCGATATGCGGATGGAGCCAGGCGCCGACATCACCGTTCCGGTCGATCCCCGCTTCGAACACGCGATTCTGGTGATCGACGGCGAGGTGGCAGTCGCGGGTGCCGAACTCGCCCCCGGACCGCTGCTGTATCTGGGCACCGGTCGCGACGAATTGCCGCTTACGAGCGCCAACGGCGCGCATTTCGCCTTGATCGGCGGCGAGCCGTTCGGCGAGGAACTCGTGATGTGGTGGAACTTCGTCGCCCGCAGCCATGAGGAGATCGTCAGGGCCCGGAATGATTGGGAGAACCGGGATGTCGAACGGTTCGCGGACATCGCGGGCCACCCGCCCGAGCAGCGCATCCCCGCACCGCCGCTGCCCGGACTGCATCTCAAGCCACGTCAGCGCCGGATCGGCACAGCCAGAGACTGAGCGGCACAGCATGTTTCGGCCCCGCCGCGCCGACGGGGCCGTATCCGGTCAGGATTTCCTGGCCAACAAGGCGTCCAACGCTCGGTAGCCCGCGTTGAGCCCGATCTCCATGCCGGACTGCACCATGCCGTCACGCTCCTGCGGCGTGTGGAACTGACTGTCGGTGACCGCTTTGGTTCGGCCGTCACCGAGGTCGATGAAACTGACACTGTCGATCGCGACATGCGCGGGCATACCGTCCCACTCGAACGAGTACACGATCCGCTCCTGCGGCGTGATCTCCCGGAATCTGCCTTCGAAACCATGGGTTTCGCCGTCGGCGTGCTCGACGAACCGCCAGTGCCCACCCACACGGAACTCCCAACGCTCGACGTCGAGCCGATTGCCGCGCCCCCACCATTGCGTGAGCAACTCGATCCGGCTGTAAGCGGCCCAGACCCGCTCACGCGGAGCATCGAAGATCCGCTCGATATGGATCTCGCGATCGGTGTCTGTGGTGACCACGGCGTCGTTCGTGGTTGTGCTCATGTGTCCTGCTCCGTTCGCTCGAGGAATTCGCCGAGACGGTCCATTCGGGCTTCCACCATCCGCCGATAGCCCTGCATCCAGGCCATTTCACGATCGAAGACGTTCGCGCCGAGCGTGCAGTAGCGCACCCGACCGCGCTTCTCCGTGACGACCATGCCCGCGGCCTCCAGCAACTGGATGTGCTTCTTCACGCCGGTCAGCGTCATCTCGAAGCGTTCGGCCAACTCGCTGACGGTCGCCGGGGCACGACCGAGGCATTCCAGGATTCCGCGTCGAGTGGGATCCGCGAGTGCCCCGAAGGAAGCATCAAGGAAGTCATACTGAACCATCTAGTTCAGTATTGCGCGGGCGAGCGCGATCGTCAAGTGCCGAACGGCAGACTGTGCGAGGTCGGCGCGTAGTAGCGGCGCTGGGCCGGAGCCGAGACGACTGCTCCAACCGACGAAGACTGCACCGACGAATCCGGCTCGCGGAGACTGCGCTGACGGCTCCGACTGGCCGAGACTGCCAACCGCTCTGGCTCGCGCGGACCGCGCTGACGGCTCTGGCTCGCGAAGGCTGCACCGACCGCTCAGTCGGCAGGAATATCAACGCGGCCTGGTCAGCGGATTCCTACTGGGAGGCGCTCGACGTCATTACCTGCCCGACGCCGGGATGGTTGCACCGGCTGATTCGGTGACAGAGCGAGGCAACCCGCCCGCTACTCTGCTACTCCGCGCTCGATGACGTGACCGCTACGACTCAGTCGAGACGGTCCGCGGGAGCCAGCCGCTGCGTTCCGATCACCCGCAGCAGCTCCAGCTTCTCGGCCGCGTCGGTACCAGGCCGCGGCAGAAAGACCAGTAGGCGCTGCGCGGCGTTAGGGGTGAGCAGCGTTTCGCACACGGTGTCGATCAACCCGACCTGCGGGTGCAGGAATTGCTTGGTGTCCGAAAGCCGCACCGCCACTTCATGTTCGTTCCAGAGGCGATTGAACTCCATGCTCACCGACCGCAATTTCGTGATGAATGCGGCGACATCGGCGTCACCCGCGCGACGGGCGGCGGTCGCCGCAGGTCGGCGACATGCTGGCGAGCCAGCCGATCCCAGTCCTGCTCCGGAAAGATCGCGCGGGCGGCGACATCGGTGAACCAGCGGTAGGCATGGAAACGCTCCCAGCCGCGCAGTTCGCGGTGATCGCCGACGAGCAGAGTGTGCATCCGATTCTGGACTAGTTCCTCGCCGAGATCGGTGACGACCATGGCCGCGGTATCGTCCAGCTTCGCCAACAGACGCATCAGGCCGGGGCCGACATGCTTGTCGGTGAACTCGCGGACCGGCGGCGCGTGGTCACACAGATGGTAGAGGTAGTCGCGTTCGTCACTGCTGAAACGCAGCGCGCGGGCCAGCGCGGCGAGCACAGTGGTAGACGGTCGCGGACCACGCGACTGCTCCAGGCGGGTGTAGTAGTCGGTGGACATTCCCGCGAGCATGGCGACCTCGTCGCGGCGCAGTCCCGGCGTGCGGCGTCGGACACCCGGCGGCAGCCCGATATCGGCGGGTGTCAACTGCTCGCGGCAGCGGCGCAGGAAGTCGGCGAGCTGGGCGCGATCCATATCACCACTGTCTCTGGAAACGGCAGGCTCAGCCAGGGATCGCCACTCCCCTGATCAGCGATCTCTCCCGAAATGAGTCCGCACGGGCCAGGCTGGTCCTATGACAACTCCGAAGATCGAAACAGTGCGCCTCGGCCGAACCGGACCCGAAGTCAGCCGCATCGGGCTCGGCGCGATGGGCATGTCCGGCATGTACGGCGCGGCCGACGACGTCGAATCGACCGCCACCCTGCACGCGGCACTGGACTCCGGCCTGAACCTCATCGACACCGGCGACTTCTACGGCGCAGGGCACAATGAGTTGCTGATCGGCAAGGCCATCGCCGAACGACCGCGCGAGGACGTGGTGCTGAGCGTGAAGTTCGGCGGGCTGCGCGCGCCCGACGGCGCCTGGGGCGGCGTGGACAATCGGCCGGTCGCCCTGCGCAACTTCCTCACCTACAGCCTGCGGCGACTCGGCGTCGACTACATCGACATCTATCGGCCCGCCCGGCTCGATCCGGACGTGCCGATCGAGGACACCGTCGGCGCCATCGCCGAACTGATCGAAGCCGGATATGTACGCCACGTCGGCCTGTCCGAAGTCGGCGCCGAAACCATTCGCCGCGCCGCGGCCGTGCATCCGATCGCGGACCTCCAGATCGAGTACTCGCTGATCTCGCGCGGCATCGAGACGGAGATCCTTCCGGTGTGCCGCGAGCTCGGCACCGGCATCACCGCATACGGCGTGCTGTCGCGTGGCCTGCTCAGCGATTCATTCCAACCCGGAACAAACTTCGCCGCCGATGATTTCCGCGCACATAGCCCGCGCTTCCAAGGCGACAACCTCGACCGGAATTTGGAGCTGGTGCGCGCGCTCGCCGCGATTGCGGCGGATAAAGGCGCGACGGTGGCGCAATTGGCCATCGCATGGGCGCTCACCCGGGGTGCTGACATCGTGCTGGTGATCGGTGCGCGGCGGCGGACACGCTTGACCGAAACCCTTGGCGCCCTGAATATCTCACTCGATGCGGACGAGTTGTCGGCGATCGAGGCAGCGGCGCCCGCCGATCAGGTCGCGGGTGAGCGCTACGCGAGCGCGCAAATGGCGATGCTCGACAGCGAGCGGTGAGGTCGCCGCCGGTAGCGAGGCTGCCGGCCGAGAACCAACGGTCGGAAACCAGGCAATCGGCACTGGAACAGGCAGCACAAGCCCCATAATGTTGTTCTCGATCTTGCCGAGGGGAGTCGAGAATGAAAAGTGACCCGCCAGAGCTGCGCGCGGTGGCGACGACGATGGATGAACTCCAGTACCGCGTTCTCCGTATCCTAAGCCCTCGGCGGCGTTCGGTCGGCAGTCCACCCCGCGTGCCGTTCCCTGAAGGAACGATCTGATGCCGCGTGTGGAAGCCGACCGTAACCGGCGGTGGAGCATTGCAACCTGCAGTTCTTCGGCCTTCTTTGTTTGCGGCGTCGTTGTATTGGCCATTGCCACACGAGTAATAGCCCCCGACGCAGCCGATATCCCTTTGAGCGCATACCTTCTCACAACGGGTGTCATCGGAGCGATCGCGGCGACTTCTCTTCTCTGGAAGTCCACCGATGTCGGCGATGCCATCGCAGTCGGCGCATTCACCGCCTGCGCTCTGTGGTCTGCCGCTACGTTCGTTGTCGCGTTGCTGGACCACTTGTCGACCTAGGAGAGGCATTGGCAGAACTACAGACCGCCTTATCAGGCCGACCGGGCTCAGCGTGGTTCGGCCCATTGTCGCTGGCGACATCCGCATTGACGTTGATAATCAACGTACTTCCGGTTTTGGTCGTCCCCTTCACGGTATTCTCCCTTGCCTCCGTCTACGGAGGCGAATTGCTGGCAGCGGGCGTACTCATGGTGATCGGCGGACGGGCTCGCCACGTGGGTACGGGCCTGACTGTCGCTTTGGCAGGCACCTTCGGGTCGTTTTCGTCGTTTGTCGGGCTGTATTGGGCTGGCCACTGAGCGATCCGATACATCGCGATCGTGCCTTCTTCGCGGGGCTCCGGTCTGCTCCACATCGATCCGAAAACCGAGCGGCCTTCAGCCCGACACCATTTTCTCCGAGCTGGACCGCGGCGTCCACCGCACCACTCCAGGTCACCGTGCTCGCAGGACGCCAAAGGCGCGTGGATGCAGTTCTTCATCCGAGGGCCGCATCGGGCGCGGACTCATCAGCGCGGTACTGCGGCGCCGCGGGCTCACGCAGCAGGTCACGGTTCCAGTGACATCGGCGATCGCCGAAAACGAATACTTCGTTGAAATGTTCGTCGCTGGAACTCACGGAGCAGAATTGTTCTACGAGCCCGGTGGTCAGATCGAAGAGGTAGGGAGACGAGCGAAGCCTCGACGTCTTCTGCCTCGATGCCGGGGTACACCGCGCATCATCGCACCCACCACCGACACAGACACCTGATGTCGTATCCCGGGTCAGCGCACCGACATGTGAACGTCGCTTCTCAACCGTCGCAGCACGATGGTGAATTGCCAGCACGGTCAGTCAGGAGACTGACCTGCCTGGCCGATCGCGGTCATCGGTAGTGCTCGGCGCCGCCCACGTCGGCGATATGAAATCGGTGCGGCGGATGGGTGTGAACCATCAGGCACTCGCGCAGTGCGCAGATTGCGTATCCCAGCTTTGGTTTTGGAGTGGCCGCGTACCGAGTCGCTAGCCCCGCGCCGCGCATCTCGCCAAGAACTCCCGCACCTCCGTTACCACGGCAGGAATGCGAATGGTGTGGGCAATCATGTCGATTCGCTGATGCAGGCGGGTGGAGGCGAGGCTACTGATGATGTCGCAGTTGTCCGCGAGCAGTGAGCACGCTTGGGCGACATCACCCGAACCGTCGAGGTTGCGCCCAAGGTTGAGTTGCACGCGGCACGCTCCCGAGGCCACGCCGATGAACTCTCTATTGCGGCTCGCATGTGGACGCTCGCCGCATCATGCTCGCCCACCCACATCTGAGCCTCACCGGTAATGAACTTCACCAGTCGGACAGCGGTGATGGTGTGGAGTTTCGGAATCCACGCGAAGACTAACCGATATGACGCCACCCGGCCGTGTGCTATCTCGTCAGCCTCATCCGTCATGGACTTCGCTGGTGGCATGACCATGCAATTACGCCAGCTTCGTGTTTCTGTGTCAGTCAACGGCCCCACCAGGCGCCCGACCGCCAGGCCTCCATACGCAACGTCTGGTTGCGGATGAAGGATTTGTCGCCTACGGTCCTACGCAACCAATGGTTGCATAAGGAGTTGGAGATGAAGAACCTGGACAACGCCGACGTCGGCGCCATCGAGCGGGAGCTCTACATCGAGGCGACCCCACGCCCGGCGGGAAGGCCGTCACCTTGATGGTCCTAAAGGTCGACCCGCCGAAGACCTTCTCGTTCCGCTGGACCCACGATGCCGGCACCGAGCCGACCGCAAGCAACTCTCTGTTCGTAACCTTCACACCGACAGCTTCCGGGAGCGGGACCCTGCTGCGGTTCATCGAGACCGGATTCCGCGAGATGGGCTGGGACGAGGCCACGTTTGAGGCGTCGAGCTGGGGGCGCGAGCGGCGCTACCGGATCGATGAGACGCAGTTCGCCCGAGCAGTCGCACAACTCCAGCAGGTCGATGCCTCCTGGGACGCCCGACTCGGCCGCATCAAGCGCCTCGCCGAACACATCGAACAGACCAAGAACAAGTAACACATCGAAGGAGACAAAATGGTGGACATCCTGCACCGGATCGCGGTCGAGGACACCGCCCCGAAGAAAGTGTATGACGCGCTCACAACCCTCCACGGTCTTGCCGGGTGGTGGACCGAGAACACCACCGGCGATCCGACCCCTGGCGGCACCATCGCTTTCCGATTCCCGCCGGGCGGCTTCGACATGTTGGTCACCGAGGCCGTGCCAGGCCAGCGGGTGACCTGGGAGGTCGTTGACGGCCCCGAGGAATGGATCGGCACGACGGTCGACTGGCAACTACGCCGCGACGGCGACTGGACAGTCGTGCTCTTCACCCACTCGGGCTGGGCCGAGCCAGTGGAGTTCATGCACCACTGCTCCACCAAGTGGGGCAGTTACATGATGAGCCTCAAGGCGCTGCTGGAGAAGGGCAAGGGCGCAGCCTCCCCGAACGACGTACACATCGCCTATCCAGACTGACCGATCCTCCGACTGGGCGCACTGGCGGCCGCTGTTCCAGCGGCCGCCAGGGTTACGGCAGTAAGGCAGCCATCGCCGACGAGCGAGCGTTCGGATTCGTCGTTGGTGAGACACAGTGGGGCGCTGTGGATTCCCACAGGTCGCCTCTCGTCGTTTCTGTAATTCCTGCTTATCTGCCTCGCATCGAGCGGACCAACTCCGGGGACCACATCAGGTGGACCGATCCACGGAGTCCTGTCAAAGACAAATGAGAAGGGGTGGCGGCCGGGCGAGGGACGGCGCGGCGTAACCAGGTGGTCAACGCCAGCAACGGCACCGACACCACCGTCAGTGCGTACCCGGTGATCGACAGCGCCCACTGCCGGCCGGTGGGGTCCGACAACGGTCCGGTGAGCGGCCGGAACACCAGCGAGAACGCCTCGCCGACGCTGGTGACGAACCCGACCAGCGCCGCCGACGCCCAGAGTTGGCCAGATGCGGGCCGGTGATCGCGCGGGCGCCCGCGTAGACGGTGGATAAGCCGACGCCCGCCGGTTACTGCTCGGCCGATTCGACGCGCGCCGCAACTCGCGAGTCCACCGGCACAACCGTCGGCAGCGGCGGGTTGTCGTACCAATCCTTCTTGTGACGGCGCAGCATCGCGGCACCGTCGCGGTCCCAGGAGAATCGAGGTTTCTTCAGCAGCCTCGCGAACAATCGGCTCGCGTTGTCGGGGTTCTCCGCGGCAAGCCGAGCGATGGGCACCGGTCCGATGTCCACGTTGCGCAGATACTCCGACAGCGTTTCGCGATATCTGCGCCGGGCGAGCAGCGTGGGATTGCCGAACAATTCGACCAGCAACGCGTAGTCGACGTAGACCCCCAGCCCATCGAATTCGTCATAGATCAATCCGATACTCTCGGCCTCGGTCCACCAGTAGGGTAGGTCGAGATCCGGCTCGGTCCACGGACCGTCGACGCTGCCGTTGCGCTGGTAGGTGTGCTGGTAGGCCGCCATCAGCACCTCGCGAACACGCGAACCGGGAACGACGACCGTGTCGGTGCCGTGGACCGCGATGAAATCGTCACGCTGTTCTGCTTGCATTCGACGGCCCTGTGCCAGTTTGTCGGGATTGCGGAATACCGCTTTCGGATTCGACGCTTGCATCTGCGGCACGCTCGCCAGCACCGCGTCGGCCTGGTCGGCAGAGAAACGCGCCAACGGCCCACTGATCACCCAGAAGTCCGAGACCGGAACGATACGGCCGACCACGATCACGCCGGGCGACAACCCCGAGATCCCGTCGGCGCCCATGTTCGACCGCACACGGTAGGTCAGCTCATCGATGTGATTGAAGGCTACGAAGCCGTCGTCACCGGCCATCTCCATGATTTCGAACGTGCCCTGCACACTGTCTTGCCAGCTCAGCACGATGGCGCGATCCCGGTCGGACAGATCGGGCCAACTGTCGACGAAGCTCTCGATCAGCGAGGTCCCGCTCACGAGTCGATGACCGTGCACGAAGCCGTCGAGAACCGTTCCGAAGGTCAGCTCATCATCGACGACGCCGTCCGGGAACTCGTCGAAGATACGTTCCCGCAGTGCCACGTCGAACCGGGCAGAGGTTGCGAAATCGACCAGCTGTCCTTTGAGTTCACCACAGCGCTCCAACAATGGGTCCACCGTTACGGCCTCCGTCTGCTTCCATACGTCTTCGTCGACGCGGAACCTTACGCCGACACATGTCCGGGTTCTCCCGTTGGGCCGAGCAGGGCCACATCACGGAACGGCTGGTGAAACGGACATTGCGCTTCTCAGCACCGGTCGGTCGATCCAGCGGCCGGATGACGCGGAGGCTGCTGGCAACCTTGCCGGAACCGCGCATGCATACCGAAGCAGTGCTGACCGGCATGGCAGCCAGGTCCAACCAGATCGCGGACGCCATCATGCAGGCATCGAATTCGATGCACCGGGCCTGCACTGTGCTGTTTCTGCGCAGCAAGGTGCCACAGCGGCTGACTACGAACAGAGACCCCCGAACACCTGATGCGGTCGAGTCGGCTCCGCTCTCGGATTATCCCGGGACGCTCTCGGCCCGCGCTTGATACGTTGGTATGTGCCTGTCTCGGTGCCGATAGTTTCTTCGAATACACCACATCAGGTGCGGGGACGAATGATTGCAGGGGCGAAGGAGAAACTGGCGATGAGCACCAGTCTGGGCACGACACCGACGGCGCGCGTGTTCGAGGTCGAGGATATCGTCGCGATGGTGCGCGATGGAAAGGTCCGGATTCCGGAGTTCCAGCGTCCGTTCCGATGGGGAATCGAGGACGCTCGGCGGCTGTTCGACAGCATCATGCGTGGCTATCCGCTCGGCAGTCTGCTCTTGTGGTCGCGCCCCGCCGACGAAGCCCCGATCACTGTCGGCGCCTTGCGGATAAACGCACCGGCGATGGATAACGCACTGTGGGTGGTCGACGGTCAGCAGCGAGTCGCGACACTGGCCAATGCACTGTCTTCGGAATCGCTGAACGATGACCGGTTCGCACTGAGCTTCGACCCGATGTCGGGTCAGATAGTTCCGACAGCCGGCGCGAAAACGCACACCATCCCGCTACCCACGCTGTTCGACCTGCAGCATCTGATGAGCTGGTTCCGCGATTCGCCCGAAGCGACGGACTATTTCGATGTGGCGACCGCTGCGGCCAAGAAGATTCGCCAGTTCAAGATTCCGGCCTCGGTGGTGGAGACGCAAGACGAATCCGTCCTGCGCGATATCTTCGATCGCCTGAACAGCTACGGCAAGCGGTTGACCCGCGCCGAAGTGTTCACAGCGCTGCATCCAACTACCGCCGACTCCGGCCGAAAAACCTCGACCGCGATCGAGGACATTATCGGACATATCAGCACCGACCTCGGCTTCGGCACCGTCGACGGCAACACCATATTCAGCGCGATCCTCGCCCGCCGGGGCCGGGACGTCACGCGTGAGATGCGCACCGAGTTCGACGACCGGCGGACCGGGGAATTTCCCGGCGAAGACGCCGACGAGGCCTACCACAGGACTCAACAAGCCCTGGATCGCACCATCGAGTTCCTGCAGCGGCACGCCGACACTCCGCATTTCGCGTTCCTGCCGTATCGACACCTGCTCGTGGTGCTGAACAGGGTCTTCGGCCACCACCCCGAGCTGGACGATCGGCAGACCCAATTATTGCGCCGCTGGTATTGGCGGGCGGCCGCGGCCGGAACCTCGCTGTTTCCTGGCGGCTCGACCGGTACTACTCGAGCGTTGTGCGCGAAGGTGGTGCCCGACGACTTGGACGCGACGATCACCGGGCTGCTCGATTCGATCCCCCCTGAGCGGATCAGCTGGCCCGATGTGCACCAATTCCGTACCAACCATGCAAGCGGCAAGATTGTCGCGTGCGCTATGTGGGAGCGGCATCCGCGGTCGTTACGTAACGGAATACGACTCGATCGCAACGACCTCGTCGACGCACTCGGCGAGGCCCAGACGCCGAGGCCTGCTCTGACCGCGGTCGTATCACGACGAGTTGCGGCCGCTCTGAAGAAGGACTCGGCGGCGCGGTGGCTGTTGGTGCCTGGGTTGGAGGCAGCACCATCCGAAGTCCCGGCGATCCTGGCGCACCGGCCGATCGATGTGAACGAATCCGACTGGGCACGAACTCTGGAGTCGCACGCCATCGCCCCCGACGTCGCCTCTCTGCTGAACGACGGTCCGGCACGGCTGAACGATGGTCAGGCACGTGAATTCGTCAGACGGCGTGAGGAAACCCTCGCCGAGGTCGTAAAAAACTTTCTGCAACAACGAATGGAGATCGGGTTCGAGGACACACCATCACTCGACAATCTCGTGCTCGACGACCTCGAGATCGAGGACCGGACCTTCGACGACGCAGACTGGGAACTCGATGAATGAGACGGCCCGGCACGCGGTTTGGTTACACGACCAGCGAATCGGCTGGCTCTACCACCATAACAACTACACCTGGTTCGAATTCACAGACGATTACCTCGACGACCCGGATCGACCCGTCCTCGGACTTCGGTTCGAGGAGCGTCCCCGCACCAAATTTGCGGCAAATCTCCGACTACCACAGTGGTTTTCGAATCTTCTTCCCGAAGGCGTGATGCGTGAGTGGATCGCAGCCGAACGCGATGTAGTGCCGGAGCGCGAGATGGAACTCCTGGCACAGGTCGGCCATGATCTGCCTGGCGCGGTACGCGTGCTCCCGGCGGAGTTCCACACAGTTCCCGACGTGGCGGCCGTGCTGGAATCTGCGAAAGTATCGCCGGATCCACGAACGCGCGAGCATCAACCATGGAAGTTTTCGCTCGCGGGCGTCGGCCTGAAATTCTCGACGCTGCGTGACGGTAGGCGATTTACCTGTACCGCCACCGGTGAGGGAGGTGACTGGATCCTCAAACTGCCCGACTCCCGATTCTCGGCCGTGCCGTCCAACGAGTACACCATGATGCGTTTCGCGGGTACCGTCGGAATCGATGTTCCGGAGGTCGCTCTGGTGCACCGCGACGACATCGACGGTGTGCCCTCAGGCGTCTGGCCCGGCGGCGAAGAGTTTGCATATGCGGTCAAACGGTTCGATCGCGCCACCGATCGTCGGCTGGTCCACATCGAAGACTTCGCCCAGGTTCGTGCGGTGTATCCGATCAGCAAATACGAGGGAAACTTCGAGACTGTCGCCGCGCTTGCCTACCGCGGCCGCGATACCGCAGCCCTGCACGAGTTCGTCCGCAGACTGGTGTTCTTCGTCCTCATCGGCAACGGCGACGCACACCTGAAGAACTGGTCGCTGATCTACCGGGATCGGCGCGTACCAACGCTCTCCCCGGCTTATGACATCATGTCGACCGAGGCTTACGGCATCGGCGATGGCCCCGAGGACCTCGGCCTGAAGTTCGTGGGTAACAAGCGCTTCGATGCGATGCGCGTCTACCAGTTCGATCGTCTGGCCCGGAAACTGCACACGTCAGCGACCCTGTCGGCGACGGCTCTGGAAACCATCGATCGCGTTCGGCAGCACTGGCCACGGTTTGCTGATGAGCTGGAAGATAATGCTTCGGTGAGGGATTGCGTTGATCGGACGATAACCATGCGGACGGCGTCGCTAACCCGCAACCGCTGAACAGCACCAGGCGACCCGCCGCCAGCGCGTCACCCTCGGCGACGACGCGGCAGGTTGTAGAAGATGGTCGCCCCACCGCGATCCCACTCGCAAGTATCCGGTAACTCGTCCCGGCCGGCACGAAACTCTATGGCGCCCTTGGCAGAAAGCAATGGATCGTCAAGTAGGTCGAGTAGAGACCAACGTGCGATGACCCGCCGCTCAAAGATGTCTTCCCTCAGCAGGTCTTCACGGGTCAGAGTACGAAGTCTCTGGGTTGGCTGCGAACTGCATCTTCCCTTCGCGCAACTGCTCTGCGATGTGGTTCCTATCCTGCGGGCCACGGAGGCGACGAAGCTCCTCGTGTGCCGCCCTGAGTTGCTGACACTCCCGTAGCGACACGACACCCTCGACCACACCATTTGGACCTGTGATCACACGGTGCGGGTCGCCCACAGGTAGGGGGCTCGCGGGAGTGGGGATGCCCGTCCGCCTCGGCCCGCGACAGCATTCGGCCCCCGCTCAGGAATGAGCGGGGGCCGAATGCTGTCGTACTCTACCGAATTACCGGTAGTCGCTGAACCCGTAGTCGTCCAGCGGCACCGCGGCACCCGTGGTCTGACCGAAGCTGTCCGGGCTGTAGTAGGTGTCGTCGTAGGACGGCACCGCGTACGCCGCGGCACGGGCTTCTTCGGTCGGCTGCACCTGGATGTTGCGGTAGCGGTTGATACCGGTACCGGCCGGGATCAACTTACCGATGATCACGTTCTCCTTGAGGCCGATGAGCTTGTCGGAGCGGCAGTTGATCGCCGCGTCCGTCAGAACTCGGGTGGTCTCCTGGAACGACGCCGCCGACAGCCACGAGTCGGTGGCCAGCGACGCCTTCGTGATACCCATCAGCACCGGGCGACCCGACGCGGGCTCGCCGCCTTCGGCGACGACGCGGCGGTTGGCGGCCTCGAACTCGGCGCGCTCGGTGAGCGAGCCGGGCAGGAACTCCGTCGCACCGGAATCGATGATCGTCACGCGACGCAGCATCTGGCGCACGATGACCTCGATGTGTTTGTCGTGGATCGACACACCCTGCGAGCGGTAGACCTCCTGGACCTCGTGGACCAGGTGGACCTGCACCTGACGGGGGCCCATCACGCGCAGTACCTCGTGCGGATCCGCCGCGCCTTCCAGCAGCTGCTGGCCGACCTCGACGTGGTCACCGTCGGAGAGCAGACGCTCGGTGCCGTCGTCGTGCTTGAACACACGCAGACGCTGACGCTTCGAGAGCTTGTCGTAGACAACCTCTTCGCCACCGTCATCGGGGATGATGGTGATCTTGTAGAAGCGATCGTCGTCCTCGAGTCGCACGCGACCGGAGACCTCGGCGATCGGCGCCTTGCCCTTCGGCACCCGAGCCTCGAACAGCTCCTGCACACGCGGCAGACCACCGGTGATGTCATCACCCGCGACACCACCCTGGTGGAAGGTACGCATGGTCAGCTGGGTACCGGGCTCACCGATGGACTGCGCGGCGACGATACCGACGGCCTCACCGATGTCGACCAGCTTGCCGGTCGCCATGGAGCGGCCGTAGCAGGTCGCGCAGACACCGGTGCCGGTGGTGCAGGTCAGCACGGAGCGGACCTTCACCTCGGTGATGCCGGCGTCCAGCAGCGCCTCCAGGGCCGGGTCGCCGAGGTCGGCGCCCTTGGCGACGACCACGTTGCCCGCGGCGTCCACCGCGTCGGACGCGAGGGTCCGGGCGTAGGTGGAGGTCTCCACGTGCGCGTCGCGGATGATCGAGCCGTCGAGCTGCTTCTCCGCGATCGGCACCACGATGCCGCGCTCGGTGCCACAGTCGTGCTCGCGCACGATGACGTCCTGCGAGACGTCCACCAGACGACGGGTCAGGTACCCCGAGTCGGCGGTGCGCAGCGCGGTGTCGGCCAGACCCTTTCGGGCACCGTGGGTGTTGATGAAGTACTCCAGAACCGTCAGGCCCTCACGGAAGGAGGACTTGATCGGCCGCGGGATGAACTCACCCTTCGGGTTCGTCACCAGGCCCTTCATACCCGCGAGGGTACGAGTCTGGGTGAAGTTACCCGTGGCGCCCGAGTCGACGATCGTGATGATCGGGTTGTCGGCCGGGTAGTGCGCGCGCAGCGCCTTACCGACCTCCTCGGTCGCCTCCTGCCAGATCTTGACCAAGGCGTTGTTGCGCTCCTGGTGATCGAGCGCACCACGCTGGTACTTCTTCTCGATCTGATCCGACTGCGCCTCGTAGCGCTCCATGATCTCGGCCTTCTCCGGCGGCACCAGCACGTCGGACATGGAGACCGTCACACCGGAGCGGGTAGCCCAGTAGAAGCCCGCGTCCTTGAGCTTGTCGACGGTCTGCGCGACCACGATCATCGGGTAGCGCTCGGCGAGATCGTTGATGATCGTCGCCTGACGCTTCTTCGGCATCTGCTCGTTGATGAACGCGTAATCCGCGGGCAGCAACTCGTTGAACAGCACCCGGCCCAGCGTGGTCTCGGTGGTCCACGCGTCGCCGCGCCGCCAACCCGCCGGGAACCGCTCCACCTCGACGTCCTTCGGCGGACGCTGGTCGGTCAGCCGGACCTTGATCAGCGAACGCACGGTGAGTTCACCGCGGTCGACCGCCATCTGCGCCTCGGCCGGCGAGGAGTACACGCCCTGCTCCGGTGCGTCCTTGGTGGCCGGCTGGTAGGAACCCCGCGCGCCATCTTCCAGACGGGTCAGGTAGTACAGGCCGGTCACCATGTCCAGACGCGGCATGGCCAGCGGCCGACCCGAAGCGGGCGACAGGATGTTGTTCGACGACAGCATCAGGATGCGCGCCTCGGCCTGCGCCTCCGCCGACAGCGGCAGGTGCACGGCCATCTGGTCACCGTCGAAGTCGGCGTTGAACGCCTCACAGACCAGCGGGTGCAGCTGGATGGCCTTGCCTTCCACCAGCTGCGGCTCGAAGGCCTGGATACCGAGGCGGTGCAGGGTCGGCGCGCGGTTCAGCAGCACCGGGTGTTCGGCGATGACCTCTTCGAGGACATCCCACACCTGCGGCCGCTGCCGCTCCACCATGCGCTTGGCGGACTTGATGTTCTGCGCGTGGTTCAGGTCGACCAGGCGCTTCATCACGAACGGCTTGAACAGCTCCAGCGCCATCAGCTTGGGCAGACCGCACTGGTGCAGCTTCAGCTGCGGACCGACGACAATGACCGAACGGCCCGAGTAGTCGACACGCTTACCGAGCAGGTTCTGACGGAAGCGGCCCTGCTTGCCCTTGAGCAGGTCGGACAGCGACTTGAGCGGACGGTTGCCCGGTCCGGTGACCGGACGGCCACGACGGCCGTTGTCGAACAGCGCGTCGACGGACTCCTGCAGCATCCGCTTCTCGTTGTTGACGATGATCTCGGGCGCGCCGAGATCGATCAGTCGCTTGAGGCGGTTGTTGCGGTTGATCACGCGCCGGTACAGGTCGTTCAGGTCGGAGGTGGCGAAGCGGCCACCGTCGAGCTGAACCATCGGGCGCAGCTCCGGCGGGATCACCGGAACGGCGTCGAGCACCATGCCCATCGGCGAGTTGCCGTTGGCCTGGAAAGCGGCGACGACCTTGAGCCGCTTGAGCGCGCGCAGCTTCTTCTGGCCCTTGCCGCTGCGGATGGTCTCGCGCAGCAACTCGGCCTCGGCGTCGATGTCGAAGTTCTCCATCAGCTTCTGGATGGACTCCGCACCCATGGCGCCGGTGAAGTACTCGCCGTAGCGGTCGATCAGCTCGCGGTAGAGCACCTCGTCCACGATGAGCTGCTTGGGGGACAGCTTGGTGAAGGTGGTCCAGATCTCCTCCAGCCGGTCCAACTCACGCTGGGACCGGTCACGCAGCTGGCGCATCTCCCGCTCGCCGCCGTCCTTGACCTTGCGACGCACGTCGGACTTGGCGCCCTCGGCCTCCAACTCCGCCAGGTCGGCCTCGAGCTTCTGGGCGCGGGCCTCGAGATCGGCGTCGCGCTGGTCGGCGACCGCCTTCTTCTCGACCTCCATCTCGGCCTCGAGCGTGGAGAGCTCGTTGTGCCGCAGTTCGTCGTCGACGGCCACGATGACGTAGGCGGCGAAGTAGATGATCTTTTCCAGATCCTTCGGCGCCAGGTCGAGCAGGTAGCCCAGGCGCGACGGAACGCCCTTGAAGTACCAGATGTGGGTGACCGGAGCGGCCAGTTCGATGTGGCCCATCCGCTCACGGCGCACCTTGGCGCGAGTCACCTCGACGCCACAGCGCTCACAGATGATGCCCTTGAAGCGCACCCGCTTGTACTTGCCGCAGTAGCATTCCCAGTCCCGGGTGGGACCGAAGATCTTTTCGCAGAACAAGCCGTCCTTCTCCGGCTTGAGCGTGCGGTAGTTGATGGTCTCCGGCTTCTTCACCTCACCGTAGGACCACTGGCGGATGTCTTCGGCGGTGGCAAGGCCGATCCGGAGTTCATCGAAGAAGTTGACGTCTAGCACGTAACTTCCTTTCCCCTGTGCGGGTCGAATTCGAGCAAAAGTTCACTAGTAGGTGTCTGCCGAGGTTTCACTCGGCCGAGCACTCCCTATATCCGCCGAGATCTTGCTCGGCCGAGCACTCTTGTCAAGCGCGGGAGGCCGGATGCCGTGCGCGAGCAGCGGCATCCGGCCGACCGCCTAGTTCGCCAAATCGTCGACGGTGGCCGCTTCGTTCCTCGACAGGTTGATGCCCAGGTTGGCCGCCGCGCGTTCCAGATCCTCATCGTCGCCGTCACGCATCTCGATCGCGGCGCCATCGGACGACAGCACCTCGACATTGAGGCACAGCGACTGCAGCTCCTTGAGCAACACCTTGAACGACTCCGGAATGCCCGGCTCCGGGATGTTCTCGCCCTTGACGATCGCCTCGTAGACCTTCACGCGACCGACCACATCGTCGGACTTGATGGTCAGCAGTTCCTGCAGCGTGTACGCCGCACCGTAGGCCTGCATGGCCCAGCACTCCATCTCACCGAAACGCTGACCACCGAACTGCGCCTTACCACCCAACGGCTGCTGGGTGATCATCGAGTACGGACCGGTCGAACGGGCGTGGATCTTGTCGTCGACCAGGTGGTGCAGCTTCAGGATGTACATGTAGCCGACCGCGACGGGGTACGGGAAAGGCTCGCCCGAACGTCCGTCGAACAGTGTCGCCTTGCCGTCGTCGTTGACCATGCGCTCGCCGTCGCGGTTGGGCAGCGTCGAACTCAGCAGACCGGTCAGCTCCTCCTCGCGCGCGCCGTCGAAGACCGGCGTCGCGATGTTGGAGTCGGCCGGGGCGCCCAGCATCTCCTCCGGCAGCGCCGTGGCCCAGTCGGGGCGGGCGCCGTCGGTGGCGACATCGACCTTCCAGCCGGCCTTGCCGATCCAGCCCAGGTGGGTCTCCAGGATCTGGCCGATGTTCATACGACGTGGCACACCGTGGGTGTTCAGGATGATGTCGACCGGGGTGCCGTCCGGGAGGAACGGCATGTCCTCGGTGGGGAGGATCTTGCCGATGACACCCTTGTTGCCGTGCCGGCCGGCGAGCTTGTCGCCGTCCTGGATCTTGCGCTTCTGCGCGACGTAGACGCGCACCAGCTCGTTGACGCCAGGGGGCAGATCGTCGTCGTCATCGCGAGAGAACACCCGGATGCCGATGACCTTGCCGGACTCGCCGTGCGGCACCTTCAGCGAGGTGTCGCGCACCTCGCGCGCCTTCTCACCGAAGATCGCCCGCAGCAGCCGCTCCTCCGGGGTCAGCTCGGTCTCACCCTTCGGGGTGACCTTGCCGACCAGGATGTCGCCATCCCGGACCTCGGCGCCGATACGAACGATGCCGCGCTCGTCCAGGTCTGCGAGCACCTCGTCGGAGACATTCGGGATATCCCGAGTGATCTCCTCGGCGCCCAGCTTGGTGTCGCGGGCGTCGATCTCGTGCTCTTCGATGTGGATCGAGGTGAGAACGTCCTCTTCCACGAGGCGCTGCGACAGGATGATCGCGTCCTCGTAGTTGTGGCCTTCCCACGGCATGATCGCCACGAGCAGGTTCTTGCCGAGCGCCATCTCACCGTTCTCGGTGCACGGCCCGTCGGCCAGGACCTGGCCGTACTCGACCCGCTGGCCCTCGTCCACGATCGGGCGCTGGTTGGAGCAGGTGCCCTGGTTCGACCGGTTGAACTTGCGCATCCGGTAGCTCTTGCGCGTACCGTCGTCGGCCATCACGGTGACGTAGTCGGCGGAGACCTCCTCGACCACACCGGCCTTCTCGTTCACCACGACGTCGCCCGCGTCCACCGCGGCGCGCAGCTCCATACCGGTGCCGACGATCGGCGCCTCGGAACGGATCAGCGGCACGGCCTGACGCTGCATGTTCGCACCCATCAGGGCGCGGTTGGCGTCGTCGTGCTCGAGGAACGGGATCATGGCGGTCGCGACCGACACCATTTGGCGCGGCGAGACATCCATGTAATCGACCTCGGCGGCCGCGACGAGCTCGTTCTCCTCGTTACCGCGACGGCACAGCACGCGGTCCTCGAGGAAGCGGCCCTCGGCATCGACCGGCGAGTTCGCCTGGGCCCGGACGTGCCGGTCCTCCTCGTCGGCGGTCAGGTAGCGGACCTCGTCGGTCACCCGGCCGTCGACCACCTTGCGGTAGGGGGTCTCGATGAAACCGAACGGGTTGACCCGCGCGTACACCGACAGCGAACCGATCAGGCCGATGTTCGGGCCTTCCGGAGTCTCGATCGGGCACATCCGGCCGTAGTGCGACGGGTGGACGTCACGAACTTCCAGACCGGCGCGCTCACGCGACAGACCACCCGGGCCCAGCGCCGAGAGGCGGCGCTTGTGGGTCAGACCCGACAGCGGGTTGTTCTGGTCCATGAACTGCGAGAGCTGTGAGGTTCCGAAGAACTCCTTGATCGCGGCCACGACCGGGCGGATGTTGATCAGGGTCTGCGGCGTGATCGCCTCGACGTCCTGGGTGGTCATCCGCTCGCGGACCACGCGCTCCATCCGGGACAGGCCGACCCGGATCTGATTCTGGATCAGCTCGCCGACGGTACGCAGACGACGGTTGCCGAAGTGGTCGATGTCGTCGATCTCGACCGGGACCTCCTCGCCGCCGGGGGCGGTCATGGCACGGTCACCCGAGTGCAGGCGCACCAGGTACTCGATCGTGGTGACGATGTCTTCCTTGGTGAGCACCGAACCGGTGATCTGCTCGCCGAGGTGGATACCCAGCTTCTTGTTGATCTTGTAGCGGCCTACGCGCGCCAGATCGTAGCGCTTCTCCTTGAAGAACAGGTTCTCCAGCAGGGTCTGCGCGGACTCCTTGGTCGGCGGCTCGCCCGGACGCAGTTTGCGGTAGATGTCCAGCAGCGCCTCGTCCTGACCGGCGGTGTTGTCCTTCTCCAGGGTCGACATCATGATCTCGGAGAAGCCGAACCGCTCGACGATCTCCTCGGTGGTCCAGCCGAGCGCCTTCAGCAGCACGGTGACCGGCTGACGACGCTTGCGGTCGATACGCACACCCACGGTGTCGCGCTTGTCGACGTCGAACTCCAGCCACGCGCCGCGGCTCGGGATGACGCGCACGCTGTGCAGGTCCTTCTCCGTGCCCTTGTCGACGGAGTGGTCGAAATAGACCCCCGGCGAGCGGACCAGCTGCGAGACGACGACACGCTCGGTGCCGTTGATGATGAACGTGCCCTTGTCGGTCATCATCGGGAAGTCACCCATGAAGACCGTCTGGCTCTTGATCTCACCGGTGTTGTTGTTGATGAACTCCGCGGTGACGAACAGCGGCGCCGCGTAGGTCATGTCCTTGTCTTTGCACTCGTCGATCGAGGCCTTGACCTCTTCGAAGCGTGGGTCGGAGAAGGACAGGGACATGGAGCCGGAGAAGTCCTCGATCGGAGAGAGTTCTTCGAGTACCTCCTCGAGTCCCCCGACTAGGCCGACGTCGCCGCGCGCGGCGGCACGCTCACGCCAATCCGGTGAACCGATCAACCAGGCGAACGATTCCGTTTGTAGATCGAGAAGTCCGGGCACCTCCAAGGGTTCACGGATCTTCGCGAAAGACACCCTCAATGGGGCTCCGGGGATTCCGGCAACTGCCTTGGTCTGGGTGGAGACTGCCAAGATGCGTCCTTCCAGCACCTCACGCGCGTCGCGTGGTGGTCCGCGACCGTCGCTTGTCTGCTACGAATTCCGCTGGTTACAACCCGAACGAAACTCGAACAGGCACCAACGGAAGTAACACCGGAAGGGTGGAACTCACGTGTGCTAATCGAGGAATGGACAGGAGGCAGCCAGCGCAACGTCCAAACCTACACCCATGTACACGGGAGTGTCAAAGTACCACCCGTGCGAACGTCCGCATGGCTGGCGCGCCGGGCCGAATTCGCTGGCTGCGTCGTGAGCCGCGGTGCGCTGGAAGCCACTGTGACAGCTGCCGCTGTTGTGAATAGCGTGACGGTTTGCGCGAAACTCGTCAAGTGGCAGGCGCGTCCGAGACACAGACGAGATCGCCTGGCGCGCTGCGCTATCCCCGCTTGTACGGCGGACTTACTGGTCGACTATGTCGCTGGCCAGCCAGCGACCGTCCACCTTTTGCATATGCAGGACGACGGGACCCGCGACGCTCTGCTGCGCGACACCGTCCTTGGTGGCGCTCACCACCAGATTGACGAGCAGCTCGGCGCGGTCATCCGTGAGCAAAGTCACCGCGATGGGATCTGCCTCGGCGTCGGCACTGGTCTGCGCCTGCTTGACCGCCGAGATGGTGGTGTCGGCATACTTGTCCAGGTCGGCGAGCATCTTTCCGGTGAGCACCTGCTTGGCGGTATCTCGATAGCTGTCGATCTTCTTCACGTCGTAGGCGTAGACGGTCCGCAACGCGTTGTCGGCGGCCGCCCGCACCTCCTGGGTGGCCTCGTTGTTCACGAAGGCTAGGTTCGAGGTGTCGACACCTGGACGCTGGGCGGCGACCACTGCGAAAAGGCCGAGCATTACGGCGGCGAGCAGACAGCCGGCGATCAGGACCCACCGCGTGCGACCCGGTGGCCGGATACCGCTCGGGACGAGAAGCTTGCGTAGGCGCGTCCGGACGGGAGCCTGGTCGGGGCGCTCGGTATCGCGTGTCGTACCGGGCTGGGCAGCGCCCGCCACCCGCGGCTGGGCGCGGGTCGTCATACGGCGCTCGGTACGTGGTGTTGCCGGACGTGATGGTTGCTGGGCACCGGCACGGCGCTTGGACGTGACTCGATTGACCGGTCGACGAGGCGACGTCATGGGCTGTCCTCCTACGATCCCGGCTTCGGCGCGGCAGGCGCCTGGTCCGCGGATGGTGCGGGCGGCGGTTGGCCGGGTCCACCGCTCAACAGCACCGGCTGGCTGAGCGAGGAGATCTGCTCGGCCTTCCAGATGTCGCCGCCCTTGGCCACGTCGACGCTCCAGGTGTATCGGTATTCGGCAGGCGGTTTGTTCTTGCCGGTCTCCGTCACCTGGAGGACGACCAGCGCCGACGCCTTGTCCTGCTCGGTATTCAGCGCGGTGAGCGCGGCGCCGAGTACCTTCGACGACATCCCGACACCGGTTTGCGCGGCCAGCTTCTCGGCCTGGTCCTTGTTCTTGGTCGCCGAGTCCAGCAGCGCACCGGTCATCGACGACCTGGCCACGGCCAGCGAGCCGGGCACGTCGTCGAGGTTCATCGAGGTCATATTCAGTGCGGCCTGGCGGGCGGCGTCCAGAGCGTTGTCACGGGCATCGGCGCGCGGGCCGTCGGTCATCGCGGTCCGAACCCAGCCGGTGCCGAACCACGCGGCGGCGATCACGGCCACCACCAGCAGCGCGGCCGAGCCGACCAGCGCGAATCCGCCGAACGCCGACGCTGCTCCGGAGTGCTGCGGCGCGCCGGCGACGCTCTCTGCCGCACCGGCGACATCCTCGTCCGGTGCGGCGGCGTCGGCCGGATCAGCGGGCGAGGCCACGGTGTCTGATGCGTCGGCGTGCTCGGGCAGATCCGGGTTCACCGCGGCGCCTGGCTGTCGGTCGGCTCCGTCGCGCCCATGCGGCGCATGCCCACGGTTCGCTCGTTCCAGTCACTCACGCGAGACACCCTAACGTCGTCGGTCCTGGTCACCGCTTCGGCGTGACCCCCAGCAGGGTGGCCAACTGTACGGCGATCGGATTCAGGTTCAGCTTGTCCGGATCAGTCTTGGGGTTGGAGTCCCACGGCTGCACGATGCTCGGATCGGCGAGAGCGGCACGCTCACCACCGCGGACTGCGGTCGGGTTACCGAACGGGACGAGGCATTTCGCGTCCTTGTTGAAGGGGAATTCGTCGCGCGTGTCGTCGAAATCCGGGTTCTGCGCCTTCATCTGCTCGAGAATTCGATACGTGCCCTCGTAGCCCACGGTACAGGCGGGCGGATTGTTGGTCTCCAGGACCACGCCGAAGTGGCTGGTACCGTCACCGGGCGCGGTGGAGGAGGCGCCGATGGACAACTGCGGAAGCATCTGCAGCAGCGGTCGCAGCGCGTAGAACTTCGGCGAGATGGCCTGCAGCACCAGCCGCAGATTGGCCAAGTCCTCGGTCAGCACGCCGCCGCTTTCGTGGACCAGCGCGGCGACCTGAAGACCCGCGTCGGTCCCGGTGCCGATCAGCCTGCGCACGTCCGGGTCGCTGGAGCGCAGTTGAGCGGTGAGCTTGTCCAGGCCGTCGCTGAATCGGCGGATGGCGTCGGACTGCTCGGCCTGGGTACCGAGCGCGACTCTGCTGTCTCGGATCAGCTGGATCGTCTGCGGCAGCGCCTCGTCGAACGTCACGGTGAATTTGTTCAGCGAGTCGACCAACACTTGCAGGTCATCGCCTTTACCGTCGAGCGCCCGGCCGAGTTCGCGAACGGTGGTGTTGAGCGCGCTCAGATCCACCGATCGGGTGAAACCGTCCACACTCGCGATCAGCTGCTCGACCGGCACCGGCAGGGTCGCCGAGGTGATCACCGAGTTATCCCGCAGGTAAGGGCCCTCGCTCGAGTCGGGTTGCAGGTCGACGTACTGCTCGCCGATCGCGGACCGGTTGGCGACCACAGCTTTCGCCGAAGCCGGGATAGCCGGTGAACCGGTGTCGATAGCGAGGTTCAGCACCACACCGTCGTCGGTGAGCTCTAGCTCACCGACCCGGCCGACCGGAACACCGCGGTAGGTCACCTCGGCGCCCTTGTAGAGACCGCCGGTCTGCGCCGCCCGCACATGCACCGTGTATTCGCCGAACCCGAACATGTGGTCGAGCCGGATGTATTTGGCGCCGACGAACACCACCCCGAGCACCGCGATCACCGCGAATGCGATCAGTTGCCCCCTGACCAGACGTGTCATCGGGGACCACCCTCCGTTTCCTGATGCGTTCCGCCGCCGACCCCGAGCTGCTCGAGGATCGCATCGACCGGGTTCGGCGGTACGCCGAGCGCGGGTAACGGGGCCATCAGCGGCGGCAGCGGCAGAATCGACACTGTGGGCCAGCCCGGCCGCGGGCCGTTGCCGTTGTAGTACGGGTTGGCCGGATTCACCGGCACCGGCGGGCCGATCGGCGGAATGTACACCGGATCCGGTTTTCCCACACCGAGATTGCTCAAGGTGGCGCCGATCTGCAAATCCACCGACAGCCAGGTGTTGACCTGTCCGCCGAAGGTGCTCTCCAGCGCGGAGTCGGGGAACGGGTAGGTCGGGATCAGCGGTAACGCGGTCACCAGGTCCGGTGCTGAGCGGCCGAGTTCCTGTAGCGTCGGACGCAGCGAAGTGAGGTCGCGGATCAGGTCGTCCTTCGAGGTGTTCAGCACGTCCAAGCCGGCCTGCCCGAGCCGGTCCAGCTGAGCGAGCAGGCCGACCAGCTGCGGCCGCTGTTCGGCGAGGATCGCGATGCCCTGCGGCAGCTCGTCGAGGATCTTGCCGATCTGCTCGGTCTGCCTGCTCACTCTGTTACTGAGCACATCGAGGCCGTCCAAGGCTCGCGTGATGTCGTCGACCTGTTTGTTCAGTCCGTCGATCAGTGTGTTCGCCTGCTCGAGCAGCGAGCGCACCCGGTCCTCGCGGCCGCCGAAAGTATTGTTCAGTTCGGTGACGATCGGCTGCAATTGCGCGATACCGCCGCCGTTGAGCAGCAGCGACAGCGCACCGAGCACCTGCTCGACCTCGGTGGCGTGCCTGGTGCGGTCAACCGGAATCACCGAGCCGTTGCCGAGCTTGGCCGAGTCGGGGTCCGTGGCGGGCCCGGACAGCTCGATGAACTTCTCGCCGAGCAGATTCGACTGTCTGACCTCGGCATGCGCATTCGCGGGCAGGTCCACCGACGCGTTCACCACGGCACGCACGGTGGCCGTCCACTGGTCCTTGCCTATGGTGATCTCCTCGATCCGGCCCACCGGTACGCCTTCGACCTTGACCGCGGACTGTGGCACCAGATCGAGCACGTCGTCGAATTGGATATCGATGTGTATCGGATGGTCACCGACGTCGGCGCCGCCCGGAAGCGGGATGCTGTAGATACCGTCCGCGGCGCACGAGGTGACCAGCGCGGCAGACAGGCCCAGCACCATCGCGGCACCGAGACCGTGTGCGGCAGAACGGATTCGGGCGGTCATCGGCCACCTCCCTGCGACGGCGGAAGCTGATCCGACGGGGTGCCCGGCACCGTGCCGGGGACCGGAGCGCGCTGCTGGTTCTCGCCGCTGAGAATGCCGAACGGCAGGATCAGCGTCGGGGTCTGTACACCGGCGGTGATCTGATCGGTGATCTCCTTGCAGTGCTCCAGCAACGGCCGCATCTGCCTGCCGAGCGCCTCGAACTCGGGATCACCCGGCATCAGCTTGGACAGATCGAGCAGCCTGCACGCGACGCCGAACGGATCCTGCAGATCGGTGAGGTTGGTTCGGATGTCGAGGGTGCCTGATTCGGCGTTGTGAATATTGATCAGGTTGCTCAATGCCAGCGGGAGCACCGGCAGCGCGGCGGCCAGGTCGTCGCGCTGATCGGCCAGTGTCTTGGTGAGCGTGACCAGCCCTTCGGCATTGCTGGCAACCAGTTCCCGGTTCTCGTCGATGAACCGCGCCACGTCGCCGAGCGCGACCGACAAGAGATTCAGCGCGGCGCCGAGGTTCTCCCGTTCATCGGCCAGGAAGGTCGACAGGTCGGCGAGCTGTCCATTGAACTGCCGCACCTGCTGGTCGTTCTGGGCGAGCATGGTGATGAAGGCCTGCAGGTTCTTGATCGTGTCGAAGATGTCGCCGCGCGCGTCGGACAGGTACCGCGTCGCTCTGGACAGCTGGGTGAGACTGTCGGCCAGCGCTTGGCCGTTGCCCGCCAGATTTGCCGCGCCGGTCCGCACCAGCTCGTTCACCGCTCCCTGGGCGTTGGCTCCATTGGGGCCCAACGCGTCCGACAACTCGGTGATGCTCTTGTACAGCTGGTCGACCTCGACCGGCGTCACCGTACGGTCGCGCGGAATGGTCGCGGTGCGGGCCATCTTCGGGCCTTCGATGTAGACCGGGGTCAGCTGGATATAGCGGTCCGACACGATCGAGGGCGTGATCTGCGCGGCCCGGGCATTCGCGGGGATGTCGTACTTACGGTCCACGCTCATGACGATCTTGACCTGATCCCCCTGCGGCTGCACCGAATCCACCGAGCCGACCGGCACACCGAGGATCCGAACGTCCGAGCCCTCGTAGATACCGACCGAACGATCGAAGTAGGCGGTGATCTTCGTAGTGGCCAGCCGGTCGTATTGCCACCACAGCACCCCGGCCACCAGCACCGCCACGACCGAAACCAGCGCGACACCCGCCATGGCGCCGCGGCTGGCGGACTTCACCGCGACGATGAGATCTCTGCGCCAGGTGTACGCCACGTCAGTTACCTCCCAGCGTGCGCACCGGCGGACGGTAGCCCGGAATCTCCGGCAACGCGGGCGGCAACAGGTTGACGATCACCGCGTCGAACCAGCGGCCGGTGCCGAGCACGTTCGCGTAGAGACCGTAGAAGGGCGCCGCCAACTCCAGTGTCTTGGAAATGTTCCGCTGGTTGGCATTGAGCAGGTCGATGGAGGCGCGCAGGTTCCGCAGTGCCGGTCCGATCTGCTCTTCGTTGTCGTGCACCAGCGCGCTCAGTTCGGCCGACACCGTTCGGGCGCCGGACAGCAACTTGGCGATGGACTGCTGTCGAATGTTCAGCTCGGCGAGCAACTGACCGCCCGAGGCGAGTAGCCGCTCGAACTCGGCATTTCGGTCGGCGAGGATCTGGGTGGTCTGTCTGGTCGCGGCGAACAGCTTCTTCAGCTCCTCATCCCGCTTGGCCAGGGTCTCCGACAGCCGGGCGACACCGTCGATGGAGCCGCGGATCTGCGGCGGTGTGGTCGCGAACGCTTCGGACAGCACGCGCATGCTGGTGGCCAGCTGCGCGGTGTCGATCTGGTCGATGTTGCGCGCGGCGTCGGTGAACGCGTCCACCACGTCGTACGGAGACACCGTGCGAGACAACGGAATCCGGTCATGTGGATCGGCGGATGCCGACCCTCTGGGATCCAGCGCGAGATACTTCTGCCCGAGCAGCGTCTTGATCTGGATGGACGCGGTGGTCTCATTGCCGATCCAGGCGTCCTTGGTGCGGAAGTCCACGAGCACCCGATCACCATCGAGGCGGACATCGGAGACCGAGCCGACCTTGACGCCGGCGACGCGGACCTCGTTGCCCTTCTTGAGGCCCGCCGCTTCGGAGAACTCGGCGGTGTATTTGGTCCCCGCGCCGATGATCGGCAGCCGGTCGAAGAAGAACGCCGACACCGTCACCAACAGCACCATGGCCAGGCCGAGCGCGCCCAAGAACGCCGGGTGGCGCTTGCCGAGCAGGATGCGGTCGTCCATCAGCGAGCCTTCCCGTGGCAGCGCGGCGCGGCGTTGGTGTATAGCGGCTGGTTGACCGTCGGCAGTCCGGCAGGCAGGTTGAGTTGCGGCGCGTCGACCGCACCCGGGCCGACGACGATGTCGATGCCGCACAGATAGAACTGGAACCACGAGCCGTAACTACCGACGCGACCGAGCTTTTCCATCTTGATCGGGAGATTCCGCAGCGCTTCGTTCACTTCGTCTCGGCGGTCGTCGAGGGTGCCGGTGAGCTGGCTCAGACCCGCGATCGACCCTTGCAGCGTCGGCCGGACCGGCACGAGCAGGTCGGAGGTGGCCGCGGTCAGATCGGCGAGCGAAGTCACCGAGCGCCCGATCGTGTCGCGCTCGGCGGACAGGCCGCTGATCAGCGCCTCGGTGTTCACGATGAGCTGGTCGAACTGGTCGTCGCGCGCGTTGATCGTGTCCAGCACCGCGGTCAGGTTGCGGGTCAACTCACCGATCACCGCGTCCTTGTCCGCAATCTTGTTGGTCAGATTCGCGGTGCTCGCGACCAAGTCGTGGATCGTGCCCTGTTCACCCTGGAAGACCTGGATGATCTCGAAGGACAGCCGGTTCACGTCGTCGGCGGTCAGCGTGCGGAACAGCGGGCGAAAGCCGTTGAACAGCGTGGTGAGGTTCAGCGCGGGCCTGGTGTGCTCCACCGGGATGGTGCCGCCCTCGTTCAGCTTGCGGCCCGGCTCCCCGGTGCCCTGTTCCAACGCGATGTAGCGCTGGCCGACCAGGTTGCGGTACTTGATGGTGGCCGTGGTCGAGGCGGGGAGCCAGCTCCGGTCGGTGAGATCGAATTTCACCTCGGCCAGGCGTTTGTCGACGATCGATACGTCGGTGACCTTGCCGACCCGGACCCCGGCGATGCGCACCTCGTCACCCGGGTTGAGCGAGGTGACGTCGGTGAACCGGGCCATGAAACCCGTTCCACGGCCGCTGTAGTTGGCGATCGACAAAGCGAGGACGGTGGTCGCGAACAACGTCACGACGATGAAGACGATCAGCTTGGACAGCGGCCCACCCAGGCCGCGCAAGGACTGCTTCATCGAACACTCACCTCGCTCCCGCGGAATGCGGGCGCGCCTGCCCTGGTCACCCAACCCGGCACCTGCTCAGGCGCGACGCCGTTGGCCGCACCGTAGATCGCGCCGAGGGATTGCTGCTCCATCGGCGATCCGGCGATCGTCGGCACGGTGTTCGCCGGGTAGACGCCGAATTGCGGTGGTCGCAGCTTGCCGGTCACCTGGTCGCCCGGGTTGCGGCTGGGCACAGCGTAGGAGCCGTCGTTGTTCGGCCCGCCGGTGTACTGGCCGGGGTCGACGTTGACGGGCATCTCGGGGATGCACCACGGACCGCGGGTGTCCAGCCAGCGCGGCTCGTCCTGATTGGGGAGATACCTGCCCCGCGTGTTGGTCAGCTCGAGTGTCACCCGCGAGCCGGGTCGGTCGGTGCCCTTGCCGAAGAGTTGGTCGATGCGCGGCTTCATGTTCGCGAAGTTCGCCAGCGAACAGGCGTAGTTCGGCGAGTAGTAGGCCAGCTGTTCCAGCGCGGGGCGCGAGTCGGCGGCCAAGTCGATGATGTTGTCGCGGTTGGCGATCAAGAAGTCGGCGGTGCTCAACGAGGCCGGCGCCAGCGTCGCGTAGAGCGCATCGATATCGGTACGTCGCTGCACGATCGTCGCGTTGGTGGTGCGCAGGTTGTCCAGCGCCTGGATCAGTTGCGGCGCGGCGTCGGAGTAGGTGTCGGCCACCTGGGCGAAGCTGCGCAGATCCGCCCGCAGGTCCGGCAACACGCCATTGACCTGGCGGAAGATGTTGTCCAGCTTGTCCACGCTCGCACCCAGTTCGAAGCCCCGTCCGGCCAGCGCCTGGGACAGCGCCCCCAGGGTGGCGGCGAGGTCCTGCGGCGGAATCGCCTGCAGCAGCGGGAGCACATCATCGAGCAGCTTGCTCACCTCGATCGCGTTTCCGCTGACGTCCTGATGCAGCGTGACACCGTCGGTCACGTGCTGCGCACTGCGGTCCTCGGGAATCATCAGGGCAACGTAGCGCTCACCGAACAGCGTCTTGGGCAGCAGCCGCGCGGTCGCGTTCACCGGAATCTGGTTCGCCTTGTCCGGATCGATGGCCAGCCTCAGTGTCACCTTGCCACTCTCCGAGCGGCTGGAGCGCACCTCGCCGACCGGGATCCCGCGCACCTTCACGTCCGCGTTGCGAGTCAGCGAGTTGCCGACACTGTCGGTCACCAGATCGACATCGACGGTCCGCACGAATTGCTTGTTGTAGATCGCGATCGTCGTCCACAGGAACAACCCGACCACGAGGAAGAACACGATCCCCAGGACCCGCACCCGCAGTTTCTCGGTGGAACGCCAGGCCTGCACCCTGCCGCTCATCCGGCGACCCGCACCGTGGTCGTGGTGCCCCAGATCGCGAGACTGAGAAAGAAGTCGAGCACGTTCACCAGCACAATCGCGGCGCGGACCGCGCGACCGACCGCGACGCCGACGCCGGCCGGGCCACCGGTGGCGTGAAAACCGTAGTAGCAATGCACCATGATGATTACGAAGGCGAAGACCAGCACCTTGAGGAAGGAATACAGCACGTCCTCCGGTGGCAGGAACAGGCTGAAATAGTGGTCATAGGACCCGCTGGATTGTCCGTTGAACCAGATGCTGACCATCCGGGACGCCAAGAATGTGCCGAGCAGGCCGACGACATACAGCGGGATCACCGCGAGGAATCCGGCAATCACCCGCGTGGTGACCAGAAACGGCACGCCAGGCACCGCCATCACCTCGAGCGCATCGATCTCCTCGGAAATCCGCATCGCGCCGAGCTGCGCGGTGAACCCACAGCCGACCGTCGCCGAGAGTGCGAGCGCGGCGACCAGCGGCGCGATCTCACGGGTGTTGATATACGCGGTGAGGAAGCCGGTGAGCACCGAACTGCCCAGTGCGTCGAGGGCCTTGAAGCCCTGCAGTCCGACAACGACACCGACCGAGCCGGACATGAACACGATGACACCGATGGTGCCGCCGATCACCGCGAGCGCACCCGTACCGAAGGTGACCTCGGCGAGCAGCCGCATGACTTCCTTGCGGTAATGCACGGCGGTGCGCGGAATCCAAGCGATCGTGCGCGAGTAGAACGACATCTGATCGCCCGCGCGATCGACGATGTTCAGCGGTGCGCGTAGCGCGTCCCCCACCCGGCGTACTGATCTGGCGACCGGGGTTCGATACGAGGTGGCCATCGGATCAAGCGCCCTTTGCCGGGACGACCTGCAGATACACCAGGGTCAGGACGAGGTTCACGAAGAACAGCACCAAGAACGTGATCACCACGGATTGGTTCACCGCGTCACCGACTCCTTTCGGACCCCCTTTGGGATGCAACCCCTTGTACGCGGCGATCACGCCGGCGAGCAGGCCGAACACCGCCGCCTTGATCTCGCCGATCCACAGGTCCGGCAGTTGGGCGAGGGCGGAGAAGGAGGCCAGATAGGCGCCAGGGGTTCCGCCCTGCAGCAGCACGTTGAAGAAGTACCCGCCCGCGATGCCGACGACCGACACCAGGCCATTGAGCAGCAACGCGACCAGCATCATGCCGATCACGCGCGGTACCACCAGCTTTCGCACCGGGTCGACACCGAGCACTTCCAGCGCGTCGATCTCCTCACGGATGGTCCGTGAGCCCAGATCGGCGGCCACTGCCGAACCGGCGGCGCCCGCGATGATCAGTGCCGTGACCACCGGAGCCGCCTGCTGGACGGTGGCGAGAACACTGGTTGCGCCGCTGAAAGATTCCGCACCGAGCTGCTTGATGAGCGAGCCGGTCTGCAGTGCGACGACCGCGCCGAAGGGAATCGCGACCAGCGCGCTGGGCAGGATGGAGACACTGGCGATGAACCACGACTGCTCGATGAACTCCCGCCACTCGAACGGGCGTCGGAACGTCTTGCGCATCACGTCGATGAAGAGCGCGAAGATGTTGCCGGCCTGGGCAAACCCCGACTCCAGAGGAGCTCGTAATCGCGCCGGGGAGGAAGTCACGATCGGATATGTTACCCGCTGGTTGTGTTGTGTCGCAGGCTAGTGTCGTAACCGCCGCCGTGATGTTTTGCCAGGTCGCGGTCGTTGTACGCCATTACCTGGGTGTCGTCGTTCTCCGCAAGTGATTCACGAATCGCATCTTGTGCGGCGGGCGGCAGCGTGTGCATGATCCCGCGAACACGTTCCTTCCGGCGGATGACGCCCTGCCGCACCGGCATACCCGGAGTCGCGCGCATCTGCGGGATGATCCCTTCGACCTCCTCGGCGCCACCGTGGTGGTGACCGGCGTCCACCAGGGCCTGCTCGCGCGCCATCTGCGCCTCGTCCTTCTCCTCGGACATGCCGATCGGCCCGATCATGCGGCCGTTGAGGAACTGCTTGACCACCGGTTCTTCCGAGGTGAGCAGCACCTCACGCGGACCGAACATCACCAACTGGCGACGGAACAGCATGCCGATGTTGTCCGGCACCGTCCGGGCCAGGTTGATGTTGTGCGTGACGATAAGGATCGTGGCGTCGATCTGGGCGTTGATATCGATGAGCAGCTGGCTCAGGTAGGAGGTGCGCACCGGGTCGAGGCCCGAGTCGGGCTCGTCGACCAGGATGATCTGCGGATCGAGCACCAGGGCGCGAGCCAATCCGGCGCGCTTGCGCATACCACCGGAAATCTCGCCGGGCAGCTTGTTCTCGGCTCCGAGTAGACCGGTCAGCTCCAGTTTCTCCATCACGATCTTGCGGATCTCGCCCTCGCCCTTCTTCGTGTGCTCACGAAGCGGGAAGGCGACATTGTCGAACAGATTCATCGACCCGAACAACGCGCCGTCCTGGAACAGCACGCCGAACAACTTGCGAATTTCGTAGAGCTCCTTGTTGGAGCAGGTCGTGATATCGGTGCCGTCGATAAAGATCGAACCGCGCTCCGGGCGCAGCAGGCCGATCAGCGACTTCAGAAATACCGACTTACCGGTACCCGACGGGCCGAGCAGGGCGCTGACCTCGCCGGAAGGCAATGTCAGCGAAACGTCCTGCCAAATTCGCTGCGAACCGAAGGACTTGGTGACACTTTCGGTCCTGACCTCGACGCCCACGCCAACCTCCACATTTCTCAGCGAGCTGCCCACGGGCGCACCCGTGCCCGATCATCGCGATGCGTCACGTCACAGTGGGTTCGGTCACTCTAACCCATCGGCGAGACGGGGCACACGCCAACCTGACTGAAGAGTAACCCCGCAATCTTCTCGATATTCACCATTCCGCCCACGTTGCCGGAAAGAGCAAACGGGCGGCTCCCTTTCGCAGGGAACCGCCCGTTTGCGCGTTTCGGTCGGGAATTACTTGACCGAGACCTTGGCGCCGGCCTCTTCCAGCTTCGCCTTGGCGGCCTCGGCGGCCTCCTTGGCAACCTTCTCCAGGATCGGCTTCGGGGCGCTCTCGACGAGGTCCTTGGCTTCCTTCAGGCCCAGACCGGAGACGATCTCGCGGACCACCTTGATGACCTGGATCTTCTTGTCGCCGGCGCCCTCGAGGACGACGTCGAACTCGTCCTGCTCCTCAGCGGCCTCAGCCGGAGCGGCGGCGCCACCAACAGCGGCGACGGCGACCGGAGCAGCCGCGGTGACCTCGAACTTCTCCTCGAACTTCTTCACGAAGTCCGACAGCTCGAGCAGAGTCATGTTGCCGAAGGTCTCGAGCAGTTCGTCAACGTTGGCCATTGTTGTTTTCCTTTCGGTAGTTGATGTCTATGAGGGCGAGCCACTGGCGAGTCACCCGCACGGGTATTACTCGGCGGCCGTCGCGCCTTCTTCAGCCTGCTTCTTCTCCTGCAGCGCGGCGGCCAAGCGGGCCACCTGCGAGGCGGGAGCGTTGAACAGACCGGCGGCCTTGCTGAGGTTGCCTTTGAGCGCACCGGCCAGTTTGGCCAGCAGGACCTCGCGGGTTTCCAGGTCGGCGATCCGCTCGACCTCGGACACGGACAGCGGAGCGCCGTCCATGTAGCCGCCCTTGATGATGAGCGCCTTGTTGTCCTTCGCGAAGGTCTTCAGGGCCTTGGCCGCGTTGACCGGCTCACCCGAAATGAAGGTGATCGCGGTCGGTCCGACGAACAGGTCGTCGAGGCCTTCCACGCCCGCCTCGGCGGCGGCACGCTTGACCAGGGTGTTCTTGGCGACGGAGTACGTGGCGTCGGCGCCGAGCGCGCGCCGCAGCTCGGTGAGCTTGCCGACCGACAGGCCACGGTATTCCGTGACGACGGTGGCCGTCGAGCTCTTGAACTGCTCCGCGATCTCCTCGACCGCGGTGATCTTCTCGGGTTTTGCCATACTTCGCCTCCTCTCTGATGGTCGGTTCGTATACGCGAACTACCGATCAGTGGCCGGCGACAAAACAAACGCCCCGGACGCAAGGCGTCCCGGGGCGCAAAAGAAAACCGATCGGGGGCTTGCCCCGGTCAATTCCCAGCCTCGGATCTGCCTGCGTGGGCCGCCGGCAATGTCGCCGGACCTTCGACCGAACCCATGCGGGAACGGCGACCAACGGTCTTCGGTAGAACGGATTGGGTAGCGATCGAACTGGTCGATAACTGGTGGTCAGTGTACCCGGACCGGTCCGCATCTGCCAAAACGGCCCCCTGTGAACGAAATCGAGGCGACTCGGCCCGCGAACTGCTATGGCGTAGATCACCTTTCTCTTCTCGACTACTGGCGCAACCGACAATTTCTTCCCGACCAGGAGTGACGGCATTGTGTCTTGAACCGCGCGGTTGTTGCGGCCGCAGGTGGTCACGGTGACTCCACGGGAATGTCGTGCTCGCGCAGCCAGCCGATGATTTGGTCGCGCTCGGCGCGGGCGTGCTCGGTCAGCAGCATCGCCGAGGTCATGAAGATATAGCGTTGGAACGTTGCGCCCTGCCGGTTGTTCAGGGTCGGATCGGCACCTGCGTCGAGCAGGTCCATGATGGTGCGGTAGTCGTTGATCTCACCGGCCATGTGTAGGGGCGTATCGCCGACGTGATCGGTGCGGTCCGGGTCGACTCCCGCCGCCAGCAGCAGGCGGATGTTCGCATGCCGTCGGTGCATGACCGCGTCCATGAGGGGCGTGTGACCGTTTCTCCGATTGACGATGTCCACCTCGGCGCCGCGGGTGATGAGTTCGGTCAGATACCCACTGTCGTCAGCGATCGCGGCATAGTGCATTACAGTGTCGCCGGCGTGATCGGTGTGCCGCACGTCGGCACCGGCATCGAGGAGCACCTCGAACGAACCCCGACTCCGGTGGTATATGGCCCATTCGAGCAGGCTGGCGCCATCCGAGCCGACCGCACCGGGATCGGCGCCCTCGCGCAGCAGGCTCGCCACCTCGACGCGGCTGTCGCGAGCGATCGCGTCTGCGACGCGTCCGACCGCCGAATCGGGGAAATCCGCCATTGGATGAACCTTCCTTCTGCGCCGACACCGCATCACGCCATCAGTCCATAGTTGCCGGGATCGCTGTTCGGGGCGGTCCACGGGCGAGACCGGTCCAGAGAATCGATGACCGCGTTCATTCTGTGCAGGTCAATTCTGTGACCGAGGCGAGTACGTAGGCCGGGATTCGTCGGGGGTGCCGGATCAGGTAGCACGATCCGGCACCCGAGCGAGGGACGCGCCCGGCCAATCCCCTGCGCGACCGCCGTCCCGGTCGTCACCCCGGCCAGCCCGGCACCCAATAGTCCCCCCAAGCCGGCACGAGACGGCCCCAACATCCGTCCGACCGCCCAACCCGTCGCGCCGCCCGCCGGGGAACCCATGACACCGCCCAAGACGCCGCCGATCAGGGACCGCCGTCTGGATAGGTCGTCATGGAACGCTGTGACCGGTTCGCCGTCGACGACGTAGCTGCGAATGAGGCCGCCATCGGCATACGCGCGCGCCGCGGCCGGATCCAATCCGAATCGTTCCAGGGTCTGGTCGGCGAGACCGGCCGCATTGAACGTCACCGCGGGCACGTCGGAGGTCAGCGCGGCCAAATCGGCGAGTCCGCCGCCGAGCGAATGTCCGGTCACCGCAAGGTTTCCGCCGGAGTGCACCTTCATCAGTTTCGCAAGCCGGACCGCCTGCTCATATTGCGGTTCCCGTAGACCCATGCCTTGGGTGATATTTGTCTGCACATCGCGCCAGATATCGCGCCAATTACGCTCGGCGGTGCCCGCGAAGGCAAGCACCGTATCCTGGCTGCCGTCGGCGTTGTCACGCCGGTAGACGGCGGACGTGAAGCCGGATTTGGGGTTGTCGAGTTCCGCACCTATCCCGGCGGGCAGCTCATTCGGGGTGACACGCCGGAAACCGTCGATCACGACATGATCGCCGTCGCGGGCCGGCGGACGGTAGACCTCGTCGGCGATTCGGGCGAACGACAGGTCCGATTCCTGTGGTCGCCGGCCGCGGCGGGCGTCGGCAAAGAGCTTATCCAAACTGCCACCGGTGTCGACACGGGCATGGCCGGGTTCGTGGTGCATCGAGTCATCCGGCTCGCGATGGCCGAAACTGTCGGGCTCGCGGTGCTCTGCGGGGACGGCGGGCCGGGGCTTGCCCGCCGAATCCCCGCCAGATTCCCTGTGATCGAACAATCGTTCACCGGCCGCGTCGACTCCCTTGAACTCCGTTGCCGCACCGGAGATTTTGCGCTTGTTCGACGTGAGGGCATGGTGTAGGCCCCACCCAATCTGCTTGGTCGCGGTGGCCAGCCGTTCGATGATGTGGTCGAGAATTCGAACCGTGTCCGTCAACCGCGCACCGACTCCGCCCTCAGACATGATTTTCGGTTTCGAAGCTACTACAGGGCAGACCAAGTAAGAGGATCCGGCATTTGGATCATGTGAGGCGGCGTGTGGTCGGGCGTGTGGGCCAGCGGTAGATGGTGCAGGCACGCTGGATGAGTTGACGCACGGTGATGATGGCGGCGGCGGCGAGGTAAACGTAAAGGTCGATGATGCCGCCGTCGCGGTCGGTGCAGCGGCGGAACTTGCCGAATTCGTTCATCCACGAGTTCGTGCGCACGACGACCCATCGCATGCCGGGCTGGATCGGCGCGGAAACGCTTTTGCGGGCGATGGCCCCGGTCAGGCCGGGCCCGGTGCGCAGCTCGCGGGTCTTGGCGGAGTCGTCGCGGGTGCACCCGGGCGTCGGTGGGCAATCCACCCGCAGGCAGGTCTGCCACCTGCCGGCGGGATTAGTCCGCGAACACGCAACGGCGGGAACGCGATGCGCGTTCCCGCCGTTGCGGTGATGCTCGAGTGCTGCTTACGCGTCCTCGTCGAGGAGGTTGCGGGTGCGGTTCGGGTCCACCGGGATGCCCGGTCCGGTGTTCGTCGAGACCGTCACCTTCTTGACGTAGCGGCCCTTGGCGGTCGACGGCTTGACACGCAGGATCTCATCCAGCGCGGCACCATAGTTCTCCACCAGTTTGGCGTCGTCGAAGGACGCCTTGCCGATGACGAAGTGCAGGTTGGCTTGCTTGTCGACCCGGAAGTTGATCTTGCCGCCCTTGATCTCGTTGACGGCTTTGGTCACATCGTTGGTGACCGTGCCAGTCTTCGGGTTCGGCATCAGACCACGCGGGCCGAGGACACGCGCGATGCGTCCGACCTTGGCCATCTGGTCCGGGGTGGCGATCGCGGCGTCGAAGTCCAGCCAGCCACCCTGGATCCGCTCGATCAGGTCCTCGGCGCCGACCGCGTCCGCACCGGCGGCCTCGGCCTCGGCGGCCTTCTCGCCGGCCGCGAACACGATCACACGGGCGGTCTTACCGGTGCCGTGCGGCAGGTTCACGGTGCCGCGGACCATCTGGTCCGCCTTGCGCGGGTCCACACCGAGACGCACGGCGACCTCGACGGTCGCGTCGGTCTTGGTGGTGGCGGTCTCCTTCGCCAGGCGCGTGGCGGCCAGCGGGGAGTAGAGCGTCGTGCGATCGACCTTTTCGGCCGCGGCGAGATACGCCTTGCTTCGTTTTGCCATGATTCTCTGTCCTGTTCAATCGGTTCAGAAGTGGTTATCGGGTCTGGCCGACCCTCCCACCGGAGCTGTGGGGCCCGTGCCGTGTTCCGTGGCGGAACTCAGCCCTCGACGGTGATACCCATCGAGCGCGCGGTACCCGCGATGATCTTGGCCGCCTGCTCGATGTCGTTGGCGTTCAGATCTTCCTGCTTGGTCTTGGCGATCTCGCGCACCTGATCCATGGTCACCTTGGCGACCTTGTTGCGGTGCGGCTCGGCCGACCCCTTCTGCACGCCGGCGGCCTTGAGCAGCAGCTTGGCGGCGGGCGGAGTCTTCAACTTGAAGTCGAAGGACCGGTCCTCGTACACCGAGATCTCGACCGGGATGACGGTGCCACGCTGCGACTCGGTCGCCGCGTTGTACGCCTTGCAGAACTCCATGATGTTGACGCCGTGCTGACCGAGCGCGGGACCGACCGGAGGGGCCGGGTTCGCCTGGCCGGCCTGGATCTGGAGCTTGATGATCCCGGCGAGCTTCTTCTTCTTGGGGGGCATCTTTCTTTCCTAGGTGTTTGTTGTCCTTGCTCTTTGCAAGTCGTGGTGTGGCGATCTTCGACCGGGCGGACTCGCCCGGCCGGTGAAAGAACGGATCTAGATCTTCGCGACCTGGGTGAATGCCAGCTCGACCGGGGTCTCGCGACCGAAGATCGATACGAGCACCTTGAGCTTCTGCTGCTCGGCGTTGACCTCGGAAATGCTGGCCGGCAGCGTGGCGAACGGACCGTCCATCACGGTCACCGACTCGCCGACCTCGAAGTCCACCTCGATGGTCGGCTTCGGCGCGATGTCGCCAGCGGTCTCGGCGCCGGTAGCGGCGGCGACCGCGGGCTTCTTCTGCTGCTGGGCGGCCGGTACCAGGAACTTCACCACGTCGTCGATGGATAGCGGCGAGGGGCGCGAGGTAGCGCCGACGAATCCGGTGACGCCGGGGGTGTTGCGCACCGCGCCCCATGACTCGTCGTTGAGCTCCATCCGCACCAGGATGTAGCCGGGCAGCACTTTGCGGTTGACGTGCTTGCGCTGACCGTTCTTGATCTCGGTGACCTCTTCGGTCGGCACCTCGACCTGGAAGATGTAGTCCTCGAGGTCCAGGTTCTGCACCCGGGTCTCGAGGTTGGCCTTCACCTTGTTCTCGTAGCCCGCGTAGGAATGGATGACGTACCAGTCGCCGGGGGCGCGTCGCAGCGCGGACTTCATCTCGGCAACGGGATCGGCCGGCTCCGCATCGACCGGAGCGGCGACGGGCTCAGCGGGCTCCGATTCCTCGACCACGGGTTCGTCGGCCACAGACTCCTCGACGGCGTCGCTGGACTCGGCCACCGCGTCGTCGACCGGGAACTCGTCGTGTGTGTCGTTCTCCGGGGTGCTCACTGGGGCACTCGCTTCCTGTGTCGTCACGTACATCCTCTGCGTGCCGGGCCGGGCGCGCGGCGAAAGTCCTTCCGCCTGTGTCCGCCCCGGGATCGGCTATCGGCGTCGTTCAGCTAGCCGAACAGCCAGTTGACACCCTTGATGAACGCCAGATCCAACCCGCTGATGAACGCGACCATGAAAATCACGAACACCAGAACAACGCTCGTATAGGTGACCATCTGCTTCCGGTTGGGCCAGATCACCTTGCGCAGTTCCGCGATGACCTCACGCAAGAACCTGATCAAACGCTTGAACGGATTACCCGACTTCTTGCGTTCGGCCCGATCGGTTGTCTTGGTTGCTTTCCCGGACGGACGATCGAGTGTGGCGAGCACACCCGTGTCGGTGTGTGAGGACGACGCAGAGCGGGTCCGCCGGGCGGACCGCTTGCCGCTCGGCCGGTTCGCTGCGGCGGTGCCATCGCCGTCATCGGCGCCATGCGCGCCGTGGCGAATGTCCCGCTCGTCGCTCACGCCTTCTCCTCGCTGCGCTCGTCGTCGGCGTGCGTGATGCGCGCTGTGCCAATAGCTCGCTCGCTACGCTCGCTCACGTCGATCCTCTCTCGTCGCTGGCATCCAGGGCAGGGGCGACAGGACTTGAACCTGCAACCTGCGGTTTTGGAGACCGCTGCTCTGCCAATTGAGCTACGCCCCTTCGGTCGGACCGTGTTGCTGTCCTACCACTGTTCGATATTCAGTTGTGTCCGGGTGTCACACAACACGCGCGCTACTCCGGCAGTTGCCGGCCCCGTTGGCGATCCTCGCGGACCGCCTGGAACCAGCCCTACAGAGCAGCGCGCAGCGGCTGGTGACCCCAGAAATCTGAGTGTACGTTACCGGCCGCGGCATTAGCCAATCAGGGTCGCCCGACCAGGTCAGGCCAGTTGCACCGTCGCCGTCGCGCGCCCGAAGATCCGCTTTCCGGCCGACTTCGCCACGATGGCGACGACCGCCGTCTTGGTCTCCGGATCAACCGACTTCACCCTACCGGTGTACTCGACCTCGGCAGCCTCGTCGACACCCACATAGACCGGGCTGGTGAAGCGGACGTTGTATTCCTTCACCGCACCGGGATCGCCGAGCCACGCGGTGACGAAACCGCCGCCGAGCCCCATGGTGAGCATGCCGTGTGCGACGACGTCGTCCAGGTCGACCAACTTGACGACCTCATCGCTCCAGTGGATCGGATTCGCGTCGCCGGAGACGCCCGCGTAGTTCACCAGATCGCCGCGGGTCAGACGAACCGTCCGGGGAGGCAATTCGTCGCCGACCGAGACGTCCTCGAGGCGGAGCGCACGCTTGGTGGGCACAACCGCGGGGGCGGTGGTGACCGGCACGGGCGGCTCGGCGGCGGGCGGCGTACTGCGCGGGTGGTGTTGCGGCGCCTCTTCACCGATGCCGTGCATGAGTACGTTGCGGACAGCCGCGTTGAGGTTGGGGTCGATATCGCCGCCGCTGCGACCGACGAGCGTGGTGTAGGTGGTGAGCACCAGTTCGTCGTTCTGCGCGGTGACGATGTTCTTGGTGACGATGATGTCGCCGCCGAAGGCCTGCCGGAACGAGTGCAGGTAGACATCACAGGTCAGCTGGTCGCCGACCTTGATCGGCCGGTGCAGCTCGAGGATCTGGTCGGTCTGCAGAATTTGACTGAGGTCGTAGCCGGTGACCACCTGTTCGAACAGCTTGCGCTGGGCCAGAATCCCGACCAGGGAGATGAAGGTGACCGGTGCCAGCAGGTTGTCGTAGCCGTACTCCTGCGCGACGTCCTCGTCCCAGTGCACCGGGTGGTAGTCCTGCACGGCGCGGGCATATTCGCGCACCTTCTCGCGGCCGACCTCGTAGTAGTCGTCGACGCGGTAGTGGTGACCGACCATCGCCGCGGCGTGGGCCGCTGGATCGAACGCCTCGCCCGTCTGGACCGCTTCGTCTGTACCGGTGTTGATTGTCACGGGAGGACTGTACCTATCTGACCCCGTCGCCCGGAGTCTGCGGAGCGCTCACCACCGCACCCACACCGTGAAAATGCGTCAGGGCCGGACTAATGTCCGGCCCTCGCGATATCACGGCCCGAGATAACCGGGATGCGACTCCCGGCACTCCACCACGCGGTAGTTCACGCGTAGAGGACTAGCGGGATTCGCGGTGCGCCCGGTGCGTGCCACAGTTCGGGCAGAACTTCTTCAGCTCCAGCCGATCCGGGTCGTTACGCCGGTTCTTCTTGGTGATGTAGTTGCGGTGCTTGCACTGCTCGCAGGCCAAGGTGATCTTTGGCCGGACATCGGTGGACTTCGCGGCCACGATATGCCTTCTTTCCGGTACCTGATGGGCTTAATCGGTTGTGGTAGCGATGGCCGGACTTGAACCGGCGACACAACGATTATGAGTCGTTTGCTCTACCGACTGAGCTACACCGCCACGGCGTCGCATTGCCGTGGTCCCACGACCAACCCGGCCCAACCCCGCACCTACGGGAGCGATGCCGAGTCGGTCACCACCGGCAATCCGGCGAGCCCCCTAACGGAATCGAACCGTTGACCTTTTCCTTACCATGGAAACGCTCTGCCGACTGAGCTAAGGGGGCATGACTACATCCGCACCGAGCCCCGAACACTCGACCTCAGCGCGGTGAAGTCTTGGACGAGATTACACACTCACCGGTCTCACCACCAAACCGCGTGGTCAGAAGGGCAAATGCGTTGTGCTGGTCGGCCGCGCGGGCGCGGCGGGTTCGCGCCGTGAGACTCGCGCCGGGTGGGTTGCGCAGGTGCATTCGGCGAGGTTGTGGTGTTCGTGTGCGTTGTGAGACTCGCGGTGTGCGCGCGATGTGAGAGTTTGTGGCGTGCGGGCGTTGTGAGACTTTGCGTCACGAGGCGCGTCGGTCCCACAAAGAGGGCGATCATGCAAAGCGGGCGATCCCGCGCGCAACCGGTATCCCACCGCTCGACCAGTGCCGATCACAGACAAACATCCGATGACCACCCCGAGTGCGAGCACAAGCGTGACGAACCTCCATGGCCACCGCTCGCACTCCCCGCCGATCGATTCATGTGTTGACTTCCGCCGTCAACGCAATCAGCGGAGGGGGTCCGGGGGGCGAAGCCCCGCCGGGCGGGGCGTGGGGGTCGCACCCCCACAAGAAATGACGAAGTGAGCCCTGTACGCGCTTTCTGCGTACAGGGCTCACCCAGTGAACGAAGTGGCAGGTGTAGGATTCGAACCTACGTAGGCTCTCGCCGACAGATTTACAGTCTGCTCCCATTGGCCGCTCGGGCAACCTGCCTTTTGCGCTTTGTTCTGCGCGCTGAGCAGAATACATCGAACTGGCACCCTTAATGCAAACCGGCTGGCTATCGGCCATGCCGGGCGACTAACGTCGGCTCTCCGGGTAGAACTTGACGATGGCCGGAAGCATCCGGTTGTGGTGACCCGTTCGGACCGTCAGGACAGGAGCGCAGCGTGGCTGATTCGTCTTTCGATGTTGTGAGCAAGGTCGACCGACAGGAGGTCGACAACGCCCTGCATCAGGCGGAGAAGGAGCTGAACACCCGCTATGACTTCCGTGGCACCGGCGCCACGATCGAATGGTCCGGTGAGGACAAGATCGTGCTCACCGCCGAGGCGGAGGAACGCGTAAAGGCCGCGCTGGAGGTGTTCAAAGAGAAGCTGATTCGCCGCGACATCTCACTGAAGGCGTTCGACGCGGGCGACCCCGCCGCGTCCGGCAAGGTGTACAAGATCACCGGTTCGCTGGTCCAGGGGATCGATGCCGAGCATGCGAAGAAGATCTCCAAGAAGATCCGCGACGAAGGCCCCAAGGGCGTCAAGGCACAGATCCAAGGCGACGAACTGCGGGTGAGCAGTAAGAAGCGCGACGATTTGCAGGCCATCATCGCACTGCTGAAGGGCGAGGATTTCGGCATCGCGCTCCAGTTCGTCAACTACCGCTGACCGCCGAACCCGCGGATTTCACCTAGCGGTGCGGACCACCCGCCATTTCCTCCAGGCGGGTGATGCGCTCGGCCATCGGCGGGTGCGTGGAGAACCACCGCGCCGCCCGCTCGCCCGCACGAAACGGGTTGGCGATCATCAGGTGCGACTGCGCGGTCAGCTGTGGCTCCGGCGGCAAGGGAGCGGCCTGCACGCCGCGCTCCAATTTGCGCAGGGCGGCGGCGAGAGCCAGCGGGTCACCGGTGAGTTCGGCGCCGGATCGGTCGGCCTGATACTCGCGCGAGCGGGAGACGGCGAGCCTGATCAGGGTCGCGGCAATCGGGCCGAGCAGCGACACCAGGAGCACACCCAGGATGTTCGGACCCTCGCCATTGCGGTTACCGCCGAACATGGACGCGAAGAAGGCCAGATTGGCCAGACCGGAGATGACGGCCGCGAGCGCACCCGCGATCGAGGAGATCAGGATGTCGCGGTTGTAGACGTGCGAGAGCTCGTGGCCCAGCACGGCGCGCAATTCTCGCTCGTCGAGGATCTGCAGAATGCCGCTGGTAACGCACACCGCGGCGTGACGCGGGCTGCGGCCGGTAGCGAACGCGTTGGGCGCGTTGGTCGGGCTGATGTAGAGCCGCGGCATCGGCTGGCGCGCCGCGGTAGCCAGTTCGCGCACGATTCGGTAGATCACCGGCGCCTCCAGCTCGCTGACCGGCTGTGCGTGCATAGCCTTCAACGCGATCTTGTCGCTGTTGAAGTACGCGTACGCGTTCATACCCACAGCCAGCAGGATCGCGATGATCAGGATCGTCGGGCTGCGGAACATCGCACCGGCGAACACGATCAACGCCGAGAGCCCCACCATCAGCCCGAAGGTCTTCAGTCCATTCCCCAACGCGTGCCCGTGCATGCTTATCCGCCTCTCCGCGTCTTCAGCCATACAGGTCGGCGCCGCGAAACTTGGTCACAGGTCCTACGTCGAATTCCTGGTCGACTTCCGCGTGTACCCGACGAGTTACCCATGTGCTCACGAAATCAGTTGTCGCGCCGAGCCTGGGCTCGACTCTCTGTGCGCCAGCGTCTCGTCAATTGCTCTACACCAGGTCAACGACAGGAGACCGAACAAGGTTCCTGACCACAGGGCGGGTTCGCTGTGAGTTGTGCCGTTATCCGACGCGTTCGATGGTGTAGCGGACCAGCTTCTCGAGCGCGGTGTTGGCCGGTCCCGCGGGCAGCGCGGACAGCGCGGCGTACGCGATATCGGCATAGTCCTGCAGCTTGGCTTTGGCAAGCGCCATGCCGCGGGAGCGGGCGAGCAACTCGAGCGCCTCCGCGACCTCGTCGTCGGTCTGCAGCGGGTGGGCGAGTAATTTGCGCAGGCGGTCGCCCTCGCCGCCCTCGTCGCGCAGCGCGTACAACACCGGCAGGGTGTGCACGCCCTCGCGCAGGTCGGTGCCGGGGGTCTTGCCGGACTGCTCGGAGGCCGAGGAGATGTCGATGATGTCATCGGAGATCTGGAAGGCGGTGCCGACCGCGTCACCGAGGCGGGCCAGCCGCTCGATGTGCTCGATGTCGGCCCCGGAGAAGGTGCCGCCGAACCGTCCGGCGGCGGCGATCAGCGAACCCGTCTTCTCCCAGACCACGCGCAGGTAGTGCTCGACCGGGTCCTGGGATTCGCGGGCGCCCATGGTCTCACGCATCTGACCGGTGACCAGTTCGGCGAAGGTCTCGGCGATGATGCGCACCGCGTCCGGGCCGAGCGTCGATGTGAGTCGGGAGGCGTGTGCGAACAGGTAATCCCCCGCCAGAATGGCAATGTTATTGCCCCAGCGCGCGTTCACGCTCGATGCGCCGCGGCGCATCGACGCCTCGTCCATCACGTCGTCGTGGTAGAGCGTGGCCAGGTGTACCAATTCGACCACGGTGCCCGCCGTGATCAATGCGGGATCGGTGGGGCGCGGCCCGAGTTGTCCGGTCAGGATCGTGAATAGCGGCCGGAACCGCTTGCCGCCCGCTTTGGCCAGATGTAGGGCGGCTTCCTGCAGGAACTCCTCGCCATCGGACAGCTCGTCGACCAGGAGCTTCTCGACTTTGCCCATGCCGTCGCGCACTGTCGCGGCAAGCTCGATGTCACCTAGATCGACCCCGGCCACCACCGTGCTCACGTCGCTCCCGACGCCGGCGCGCTGATGCTCGCCTCCGTCGTACCTGCCGCGCGCTGTGTTCATGATTCGCTCGCTTCGCTCGCTCATGGCCGATGTGCTCATTTCTTCTCCCAGCGATGCGTCCGACCCCACGGTAGAGAACCTAGCGTGTCCCCGTCCGATGGCCCATGAACACCGTCACTCTGCGGGCGATCCCACGATTCCGCGCAGCGTTGTTCGTGATCGTCGATCGCCCAGGTGCGACCGCCGTCGACACCGCCGAGACTGCCCTGCGAGTATTGAGCCCATGGGTTCACCGGAAGTCACTCCCGCAGGCGGCAACCGGGGCGCGTTGCCCACCCGGGCCGAAGTGCTGGTCGTCGGTGCGGGCCCGGCCGGTTCGGCCTCGGCAGCCTGGGCCGCTCGAGCGGGTCGGGACGTACTGCTCATCGACTCGGCTGTCTTCCCGAGGGACAAGACCTGTGGTGATGGCCTGACCCCGCGCGCGACCGCCGAACTGGAGCATCTCGACCTCGGCGACTGGGTGCGCGCACACACCGTCAACCACGGCCTGCGGATGACCGGTTTCGGCCGCGAGGCCCTGCTGCGTTGGCCGGGCGGTTCCTTTCCGACGTACGGAAGTGCCATTCCGCGAACCGAACTCGATGACAAGCTACGCGAGACCGCGGTGAAGTCCGGCGCACGGATGCTCGACGGCACAAAGGTGGTCGATGTCACCCGCGCGGACGACCGGGTCACCGGGGTGACGGTACGCACGGCCGACGGCGCGCGAACGATCGCGTGTCGGATGTTGGTGGTCGCCGATGGCGTGCGCTCACCGGTCGGGCGGCTACTCGGCCGGACGTGGCACCGGCAGTACGCCTACGGCACCGCGGCCAGGGCCTACATCAAGTCCGGCCGCAGCGACGACCCGTGGATCAGCTCGCATCTGGAATTGCGCGACGCCGCCGGTCGACTGGTCCCCGGATACGGCTGGGTCTTTCCACTCGGCAACGGCGAGGTCAATATCGGTGTCGGGTCGCTGGCGACCGAGCAGCGACCGTCGCACATCGCGCTGAAACCGCTGCTCGAGCACTACACCTCGCTGCGCCGAGCGGAGTGGCACTTCGAAGGCTCGCTGCGTGCGGTGGCGTCGGCGCTGCTGCCCATGGGCGGCGCGGTGTCGCATGTCGCCGGACGTAACTGGGTGCTGGTCGGCGACGCCGCGGGCTGCGTGAACCCGCTCAACGGTGAAGGCATCGATTACGGCCTCGAAGGTGGCCATATGCTGGCCGAACTGCTGGACGAGCCGGATTTCACGAGTATCTGGCCGCAGTTGCTGCGGGCGCGTTACGGGCGCAGCTTCTCCGTCGCCCGCAGAATCGCGGGCCTGGCCACCCACCCCCGGGTTGTTCCGCTGGCCGGTCCCCCCGTGATGCGCTCGAAGTATCTGCAACGTACGGCGGTGCGCGTGATGGGCAACCTGGTGACCGACGAGGACGTGGACCTGACCGCGCGGGCCTGGCGCACCGCGGGACGCGGGTCCATGCGCTTCGACGAACTGCAGCCATTCGCCTAGGAGTTGCGGTGGGTGTGACGGACGGACAATCGATGCCGGGCCGACCGGCGCTGTCGCTGCTTCCACACCTGCGCCGCGCCAAGGACCTCGCCGACCGCCATTACGCGCAACCACTGAACCTGACCGAGCTGGCCGCGGCCGCCGGCGTGTCCAAATACCACTTCCTGCGCGCCTTCGCCGCGGTCTACGGATCGACCCCCGCCGCGTATCTGGCCGAGCGACGCATCGAGCGCGCACAGGATCTGCTGCGGGCGACCAACCTGACCGTCACCGAAGTGTGCATGGTGGTCGGGTACAGCAGCCTCGGCTCATTCAGCAGCAAGTTTCGGCAGCTGGTCGGGGTTACTCCCTCGCAGTACCAGGCGAAGTTCGCCGACGGCGCCCCTCGGATTCCCGGCTGCTTCGTGTTCATGCACGGCTTGTCGGATCGCAAGCGCCCCACCTGAGCCAGCACCGCCCCGCCTGAGGCACAACACCGCAATTTCGGAGAAGCCCGCGCTTCGGCGCCCGCCCTAGCCTGGTCGCATGACGACAATTACGAATGTCTCCCTGGTCACGGTGTATGTCACGGATCAGAACGCAGCCAAACAGTGGTATATCGACAAGCTCGGATTCGTCGAGACCGCCGATGTCATGATGGGCGACAACGGCTTCCGCTGGGTCGCCGTCGCGCATCCCGCGCACCCGGAGCTGGAGATCACGCTGATGCTCCCCGGCCCGCCGCTGGACGAGAACTACGCCGATGCGGTTCGGCGCGCGCTGGCCAGCGGCACGCACGGCTCACTCGGCCTGCGGACCGAGAACTGCCAGAAGACCTTCGAGGAACTCACCGCCAAAGGAGTGGAGTTCATCCAGCCGCCCGCCGATCGGCCCTACGGGATCGAGGCGATCATTCGGGACAACTCCGGGAACTGGCTGGTGCTGGTGGAGCCGAAGGAGTTCTCCCCGGGGGACTTCGCCTGATCTGCGTGGCAGGCATCCGGTACGGCTTCGCCGACGGGCCGTTGCGGGCGACTGGTGCGTCTCGGGCCGCTCAGGCGTCGGGCCGGGCGGCCAACCACTCCTCGATGGAGTGGCACTCGCCCGCCAGCACCCTCCGGTGCAGTTTCTCGGCGAGTGGCTCTATGGCTTTACCGACCAGAGCAACTTTGACCCGCACGCTGCCGATCACCTCGATCTCGGAACCTTCTGCGGTGGGACGCATCTCGTAGGTCCCGGACATCTCGGTGTTGATTCCGCCGGTGGTGATCTCGAAGGTGCCCTTGGCCACGGCGCCGTCGAGCGGCTGCCAGTTGTCGACGCGGGAGAAGGTCAGCTCGCTCGTGAGCACCTTGCGCACGAGGCCCGGAATCTTGTCGTCCGGGGCCTTTTCGGTCATGTGGATGCGAATGGAGTCGGCGCCGTCGGGATGCGACAGATCGAGGGTCGCCGTCTCGGCCACGGCGAAGCGCGTCTGCCAAGCGTCGTCGGTGGTGATTGCCCGGTGGAGCTCTTCGACCGGGACGGTATAAGGCACGGTGAAGCGGAATTTTCGGGACATGGCCGCCACCGTAGTCCAGCCGGTAGCCTGTGGCGGTGTCGGAAACCAGCGAGTCCACGCGGCGGTCGATCCGTCTGCGGCGGGCCAGGATCGGGGTGCTGACCGCAGCGACGGTGGTCAGCGTGCTGGTCGGACTGCTGGTGCTGGCCGCGTGGCGCAACGACTATCTGATCAGCTCCGACAAAGGCAGCACCACCGCCGAGGTGCTGTCGGCGGGCCGGCTGCGCTCGGCGGTCATGTACGTCACACCCGACGGCGAGACACATAATCCCAAGGTCGGCGTCCTGTATCCGACCAACCTCACCGCGGGTGAGCGCATCCGCGTGGAGTACAACCGCAGTGATCCCGACCTGGTGCGGGTGGAAGGCCGCGACGTGCGCGTCGCGATCCCACCGGCTCTGTCGGTCATCGTCGTGGTCTGGGTGCTCACGCTTCCGGCGCTGGTGCTGCTCACCCGCGCGTACAAACGCAGACTCGTGCCGGCGGTCTGACGTCCCCGACAGTTCGCCGGAACTTTCCGCGTTCTTCACGCCGGTGTGACGGCCCAGCGCCTTGTGCAGGTCAGCCTGGGAAGGTGCGTGTAGCGATCGTTGCGGAGTCGTTTCTGCCGAATATGAACGGCGTTGCCAACTCGGTGCTGCGGGTGCTCGAGCACCTGGACCGGCACGGGCACGACGCGATGGTCATCGCGCCGGACACGCCGCGCGGACTCCGCCCCGCCCCGCGCGGACATGGACGCTTCCCGGTGTACCGGGTGCCCGCGGTGAACGTGCCGAAGATCAGCTCGTTGCCGGTCGGACTGCCGGAGCCGGGCATCGTCTCGGCCATCGCCGACTTCGACGCCGACGTGGTGCACCTGGCATCGCCGTTCCTGCTCGGCGCCGGCGGTCTCGGCGCTGCGCTGCGCTTGGATCTGCCGACGGTGGCGGTCTACCAGACCAATGTCGCCGGGTTCGCCAAAAGTTACGGGCTGGGGCTGGCGAGCCGGGCGGCGTGGGGATGGACCCGACGCATCCACGAGGGCGCCACCCGCACCCTCGCACCCTCCCGGGCCGCCGTCGAGGACCTGGCCGGGCACGGCATCCCCCGCGTCCACCGATGGGGCCGCGGCGTGGACATCGCGCGCTTCACACCGTCGGCCAGGTCCGCGGCGCGGCGCGACGCCTGGCGGCGCGGGCAGGCGAAGTTGCTGGTCGGCTTTGTGGGGCGACTCGCGCCGGAGAAGCACGTCGAGCGACTGGCGGTGCTCGCCGCCGATTCCGACATCCAGCTGGTGATCGTCGGAGAAGGGCCGGAGCGCCGCCGACTGACCCGTCTGATGCCCGACGCCGTATTCACCGGCGAGCTCGGCGGCGACGACTTGGCCAGGGCGTACGCGAGCTTGGACGTGATGGTGCACGCGGGTGAGCACGAGACGTTCTGCCAGGGCGTGCAGGAGGCGCTGGCCTCGGGCGTTCCGGTGATCGGCCCCGACGCGGGCGGGCCGCGCGACCTGATCGCGCACTGCCGCAACGGCTACCTCCTCCCCATCGACCGCTTCTGTGAGCTGCTGCCCAGCGCCGTCGCGGCATTGCATGATCCGGCCCTGCGCACCAAATTCGCGGGGGCTGCGCGGAAGTCGGTGTTGTCGCGGACCTGGCCGGCCATCTGTACCGAGCTGATGGGGCACTACGCCGAGGTGACCGGGGCACGGATTCGGTTGCCGCATACAGCCTGAACACCGCTCGTTCCGCGATCGCGCGGTCACGATCTTCATGCCACGCTGGGTACGTCTCGGGGAGCAAGTTAGGGTCAGTGGCGTGGCGAAAACGCAATCGCATCGGGCCTCACTGGACAAGCGGCCGCACGAGGTCGCGTCGATGTTCGACGGTGTCGCACGGCGATACGATCTGACCAACACCATTATCTCCGGTGGTCAGGATCGCTACTGGCGTCGGGCGACCCGCAAGGCGCTCGCGCCACGGCCGGGTGAGCGTCTGCTCGACCTGGCGGCCGGCACCGGTGTGTCCACGCTGGAGCTGCAGAAATCCGGCGCGTGGTGCCTGGCCGCCGACTTCTCGCAGGGCATGTTGGCCGCCGGGCAGTTCCGCAGGGTGCCGATGGTAGCGGCCGACGCGACGGCGCTGCCGTTCGCGGACGACTCGTTCGACGCGGTGACCATCTCCTACGGGCTGCGCAATATCGTCGACGCCGATCTCGCGCTCCGCGAGATGCTGCGGGTCACCAAGCCCGGCGGCAGGCTGGTGGTGTCCGAGTTCTCCACCCCGACCTTCCCGGTGTTACGCACGGTCTACATGGAGTACCTGATGAAGGCACTGCCTGTGGTAGCGCGCACCGTGAGCAGCAATCCGGACGCCTACGTCTACCTGGCCGAATCCATCCGTGCCTGGCCGAATCAGCGCCAACTCGCGATGCGGATCGCGGCCACCGGGTGGGCGTCGGTGCAGTGGCGTAACCTCACCGGCGGCATCGTGGCCCTGCATCGAGCGTACAAACTCGGCTGAGCCGGCGACCCCCGTCACACCTCACGGACGAACGGTGCGGCTGTGCGGCGGAATGTCACCTGCCGCTAACGCGCGGTAAATTCCGCGCAATCGGCGGTCAGCATGATCGGAGGCATGTCCGACGCACTGACCAGCCGTAGCGGCGGCACCGCCCGTACGGCGTGCTCGTACTGCGGCGTCGGCTGCGGAATCACGGTGCAGACCGCCCCCGGCAACGCCGGTACCCCGGTGATCGCCAAGGTATCCGGCGACAAACTACACCCGGCCAACGCCGGCAAACTGTGCACCAAGGGAGCGACGCACGCCGAGTTGATGCGCAGCACCGGACGCATGCAGACCGCCTACCGGCGTTCCGAGCGTGGTCAGGTCCCGGCGCCGTTTCCGGTCGACCACGCGGTACACGAGGCGGCGACCCGGCTCCGGGCGATCCTGGACGAGCACGGTCCGGACGCGATCGCGCTGTATGTCTCCGGACAGATGTCGCTGGAGGCGCAGTACCTCGCGACCAAGCTGGCCAAGGGGTACCTGCGGACGGTGCACATCGAGGCGAACTCCAGGTTGTGCATGGCCAGCGCGGGGACCGGGTACAAGCAGTCGCTCGGCGCGGACGGGCCGCCTGGCTCTTATGACGACTTCGAGCACGCGGACCTGTTCTTCGTGATCGGCGCGAACATGGCCGACTGCCATCCCATCCTGTTCCTGCGGATGGCCGAACGGCTCGCGGCGGGGGCGAAACTGATCGTGGTCGACCCGCGCCGCACCGATACCGCCGTCCGAGCCGACCTCTTCCTGCAGATCGCGCCGGGCACGGATCTCGCCTTGCTCAACGGACTGCTGCACCTGCTGGTCACGAATGGCGACATCGATGCGGAGTTCATCGCCGAGCACACCGAAGGCTGGGAAGCGATGCCGCAGTTCCTGGCCGACTATCCGCCACAGCGGGTCGCCGAGATCACCGGACTCGCCGAATCCGACATCCGCACCGCCGCACGGTGGATCGGCGCGGCCGGCGAGTGGATGTCGCTGTGGACGATGGGACTCAATCAGTCCACGCACGGCACCTGGAACACCAACGCGCTGTGCAACCTGCACCTGGCCACCGGCGCCATCTGTCGTCCCGGCAGCGGCCCGTTCTCACTCACCGGGCAGCCGAATGCCATGGGCGGACGCGAAATGGGTTACATGGGGCCGGGGCTGCCCGGCCAACGCAGCCTCCTGTCCCCCGCCGATCGTGAGTTCGTCGAGACCGCGTGGGGCCTCGAACCGGGGACACTGCGCACCGAGGCCGGGCCGGGAACGATCGACATGTTCCGCGCGATGACGACGGGAGAGATCCGAGCGGCCTGGATCATCTGCACCAATCCCGTTGCCACCGTGCCGAATCGGCGACAGGTGATCGCGGGCTTGGAGGAAGCCGAACTGGTGATCGTCCAGGACGCCTATACCGATACCGCGACCAACGCCTACGCCGACCTGCTGCTGCCCGCCACATTGTGGGCGGAATCCGATGCGGTAATGGTGAATTCGGAACGCAATCTGACCCTGCTGCAACAGTCGGTCCCGCCGATCGGCGCTGCGCGACCGGATTGGCGGATAATCGCCGACATCGCTACCGCCATGGGGTTTCCTGGTTTCCACTTCGCCTCCAGCGCAGAAGTCTTCGCCGAGATACAACAATTCGCGAATCCCGCGACCGGCTACGACTTGCGCGGCGTGAGTTATGCAGCGCTGCGCGCGGGGCCGATGCAGTGGCCGTGTGCGGAGCCCGAACGCAGGCGCAACCCGATCAGATACCGCAACGACGGTGTCAGCCAGGAGCTGTTTGTCGACGCGAACGGGCATCGGCCCCGGCTCGCGTTCGCCACGCCGACCCGCCGCGCGGTGTTCTGGCCGCGTCCGCACATGCTGCCGGAAGAGATGCCGGACGACGACTACCCGTTCCTGCTCAACACCGGTCGCCTGCAGCATCAGTGGCACACGATGACCAAGACCGGAAAGATCGACAAGCTGAGCAGACTGACCGGCGCTCCGTTCGTCGAGGTGCATCCCGCCGATGCCGAACGACTCGGTCTGCGCGCGGGTGATCAGCTCGAGATCGCCTCGCGCCGCGGTCGGGCTGTGTTGCCCGTCGAGGTGAGCGACCGGGTTCGTCCGGGCGATTGCTTCGCCCCGTTCCATTGGAACGACGAGCAGGGCGAGTACCTGACCATCAACGCGGTCACCAATGACGCGGTCGACCCGGCGTCACTCCAGCCCGAGTTCAAGGCATGCGCCGTGGCTTTGCGGCAGGTCACGACTGTGCCCGACGCCCCAGCCGCGTCTACATACGCGTCCTCAGCGCACCCTTTGGCGGCCGTGCTCGGACTCGACGGCGCCACACCACCCACGCTGGGCGAGACCGAGCGCGTCTACCTGAGCGGGTATCTCGCCGCGCTGCACTCGATTACGGTGTCCGGCCAGCCGGTGCTTCCGGAATCGGCGCCGATTTCCGCGCGCGGCAAAGTGTGGATCGATGGGCTGCTCGCCGGAATGTATTCGCGCGCAGCAGTGCCGACGTCCGCGGTGAACGACGCGCGGGAGCAGGCGATCACCGTGCTGTGGGCGTCGCAGACCGGCACCGCGGAGGAATTCGCCGCGCGAGCAGCGGCGCGCCTCACCGAAGGCGGCTTTCGCCCCAGGCTGCTCGACCTGGACTCCTGCGAACTGAGCGCGGTGAACGGTGACGTGCTGGTGATCAGTAGCACCTTCGGCGACGGAGGTCCGCCCGACAACGGAACCGATTTCTGGGATCGCCTGGCCACAGCCGAGATCCGATTGACCGGTGTGCGTTACGCGGTGTTCGCTCTCGGCGACTCCGCTTTCGACGACTTCTGCGGCTATGGTCGCAAACTCGACGAGAAGCTGGCCGAACTCGGCGCGACGAGGCTGCTACCGCGCGTCGACAACGAACCGGACTATGCGGACGCGGCGGCGGACTGGCTCGAAGACGTGCTCGTCGCGTTCGGCGACGGTCGGTCCGATGAGCGGGGCGACTCGCCAGTCGAGCCCCCCGTGCGGACCGGAAACGGTGGCGGGCGCACGGCGAGCCGCCGCGTAGTGACCGCTGAGCAGCTACCTGCCGCCGACCCGATACTCGACCGCGCCCGTATCCGGTCCACGCCGTTCACCCGCGCTGCGCCGCTACGCGCTCCGCTGGTACGCAACCAGCTGTTGTCCGCGAAGGGCTCGCCGAAAGAGGTGCGCCAGTTCGGGTTCGACCTCAGCGGGCTCGATGCCGGATACCAGGTGGGCGATTCGCTGGGCGTCTGGCCGATGAACAACTCGTCGCTCGTCGCGGAGTGGCTGTCGGCCACCGGGCTCGACGGCCGCCGCATCATCGAGGTCGACCACCACGAGTTGCCACTCGCCGAGGCGCTGCACGCGCACTACGACATCACCAGGGTGAGCCATGACTTGCTCGGGTTTCTCGCCGAGCGCAATCACAGCAACCAGCTCGCCAAACTGCTGCGCAAAGACAACCGGAACGAGCTGGAGAACTATCTGTGGGACCGCCAGGCGGTCGATGTGCTGCGGGACTTCCCGGTGCGCGCGGACCTGGTCGAGTGGCTCGATACGCTGAAGAAGCTGCAGCCGCGCCACTATTCGATCTCGTCGAGCCCGCTGGTCAGCCCGGATGAGGTACAGCTGACCGTCGGTGTGGTGCGCTACGGTGATCCGAGGGCCATCGGGTCGGGCGCCCGGCGCGGTGGGGTGTGCTCCACGTTTCTCGCCGACCGAGTGGGCGCGGGACGCGCGGACGCGGCGGTGCCGATCTTTCTGCAGCGAGCGCCGCACTTCCGTCCGCCGGCCGACCCGAGCACGCCGATGATCATGGTAGGTCCGGGCACCGGCATCGCGCCGTTCCGCGGCTTCCTCCAGGAACGCAGGGCCTTGGGCTGCCTCGGGCGGAACTGGCTGTTCTTCGGCGATCAGCATGCGGCACAGAACTTCTACTACCGCGCCGAACTGGAGGACATGTTCCGCTCCGGCTTCCTGACCCGCCTGGACTTGGCTTTCTCCCGCGACCAGCGGGAGCGGATCTACGTGCAGCACCGCATGATCGAGCACGGTGGCGAACTGTGGTCCTGGCTGCGCGACGGCGCCCACTTCTACGTCTGCGGAGATGCCGAACGCATGGCCAAGGATGTCGACGAGACCCTGCTGCAGATCGCTCGCGTCCACGGCAAGCTCGACGAGGACTCCGCTCTGGCTTTCAAGAAGCGGCTGATCGCCGAAAAACGCTATGTTCGCGATGTCTACTGACTTCGCCGACTGACCGCCGACTCATCTCGATCGGTTTCACCGTGTCGTGGCCGGAGCGTGACACCAGGTTCGCTCACACCGCGGGTGGGTTCAGGCGAGCGAAGTCGGCGAGGCGATAGTACGGGTAGTACGGATAGGGCGGGGTGGTGGCGCCGGCCTTGTCCAGACGCGCGATCTGGTCTGCTTCGAGTTCCCAGCCGATGGCGCCGAGATTCTGGCGCAGCTGGTCCTCGTTGCGGGCGCCGACGATGACCGTCGAGACGGTGGGGCGACGCAGCAGCCAGTTGAGGGCGACCTGCGCCACGGTCTTTCCGGTCTCGGCGGCGAGTTCGTCCAAGACGTCGACGACGTCGTAGAGCTTCTCGTCGTCCACCGGCGGACCTGCCTCGGCGGTCTGGTGCAGCCTGCTGCCTTCCGGAAGGGCGTGGCCGCGACGGATTCTGCCGGTGAGCCGGCCCCACCCGAGCGGACTCCAGACGACCGCGCCGACTCCCTGGTCCCGTCCGAGCGGCATGAGTTCCCACTCGTAGTCGCGCCCGACCAGCGAGTAGTAGACCTGATGCGCGACATACCTGGTCAGACCGTTTCGGTCGGCGAAGGCAAGGGATTTCATCAGCTGCCAGCCCGCGAAGTTCGACGCGCCGACGTAACGGATCTTGCCCGCGCGTACCAGGTCGTCCAGGGCTGTGACGACTTCGTGCACCGGGGTTCCCGCGTCGAAGGCGTGCAGCTGGAACAGGTCGATGTAATCGGTGCCCAGCCTGCGCAGCGAAGCCTCCACCGCCGCGATCAGCCTGGCCCGGCCCGACCCGGCGTCCACAGGGCGGGGACCGGTCGGCAATGACGCCTTGGTGGACAGCAGCACCTGATCGCGCCTGCCCTTGATGGCGGCGCCGAGCACTTCTTCGGAGGCTCCGTCGGAATACACGTCAGCCGTGTCGAACATGGTGACGCCGGCCGCCAGACTGATGTCGACCAACCTCCGCGCCTGCTCGGCGTCGGTATCGCCCCAGGCGCCGAACAATGCACCGCGACCGCCGAAGGTGGCGGCGCCGAAGCTCAGGGCCGGGACGAGTAGACCTGATGCGCCGAGCCGCCGGTACTCCATGAGAACTCCTAAAGGGTCTATTGTTCCATTAACCACCGAGACGATACGCCCGCGCTAACGTTAAATGAAACTGGAGTCCCGTTATGGATCACGACGAGGCCGCACCCGGTTCGGTTCGCCCTGGCGGACGGACCGCGCGGATCCGCGCGGCAGTGCTGCGCGTCGCGGGCGATCTGCTTGCCGAACGCGGCTTCGGCGCATTGGATCTGGGCGAGGTCGCCGCCGCGGCCCAGGTGGGCAAGACCACCGTCTACCGGCGCTGGCGCACCCCGGCGGGCTTGGTCACCGATCTACTGGCGGACATGGCCGAACAATCCCTTTCGCACGTCGACACCGGCACACTGCTCGCCGATCTCACCACCAACGCCCGCCTGGTCGCCGAGACCCTGACCGACCCTCGCCAAGGGAGGCTGTTTCGAGCCGTCATCGCGGCCGCTACCTGCGACGAGACCGCCGCCGCCGCGCTTCGCCGGTTCTACGACGTCCGACTCACGGAATGGGCTCCCTGCATCGCGGCCGCCATCCGCCGCGGCGAGGCTCCTCCCGGCACCGATGCCCGAGCCGTCCTGTCCGCTGTCTCCGGACCGCTCTACTACCGCCTGCTCGCCAGCAGCGACCCCATCGACGACACGACGATCTGTGCCGCCGCCGCTGCCGCCACGTGCGCCGCGCGGGCCGGGGTGTTCGTCACCACTACGGAAACGGTTGCCAGCAAACTACGTGACCCGAGTTCGGTGGGTGCGCAGTGATCTGGACACCGTCCGTCGTCGTGAAACACGTCAACGGCACCTCGGTCCGATCCGACGCGGGCTAGGCGATCCAGCCCGGATCGCGCCCGGTACGGCCCAGAATCCGGTGCAGCACAGGCGCATCGGCCGGGATCGGCACCACCGGGCCGAACAGGCCCGGCGTGCCTTCGGACGGGGTATCGCGCAAGAATTCGATGAGTACCGCGAGGTCGGCAGCAGCAAAGCTAGGTTGCTGCCCAGTTGCCGTGGCGAGGTCCCAACAGTGGATGACCAATTCGTCCAGTGCGACCAGGGCCATCTCCGCGGCGGGCATCGAGACGCCGCCCGCCTCGGTAGCACCGTCCCATGCCGCGGGTTCGCGCCACGCGGAGACGAGATCCTTCAGTTGGGCGGGAATCCTGTCGCGCCAGTCGGTCACCAGCGGAATGGCCGGCGCCGAATTCGGCGCGACGGAGCCACCGACCGCTTCTTTGGTGGCAGCCTGTCGAAAAGCCTCGGTCAGGTCGACGACGTGGACAAGCAGGTCACGCACAGTGGTATCGGCACACGGCGTCCGACCGCTGAGCTGATCGTCGGTGACGCCGCCGATCACCGCCTCTAGCGCGGTCGCGGCTGGTTCGAAATCGAATTCGGGATTCATCGAGGCTCCTGAGGGCAGGGATATCTCCACCTGGTGAGACGCGGTAGCCCGACAGAATTCATCGGTCCGAGTAGCCACGCCGACCAATCGCGTCGAGATTTACTGCGGCCCAGCCGGCCTTCAAACCCGGCGTGTCTGATTCAAACACGCTATGACCTGCCCGGACCTGCTGGACGTCATCCGGTGACCTGAACGCTGATCGGGCTCGACATCGGGCGCGCGCAAACACACAGCACTGCGGATCCGTTGCGTCCGGCCACCGTTTCGATGCGACGTGATCGCTCCGCTCGGAGGGACAGCGCCGTCTCGATCGACCCTTGCGACAGCCGCCCAGCACCACCGTTATCGACTCGTAGCAGCGAAAGCAGCTGGTAAAGACGAGAATTGGTAGATGAAGGGCGATCGGGTGGAGATCGTTGTCGATATCGGCGGCGGGTCGCGCACGTATGAAGTGGTCGCGACACGGGCAGGGCGGCGGGTCGAAGTGCGGATCGCTCGCGGCGTCGTCGAAGTCAGTGAAGTGACGCGTACCGGAACGCCGGTACGAACCGCACGCTTCATGGCGGGACGCACGCTGGCGCTGGTGGAGCACCCGGCGAACGGAACGGCCGAGCGGGACGGGGAATAGGGGTCACCGACGGATCCACCGGTGCCCACCGTGTCGTTCCCGGGTTGCTGCGCTGAAGCTAGTGTCGGACGCCGAGGCGCCGCCACGAGTGCAGCTGATCCCTGATCGACACGCGGACATGGTTGCCCCGGAGCCGCACTGCGGGCATCCTCGAAGCTGTCGGATTCGGTGTGCCCGGGTCGATGGTGCGTGCCACGCCGGGTTCCCGATCGGGAGCACTACGCGGAGAGGAGTGCACGATGACAGACCCCATCACGGAGGCGGTCCCGGAGGCCGATCTCGCGGAGCAGTCGGTTCTCGCGTACCCGGACGAGCCGGTGACCCTCGATGACGTATCCGGGCCGGACGACAGCGACGAGTTCGCGCTCATCGAGCGCAAAGAATGGGATGCGAACCCGGCGGACGTGGTCGAGCAGTTGATTGCGGTCCCGCTCGACGACGACGAGGCCGACCTCGAATACTGACCGGTCGAGTCTCGTCAGGCGATCTTCGCCCGCACCGTCGCGTGTAGTTCGCGCAAACTCGACCGCTCGGTGGCTACCTCGAGCACCCGCATGCCGTGCCCGTGCCCGGTGAGTTCGCCGGCCAGCTGCTCCGGATCGACCTGGCGGTGCGGGATGCGGTAGGCGGCGCACAGCGCGGCCAGATCCATTCCGTGCGGGGTGCCGAAGACCCGCTCGAACACGCCCGCGTATTGCGGATCGCCCTGCTCGAGCAGCTCGAAGATGCCGCCGCCATCGTCGTTGGCGACCACGATGGTCAGGTCGGCGGGGCGCGGTTCGCCGGGCCCGATCAGCAGACCGGACGCGTCGTGCAGGAAGGTGAGGTCGCCGATCAGCGCGATGGTGCGGCCCTCATGGTGGAGCGCGGCGCCGACCGCGGTGGACACCGTGCCGTCGATGCCTGCGACACCGCGGTTCGACAGCACCCTGACGCCCGGCCGCGGCGGCGAGACCAGCGCGGCGTCGCGTACCGGGTTCGATGCGCCGAGCAGCAATTGGTCGCCGGCACGCAACGCGTCCATCACGACCGCCGCGACGTGCAGTCCGGTCGGCTTCGGATGACGCGCGAGTTCGGCGCGCACCACCTGATTGGCCTTCGCGTCGAGCTCACGGCAGTGCGCAAGCCATCGGGCGCTGGGCGTTCCGCTGGTGACCGCGCGCGTCCCGGTGCCCACTACGTTGCCCGACACGTCGGGCCAGCGCGGGCCGGTAGTGAGCGCGTACACCCGAACGTCCGGATCGGCGAGCACCTTCGAGACCTGCCGGTGCAACGTAGGGCGCCCGGTGATGATCGCCTGCCGCGGCTTCAGCAGCGGCAACACGAGCGGGTGCAGCGCTGGGCCGTGCATGGGGGCGGTGGGCTCGGCGACGGTCGGCAGATTCGCCAGTTCCGGGCGCAGTCCGGCACCGTGGCCGGAAATCACCACGGTGTCGGGGGTGAGATCGAGGTCGAGTGGCACGTCCAGCGTCGCGTACTGGGTCTCGGTCCAGGCATGCCCACCCGCGCGGCCGGCTGGGGTGGACTCGTTCGGCGCGAGATCGGGCACCAGTGGCTCACGCAATGGAATGTCGAAGTGCACCGGGCCCGCGTTGCCGGAACGAGTGCCGCGGGCCGCCGCCAGCACACGACAGACGGTCGAGCGCCACTGGCTGTTCTGGTGTCCGTAAGACGCGTGGTTGCCGTCACTCGCCTCCTCCTCGGCGAGGCCGAGCGAGATGGCGGCGCGCACCTGACTACCGAACAGGCCGAACTGCTCGACGGTCTGATTCGCGCCGGAGCCGAGCATCTCGTAGGGCCGGTTGGCGCTGAGCACCACCAGTGGCACCCTCGCGTAGTTCGCCTCGAGCACGGCAGGTCCGAGGTTGGCCACGGCGGTTCCCGAGGTCATCACGACCGGAACCGGAAGACGGCTCGCGATGGCGAGCCCGACGGCGAGGAAGCCGGCCGTCCGTTCGTCGATCCGCATGTGCAGCCGCAGCCGGCCGGCCGCGTCGGCGGCCTGCAGGGCGAAGGCCAGCGGAGCATTCCGGGAGCCTGGGCACAGGACGACGTCCCGTACGCCCCCGCGCGCGAGTTCGTCCACGACGACCTGCGCTTGTGCTGTTGACGGGTTCACGGCTCCAGCCTCCCAGACAGGGGCCGCGCAGTCTCCCTTGGGAGGAGGTGTCTGTCGTGCAGCGCATACTCGCGACCCTTCGATGGCTCGCGGCTGGCGACCGAGGCTCGCGACTATGGTCGCTTGTGCTTCGGTCGCCCGGCCGCGAGCCGGACCACGAACGGCGTCAAGACTCGCACGGTGGTGGTCGATGGTGACGGAGCCCGGTGCGGGCCGGGGACCGTCGGGGGCGTCGTGCGCGCGCACATCGAGAGCCGAGTCGTGTTCGCGCTCTCGATGTGCGACCGACGCCGCACCGAATCAGTTGGCGTGCTTCTGGATCAGGTCGCCGACCCGAGGAAGCGCCTCGATGACGTTCTTCTTCGCCGAGGAACGCATCGAGGAGTAGACCTTCTGCAGTGCGGGGCGGGTGGAGGACTCGGCACGCGCGTCGGTCACCGCGAGCAGCGCCTCGGCGACCTCGTCGGACTTGGCGACCAGCAGGTCGGCGAAGGTGCCCGCGCCCGACGCGCCGTATTCCTGCCAGAACGGCTCCAACTGCGCGACCAGCTTGGGCGCCAACGACTCCAGCGCGTCGGACACGATCGACGGGCTGATCTTCTTGACCGCCGCGTAACCGCCCTTCACCGCCAGGCCGGACGCACCACCCTTGTCCGAGACCTCGGCATCAAGAACCTCGACGGCATCGGCAAGGAATGCCGTGCGCTTGGCGTCGTCGAGCAGGGATTCAGACAGTGCTGCAACCACTTTCAGGTTCCTCCGGATCAGTTTCAATGAACGAGCGAGGGAAACTATACGCACCCGCGCCCGCATTCACCCGGCTACGGCTGCCAGGGCAGCAACTGGACCATCAACCCTTCGCAGTCCGCGAGCAGATTGCCCTGCTCATCGAGCAATTCGGCGATGATGAAAGTTTTGCGCCCTTCGATCCGGTCCACCCGCCCGCGAACGGTCAGCGGCGTTTCCAACGGTGTGATCTTCCGGTAGTTCACGTGCAGGTAGGCCGTGCGGCTGATCGGCCGTCCCGCGTAGTGCACGATCATTCCGAGCAGATCGTCGAACAGCAGCGGCAGTACGCCGCCGTGCGCGGCGCCGTTGCCGCCGAGATGAAAACGGCGGAATTCTCCGGTCATCCGGATGCCGTCCGGCCCCGCTTCGACAACCTGCCACGGCAGCAGCAGAAGGCTGCCCCGTCCGGGCAGTTCGACGGCTCGGCCCGCGGGGCCCCGCAACTCCGGCGCCCGATGGGGCTCGAGCAGATCGATCAACTCACGGGCTTTCGCGAGCGCGTCACCGTATACCGTGTCCGGCGCGTCCACCGAGACCGCGAGATCTTGCAACGTCCGCATGGCCTCGACGAACGGGCCGAAGTTGGGCCCGGTCCGCGCGCGGGAGACCTTCGGAAATCCCCCGTGCTGCTCGTAGCGGGACTCGTCCACCGCACTCCGGTCGATAACCGGCTTCACTCGCTCGCTCATACTTGCACGGTAACGCCTGATTTTACACCGTCAAGTCAGGACCGTCGCGCCCCTGCGCCAGCGACGGCGCGGCGGCGCGGGGCCGATACCGAGCAATAATCACAGACGTGACGTTCAATCCGAAGCTGTGGCGACCCGTACCCGGGTTCGAGAATCTGACCGATATCACCTACCACCGGCATATCGAGCAAGGCACCGTCCGCGTCGCGTTCGACCGGCCGGAGGTGCGCAATGCGTTTCGCCCGCACACGGTCGACGAACTCTTTCGGGCTCTCGACCACGCGAGGATGACACCGGACGTCGGCGCGGTGCTGCTCACCGGTAACGGGCCGAGCCCCAAAGACGGTGGCTGGGCCTTCTGCTCCGGCGGCGATCAGCGCATCCGCGGACGTAGCGGCTACCAGTACGCCAGCGGCGACACCGCGGACACGGTGGACCAGGCCCGCGCGGGCCGGTTGCACATCCTGGAGGTGCAACGACTGATCCGTTTCATGCCGAAGGTCGTCATCGCGCTGGTGAACGGCTGGGCCGCGGGCGGTGGACACAGTCTGCACGTGGTCTGCGACCTCACCCTGGCCAGCCGCGAGCACGCCCGTTTCAAGCAGACCGACGCCGATGTGGGCAGTTTCGACGGCGGCTACGGCAGCGCGTACCTGGCGAAGATGGTCGGCCAGAAGTTCGCCCGTGAGATCTTCTTCCTCGGTCGTCCCTATACCGCCGAGGAGATGCACCAGATGGGCGCGGTCAACACAGTGGTCGACCACGCCGAACTGGAAGACGTCGCGCTGGAGTGGACCGCCGACATCAACGGCAAATCCCCCCAGGCGCAACGGATGCTGAAATACGCGTTCAACCTGCTCGACGACGGGCTCGTCGGTCAGCAACTGTTCGCGGGCGAGGCGACTCGGATGGCCTACATGACAGACGAGGCCGTCGAGGGCCGTGACGCGTTTCTGCAGAAGCGCGCACCGGACTGGAACCCCTACCCCTGGCACTTCTGATATGGACATCCTCAGCAGCCGAATCATTTTGCGCCCCGCGGATTACGCGGTCACGCTCGCGTTCTACCGCGACGGGCTGCAGTTGGCCATCGCGCGCGAGTATCCCGCCGGCACGGTCTTCTTCGCGGGCCAGTCGTTGATCGAGGTGGCCGCGCACGGCGGATCGGGAGACTCGTCGTCGTTTCAGGGCGCCATCTGGTTGCAGGTCCGCGATGTGTCCGACGCGGCCACCGAACTCGCCCTGAAGGGAATCGCGCTGGACCGACCGCCGGTGGAGGAGCCATGGGGGCTGATCGAGATGTGGGTGCGCGATCCCGACGGGGTCCCGATCGTTCTCGTCGAGGTCCCGCGCTTGCATCCGCTTCGACGGGATTCGCGCTGGTCGACCGAGTGACATCGGTTCCGTTCGGCATTTCGGAGCGCGTGACCGAGTTGCCGACGTGGCAACCATCGAGGACGATGACGGTCCATGGTCACCGACCGCCGATGTCCGGGAACCATGTCCACGTTACGTCCGACGAATGAATCGCAGTCTCGATGCTTGGCGACCCTGAGTCCGATCTGTCCGAATGGCCGCGCCCGGTTGTGCTCGACTCCGCTAGACCGACCCGTTCCACATGCGGCGACGCGGACATGACACGATCCCTACCGTGAGGGAGCGCAGCGAGCGAGCCATGTCCACCGTGCGGGAGCGCAGCGGGCGTGTCTACGCCACCGTGCGGGAGCGCAGCGGGCGTGTCTACGCCACCGTGCGGGAGCGCAGTGGGCGTGTCTACGCCACCGTGCGGGAGCGCAGTGGGCGAGTTCGCGCGACAGCGCCTCGTGGCATGACGGAGTCGGGCGAACAGCGAGGCGAGTCGTGAGCAGGACACTGCGGACCTTGCCGATGCCCACCGGATCCGGCATCGGCGAAGTCATACCGCATCTGCGCGAGGCGATGGAGGGCAGCGGGCCCGCTTGGCTGCCGATTCCCACCAGCGACCGCCGCGAGGCGCGGCGTCTGAGTGACGCGCTGTCGCCGGGCGAGCCGATCGATGACGAAGTCGCTCTCGTAGTGACCACCTCCGGCACTACCGGCGTGCCGAAAGGCGCGATGCTCAGCGCGTCGGCGCTGCGCGCCAGTGGGACTGCGACGCACGACCGCCTCGGGGGTCCAGGCAGCTGGCTGCTGGCCTTGCCGACCCACCACATCGCGGGCATCCAGGTGCTGCTGCGCAGCATTCTGGCGGGCACCGAACCCACCGTGCTCGACGTGTCCGGCGGCTTCCTGCCCGAGGCGCTGGCCGGCGCCATCGCCGGTATGCGCGGCGACCGCAGGTATACGGCGCTGGTCCCGACGCAGTTGATCAAGGCCCTGGACGCGCCGGTCGCGACGAAGGCACTGGCTGGCCTGGACGGCGTGCTCGTCGGCGGCGCGGCGACCCCCCTTCCGGTCTACGAGCGCGCGCGGGCCGCCGGTATCACCGTGGTTCGCAGCTACGGCATGAGCGAGACCTGTGGCGGCTGCGTGTACGACGGCGTCCCGCTGCACGACACGATGGTGCGCATCGAGGACAGCCGGGTGGTACTCGGTGGCGCGATGATCGCCTCGGGCTACCGCAACCAGCCCGACCATCCCGCCTTCGCCGAACCTGGCTGGTTCCGCACCGAAGACGCGGGCACCTTCGAAGACGGTGTGCTGAGCATCACCGGACGACTCGACGAGGCCATCATGACCGGCGGCTTGGTGGTATTTCCGCAGGTGGTCGAAGCGGTGTTGAGCACCCATCCGGCGATCAACGAGGTCGTCGTACTCGGGCTACCGGACGATCGACTCGGACAACGTGTCGCAGCCGCGGTGGTCCCGACCGCGGGCACGGCGCCCAACCTCGCCGAACTACGCGACCACGTACTCGCGGAATTGGACTCCATCGCCGCGCCACGCGAACTGGTGTTGCTCGACGAACTCCCACTGCGCGGCCCGGGCAAGCCGGACCGGGCCAAGCTCCGCGAACACCTCCTCACCAACTCGACACGCTAACTCGTCGGTCCGCAACGACAGTCTCAGTCGGAGAAGGCTGACCAGCAGATGCTGTTGCGCCGGAATTGGTCGTCGAGGACAAGCCTGCGGACCGGATCGGGAAGCTGATCGCGTTGCCAATCACGCTCGATCCGGCCGGCCTGGGAATTGTCAGGGTGTGCGCTTCGAACTGCTTTGATCGCGTATGCAGCGGCGCCGAGATCGTGTTCGGCGACATGTCCGACGCAGGCGGCCTGTCCGGCCGAGTAGGCGGTGAAGCGGGCGGCCCCGACAAGGGCCCGGGCAGCGCCCATCGCGTGTCCACCGGTCGCGCGCGCCTGCATCATCGGCATATCGCCGCGCGCCCACGCTCGGGCGGCCGCGATCGCGTCTCGTGGCCGTGGATCGTCGGGCCGCTCGCGCTCGAAATAGCCCAGAACATGTTCCGCGCACACCGCTGCCCACAGCGCGAGCAACCGATGGTCGGCATCGGTCAGCGAGCCGCCCCGACGAATGGTCACCATGCGGGGATCGCGGACCTTGGGCAGGATCATCGCCACTCCAACGCTCGGTCGTGTCGCTCGAGCGGGATCGGCGACTGATCTCGCAGCTTGGCGTCGAGTTCGTGCACGAGTCGGCTGATCCTGTTCGTGCCGGCGCCGATCCTCGGGTAACGATGGAGGATGTCGATCACCACCGGGGTTGCGAGGTTTGCGATGCGCTCGACCGAGTTGCCCGCAGCCCCGCTCGGGCACATCTCGAAGACGCGGATGGTATGCGCCGATGCGCGCAGGATGTGGTTGACCTGGACTGCCTCTGCCAGTGGATGCAGGTACGCCGACGCGGCGGCATCTCCCGCTGCCATCGCGGCGTGGAAGGCGAGCCGCGACGGTGATTCCTTCGCGGCGCGGTGGGCGGCCGGCGCGGTCACCCGCTGTGCGCGGGACCGGCGGTCTCCCTCGACAAAAGCAGTGGCGGCCTCGAGCGCCGCACGAGGTCTGCTGTCGTGGGGGCGGTGCGCCTCGAAGAGCGGGAGCGCTCGCTCAGCTGAGGCCACGGCAAAGGCAGTCACCGCCCTCAGCTCGTCCATTGTCAACGTGAAGTCTGGAGTACGCGGCTCGCGCCGGGTGGGATGCTCAGGCTGGATGTTCACACCCTCTGATTGTAACTTTGAACTGTCGGTTGAATGTCTCGGTCGTTGTACAAGCGCCCGCACTGGAGAACCGTCAAAGAGGGAGGAATGCTGCCGCTGGATCTGGCACAAGCAGGAACTCCGTCCCAGCAGACGGTGCGCGACTACGAAGAGGCTGGCATTCCGCCGCCCGCCACACGTCTGGCCAACGGCTACCGCGAGACGCACCTCGCCGCGCTCAATGCCGTCGTCGCGCTCGCTGCGCTACGGCCCTATCTGCCTCCATACCTGACGCATCAGGCGAACCAGCCGTAAAAGCAAGCCTCGCAGCCCAAAACAGCCGGACGACGGTCTGTAGAGCCGGTCCGCCGCTCAACCGACCGGCCGTCTGTCCACACCGCAACATCGCCGATACCGGTCAGACGAGTGTCCTCTGCCGACCCTCTTACCCCGCATCAACCAGACATCAACCGCAGAAGCAGTCGCGCCCGACTGCGACCCACACACCACAAACGTCACCACATCGGCCCACCCCCACTTCCGAACGGAGCAACACCAACCATTCCTCGTTCACAGCCGAGCGCACGTCCACGCGACCACACCTCCCGCCACGAAGTCACCAACAGAAACCACGACCAACCACTCCCAAGCAACCACATCGGCCCAACCCCCACCTCCGAGCGAAGCGAGACCGAGCATTCCCCGTTCGCGGCCCGGTTCGCGTACACGCAGCGCCGCAGGCGCTGCCAAAGACAGAGCCATGCAAGGGCGACGCAAGTCAGGGCCGCCACAGTCATGGCATGACTTCTTTCGCACCAACCGCAGCGCTCGCCGTCGAGGCGGACGGCCTGGTCAAGGTGTTCGGTGAACAGCGAGCCGTGGACGGGGTGAGCCTGGCGGTGCCGCAGGGCTCGGTCTACGGTGTGCTCGGACCGAACGGCGCGGGTAAGACGACGACCATTCGCATGCTCGCGACGCTGTTGCGCCCGGACGGCGGCCTCGGCCGGATCTTCGGCCACGACGTGGTCGAGGAGCCGACGGCCGTTCGGTCCTTGATCGGCGTCACCGGCCAGTACGCCTCGGTCGACGAGGATCTCAGCGCCACGGAGAACCTGATCGTCTTCTCTCGTCTACTCGGCCTGAGCCGGACCGATGCCCGACGCAAGGCGATCGAGCTGTTGGAGGAGTTCGACCTCACCGAGGCGGCGAACAAGTCGCTGCGGAACTTCTCCGGCGGCATGCGGCGCCGGCTCGACCTTGCCGCCAGCCTGATCGCGACTCCGCCGCTGCTGTTCCTCGACGAGCCGACCACCGGCCTGGATCCGCGTACCCGCGCCCAGATGTGGGAGACCATCCGTCGGCTGGTCCGCGAGGGCGCCACCGTACTGCTCACCACGCAATATCTGGATGAGGCCGACCAGCTGGCCGACCGGATCGCGGTGATCGACCACGGGAGGGTGATCGCCGACGGCACCGCCGACGAACTCAAGGCATCGGTGGGTGGTTCCTCGCTGCATCTGACCCTGGTCGATCGCGGCCAACTCGACGAGGCGCGCCGGATCGTCGGCGATTTCCTCGGCACCGAGGCGCAGGTCACCGCGGAGGCGGGCCGGCTGACCGCCCCGCTGTCCGACGCGAGCGTAACCGCTGATCTGTTGATTCGCCTGCGCGAGTGGGAGATCGAGGTCGACGAGATCACGGTGAGCAAACCGAGCCTCGACGAGGTCTTTCTCACCATCACCGGCCACCCGGCCGAAGACGGCACCGACGAATCCGAAAGGAGCGCGGCATGACCACGCTCACCGCGACCGACACTACGGCACGCCATGCGGCACCCACGCCGATTCCCGACGTGCGCAACCGTATTCCGGTCGGGCAGGCGGTGGCGAACTCGTTCACCATGGCCTACCGCGGCCTGCTGAAGATCAAGCACAAACCGGAACAACTGTTCGATGTGACGGTGCAGCCCATCCTGTTCACCGCGCTGTTCGCCTACATCTTCGGCGGCGCGATCGGCGGTAGCGTGCGTGACTACCTGCCGATCCTGATCCCCGGCATCTTGGTGCAGACCGTCGTGCTCACGTCGGTCGTCACCGGCACCCAGTTGCGCGAGGATATGGACAAAGGCGTGTTCGACCGGTTCAAATCCCTTCCGATCGCGCGCATTTCCGCCCTGGCCGGAGCGCTGATCGCGGACATGGTGCGCTACGTGATCGCGACGGTGCTGACCATCCTCGTCGGGCTGTGCATCGGCTACCGACCTGCTGGCGGTGTGGTGGGCGTGGTCGCGGCGGGCCTGGTCATCGTGGCCTGCTCATTCGCGATCAGTTGGATTTGGGCGCTGGTCGGCGTCACCGGCAAGAGCGCGGCGGGCGTGCAGGGCATCTCGATGATGATCATGTTTCCATTGACTTTCATGTCCGGCGCCTTTGCTCTGGTGACCACGATGCCGGGCTGGATGCAGGGGCTCAATCACGCGAATCCGGTGTACTACATGGTGAACGTGTGCCGGGCGCTGATGAACGGCGGCGAGTATGGCGGCGACCTGGCCTGGTCGCTGATCGGCGCGGTGGTCGTCATCGCGATCTTCGCCCCGCTGACTGTCAAGGCGTACATGCGGCGGGCGTGAAGCACAAGGTGGTACGTCGGGTGGCATCAGGTCACCCGGCGTATCGTCGTCGACTCCGGTGGGGCAAGCCGTGGACGGTGTCGCGGGAGCGCTCCCCGGGAGGCGTCAGCGGGATGTGTTCAGCTCATCGAGTATCCGCATGATGCGCTGGGCGGAGTCCCTGCGGCGAAGGTGGGCGACCCGGGCGCGCGCCTGGGCCGCCCGGCCGGCACCGAGGACCGCGTCCGCCGCGTCCGCGTGCCTGGTCCAGCGCATCGAGGGAAAGTCCTGGCGGCAGTGGATATTCGGGGCCAGCGAGAGCAGTTCGAGACCGCGCGCCACCTCCCGGCCGGTGGCGATCAGATACGAACCGATCGCACAGGCGACGGCACCGATCTGCGGCAGGTCCTCGAACGGCGACATTATCGGCGGTGTGATCTCGATCAGTTGCGCTGCCAGCGTCGCGGCGGAGTCGGTCGCGCCGTGCAGCACTTGTGCGTCCAATGCGGCGGAGGCGAACATCAGTGGGCCTGGTCCTGGGCCCAACGAGCTGTCCGGCCAACCGCACAGGTCGAGCGCGCGCTGGTAGCGACGCAATCCCCCCTCGATGTCGCCCTCCGCGAACGCTACCTCGGCCGAACTCTGCACGACGGTGGCCAGTAGCCGGTTCTGCCCGCCGATGGAGCTCTCGATATCCACCGTGGCGAGCGCGAGGTCGAGTTCGTGCGCCGCCTGCTCGAGTTCGCCGATGCCGACCAGCGACGCAATCAGCAGGCAGCGGGTCTCCACGGTATCCTCGTACGCGCCGAGTTGCAGGAGTGTTTCCAGCGAACGGCGATAATACGTCACCGATTCCGCATAGTGCGCGATCTGGCCACATACTTGGCCGAGATGCCTGCACACCATGGCCGTGTTCCAGGCCTTGTCATGCCCGAAGAGTTCGAGCGCTCGGGTCGCGTCGACGGTGGAGCCGCGCACGTCGCCGAGGTTCTCACGGATGTTGGCGCGCAACAACAGTGCGGTCGCACGGGTCTGCGGATCGTTCGATCGGATGGCATCGGCGATCAGTCTGCCGAAGCCCGCTCCGTCGGCTCGGACGAGGAGGACTCGGCCGATGAAGAGGTTGCTCTCGATGAGGTCGCTGCGGCTGCGCAGTAATCGACGCACGCGCAGGCGCAGCCGCGCGAGGACGCGCGCCTTGCCACCGGCATACGCGAGGTGCACGAACATCATCTGATAGGTGGTGAGCACAAGATCAGGGGACGGCGCGTCGGCGCCCACGTAACGCGGTTCCAGATCGATGACTCGCGCGGCCCAGCTGATCACCTCGGTGTGCGAGCCGCGAATCGCCCACAGCACGGAGACGATCGGAAAAACCGTGTACGCCGTTGTCGCGTCCCGCCGTTCGACCGCGCAGCGTAACGCCGCGAGCAGGTTGTCCAGCTCCGTCGCGACCGAGAGCGCCCACTCGACCTGGTCACCGGTCAGGTATCGGTGCGCGGCGTTGTCGGCGTAGTCCTTGGCCCACCGCATCACCGCGGTGTCGACCGATTGCGCCTCGCCGTCGCTGCGTGTCAGCTGCTCCTCGCCGTACTCCCGCACGGTCTCCAGCATCCGGTACCGGGTGCCGAGCGCTTCGTGGTCCAGCACGGTGAGCAGCGACTGGTTGACCAGCCCGTCGACCGCCGCTGCGACGTCGTCCACCGTTGTCCCGCCCGCTACCGCCTCGGCGGCCGCCAGCGTGAAACCGGCCGGGAACCGGCATAATCGGCGCAGCGCCACCTGCTGCGGAGTGTCGAGCAGGTTCCAGCTCCAGTCGATCACCGCGTGCAGCGTGCGATGCCGTTCCGGCGAGCTGCGGTCGCCGTGGCGCAGCAATGCGAACCGATCGGCCAGCCGCTCGGTGATCTCCTCGACGCTCATCACTCGCACTCGGGCGGCGGCCAGCTCGATGGCCAATGGCAGTCCGTCGAGGGTGTGGCAGAGGCGGGCGACGACGTCCGGGTCCAGCCGGACCCCAGGGCGTACTGCCTTGGCTCGCGCCGCGAACAGTTCGGTCGCGGGCGAACCCGCCGGGTCGATCGTCAGGGGCGGCAGCGGGTACACGGTCTCGGCGGTGATCATCAGCGGCGCCCGGCTGGTGGCGAGTACGGTCAGACGATCCGCGCTGCCGATCAGATCGGCGACCACGACGGCAACGGCGTCGATCAGGTGCTCACAGTTGTCCAGGATGAGCAACATCGAGCGGGCCGACACCGCATCGCGCAGACGCTGCCTGGCGTCGGGGGTTTGCCGGGTACGCAGCGTGGCGGTGTCGAAGCTGACATCGCCCAAGCCGAGCACCCCGGCGATCGCCGCTTCGATCTCGATTCTGGCTTCCGTGCCGTCCGCGCGCACCGAGGCCAGTTCGACAAGCACCACCGGACGGGTGCCCGCCACGCGTGCACCGATCTCGTTGGCGACCCTGGTCTTTCCCGCGCCGCCCGGGCCGAGCACGGTGAGCACCCGAGAACCTTGCAGTAGCTGCGCGATCGCGCCGAGATCGGCTTCCCGGCCGAGTAGCGCATTGGGCGCGGCACGCAGACCGATCGAGACGGCTTGCTGGAATTCCGCTGCGGCGGCGGAATTTTCGTCCGAGCGCAGTTCGCCGGACAGGTAAGTGATCCGGGAGACGCCGGTGGCGTGCGATGCCGGTGCCCGGACGGGCGCGGGCTGCGGCGCGACGTTCGCGTGGCCCACCGGCTCCCCCCGCAAGATCGCGGTGTTCAACGCGACGAGCGCCGATCCCGGGTCCGTACCGAGCTGCTCGGCCAGCCGGGAACGGAAGGCCGCGAAGGACTCCAGCGCCTCGTTGGCACGGTCGGCGCCGACGAGCAGACGCATCAGGGTCTGCTGGGCGGGCTCGTCCAGCGGGTCAACGGCGGCGCGGTGACGGGCGAGGCGTAGCGCGCCGTCGACGTCGCCGACAGACTCCCGCGCCGCCAGCTCGAGGGCGTCGATTTCGGCGAGTCGATGCGCGGCGGCGGCGCGCAATTCGTCGGCGAGATCACCGGAGGGCAGATCGGCGCCGGGTTCGCCACGCCACAGCGCCCGCGCATGCCGTACAGCCGTCAGGCACCCGGCGAAATCACCCATCGCGCGGCGGCGGCCCGCTTCCCGCGCCAGCTCGCCGGCAAGGGTCAGATCGACCCGACCGGCGCCGAGGGTCAACCGGTAGCCCGCGGGGCCGATCTCCAACGCACCGTCGGGCAGGGCGGACCGCAGCCGGGAGACCTGCGTGTGCAGCGCATTCATCGGCGCCCGCGGCGGCTGCTCACCCCAGACCTCGGTGATCAGGGCCTGCGCGCCGCGGCTACGACCGGGTCGCAGCGCGAGCGCCGCGAGCAGCAGCCGGGACCGGGCGCCCGGCAGCGGTGTGAGCACGCCGTCTCGCTGCAGCGCGACCTCGCCCAGCAGGGCCACTACGACCGATTCGCCTGCGGGCGCCGTCACTGCTCGACTGTGGCCGTTCGGGCCCCTCTGATCCGGAAACATCCCGCGGCCATCGTATGCGAGCTGGGCTGATCGGGCCGACACGATTTCTGTGTCCCCTTTCCTGGTGGTCGGTCGCTTAGGCTGACCGCATGGCTGAGTTCGAAGTGGTCCGTTCGGCCGTGATCACGGCCGAACCCACCCGAGTGCGCAAACTGATCGACGATTTTCACGAGTGGACCAAGTGGTCGCCGTGGGAAGACCTCGACCCGCAGATACAGCGCAGCTATTCCGGCGCCGCCTCCGGTGTGGGCGCGCGCTATGCCTGGAGCGGAAACCGCAAGGCCGGCGCGGGCAGCATGGAGATCGTCGCGAGTGCCGAACACGAGATCGGCGTCCGCCTGAGATTCCTGAAACCGATGAAAGCCACCAATCAGGTGACCTTCACCCTCGACCCGGTCGAGACCGGCACCGAGGTGACCTGGCGGATGTCCGGACAACAGTCCGGGCTGATGGGCCTGGTCGGCAAGTTCATCCCGATGGACAAACTGGTCGGCAAGGACTTCGAGAAGGGACTCGCCCGCCTGCAGCAGGCGGCGGCGTCGGCCGAAACGCCCTGAATCCGCAGCGCGCATTAGGCTGCGGAGATGGCTACTGCAGCGCAATGGATCGAGGGCGCGCGACCGCGTACCCTGCCGAATGCGATCGCCCCGGTGCTCGCCGGGACCGGCGCTGCCGCGTCCGTCGGCGGCGCGGTGTGGTGGAAAGCGATTCTCGCGCTGCTTGTTTCGCTGGCGCTGATCATCGGCGTCAACTACGCCAACGACTACTCCGACGGTATCCGCGGCACCGATGACGTCCGGGTCGGCCCGCTGCGGCTGGTGGGGCAGAAACTGGCTTCGCCCGCCGCGGTGAAGAGCGCCGCGATCGTCAGTCTCGCCATCGGTGCGGTCTTCGGCCTGGTACTCGTGTGCACGAGCGCGTGGTGGTTGCTGCTCGTCGGCGTGGCCTGTCTGGCCGGTGCCTGGTATTACACCGGAGGAAGCAAGCCGTACGGCTACAGCGGCTTCGGCGAAGTGGCGGTCTTCGTCTTCTTCGGTCTGGTCGGCGTGCTCGGTACCCAGTTCGTGCAGGCCACGTCGATCGACTGGGTCGGCGGGCTGCTCGCGGTCTCGGTGGGCGCGTTCTCCAGTGCCGTACTCGTCGCCAACAACCTGCGCGATATCCCGACCGACACCGAGTCCGGGAAGGTCACCCTCGCGGTGAAGCTCGGTGATACGCGCACCCGCACGCTGCACCTCGCGTTGCTCGCGGTGCCGTTCCTCGCGACGACGATCCTGGTGGCCCGCACCCCGTGGGCGCTGGTCGGCCTGGTCGCCGTGCCGCTGGCGGTACGCGCCAACACGCCGGTGCGCCACGGTAAGGGCGGACTCGAGCTGATTCCCGCTCTGCGGGATTCCGGCCTCACACTGCTGGTCTGGTCGGCGGTCACCGCGCTGGCGGTCGGACTCGGCTAGCGAGCCCGCGCCGGTTCCTAGTCGCCGTCCGGGACCAAGATGCCGAGTACCCAGTTGACGATCGAGACAATGATGCCGCCGAGTACCGCGGCCCAGAAACCCTCGACTCGCAGCCCGTAGTCGCTGAACGCCTTGGTGATCTCCGCGGTGAGCCAGAGCATGAGCGCGTTGATCACCAGCAGGAACAGCCCCACCGTCACGATCACCAGGGGCAACGACAGCAGTTTGACAATCGGCTTGACCAGCGCGTTCACCACCGTGAACACCACGGCCACGAGGAGCACGACGACGACCTTGGCGCCGGTGCCTTGGTCGGCGGGGCTGACGATGTCGATATTGGTGACCCAGGTGGCGGCCAGCCAGATGGCCACCGCGTTGATGATCAACCGAATCAGAAGCTGCATGGGCCAATGCTAGGCCCGCGAGGCGGACATGTGCTGCCGGAAAACGTATATCGCGACAGCACATCGCCCCGCGCTCACGCGGCACGGTCCAGGATCGCGTGCACCTTCGGACGCAAGTCGTCGATCACGCTGGAGCCGCCGAACAGGCGCACCGTGATCTGATTGGGCGCCCGCAGGATCCCCAGCAGGACATGCCCGGATTCGATGGACTTGTCCTTGCGGCCGAGCGCCTCGCGCAGTGCGAGTTCGAGCACTTTCTTCGCGTCCTTGCCGAACGGGATGTGCCCGAAGTCGCCGCCGCGCCCCCACCCGAATGGCCCGCGCCGGGGTTCGGGCAGCGCGCGATCGAGTGCGTCCTCGCCGAATTCGGCCTCCAGCGACTCGCGCACGGCATCGAGATCGATGCCGATGGAGCGCAGGGCTTCGGCGTCTTCCGCACCGAGCGGTTCTCCTTTCCCCTGGGCGGCCAGCGTGTTCAGTACGCTCTCGTGGGTCAGCCCGGCCTCGCCGAGCAGCGCCTTCAGCTCCGAGTCGCCGTGCGAGAGCAGCCCGAGCAGCACATGCTCGACATCGATATTCGGCGCCCGCAGCCCCCGTGCGTCCTCTTGGGCGACGACGACAGTCGCCCGCGCCGACCTACTGAACCGTTCGAACATCAGCGGCTCCTGCCTCTCCGGTGGTACTTCTGGTGGACCGCCTGCCTGCTGACCTCGAGCGCCTCCGCGATCGCTTGCCACGACCAGCCCTGTTGGCGGGCGTTGGCCACCTGAATCGCCTCGAGACGTTCGAGCAGCCGACGCAGCGCGAGCACCGCGCGCAGCCCGACCTTGGGGTCGGGACTGCCTGCGGCGGCCGCCAGGGTGGTTGCTTCCGTCATACCGTCAATCTTGATTGACACCACCGAACGATGTCAACAAAGATTGACGAACCGAGCGGCGCGGAAGCCCGAATCCACTACCGGAGAACGAACGACACCGAGTCGTCAGCCAGATCCGCCAGGCGCCCATACACCGGGCGCGGCACCGGGTATTCCGTTCAGCCTTCCCAGATTCCGGTCGCCATGAACTGGTCCAGGATCGCGGTGGGCTCAGCGAGACTCAACCCCCGCGATGCGACCCAGGCGTCATCGAAATACGTTCCCGCATAACGATCCCCGCCGTCACAGAGCAAAGTGACCACGCTACCGCTGCACTTCTCGGCGATCATCTCCGCGACGAGGGCGAACGCGCCGCACAGGTTGGTGCCGGTCGATCCGCCGACCCGCCGGCCGAGCCGCACGCCGGCATGCCGGGCGGCCGCGATGGAGGCCGCGTCTGGCACCTCGAACATCCGATCCACCACCTGACCGACGAACGACGGTTCCACCCGGGGGCGGCCGATGCCCTCGATCCGCGAGGACATCCCGGTCCGATAGTCCTGATCCGCGCTCTCGTAGCCACCGAAAAACGCAGAGTTCTCCGGATCGACCACCGCCAACTTTGTCGCATGCCGGCGATACCGGATGTAGCGGCCGATCGTGGCACTCGTACCGCCGGTCCCCGCACCGACCACGATCCATTCCGGCACCGGATGGGTCTCCAACGCCATCTGCTCGAAGATCGACTCAGCGATGTTGTTGTTGCCGCGCCAGTCGGTGGCGCGCTCGGCGTGCGTGAACTGATCCATGTAGTGACCACCACACTCGGCGGCCAGCCGCGCCGCCTCGGTGTACATATCCGGCGGGCGCTGCACGAAATGACAACGCCCACCCTGCGCTTCGATCAGCGCGACCTTCTGCGGCGACGTACTCGCCGGCATCACCGCGACGAAGTCCAGGCCGAGCAGCTTCGCGAAGTATGCCTCACTGACCGCCGTCGATCCGGAGGACGCCTCCACCACGGTGGTGCCCTCGGTGACCCAGCCATTGCAGATCGCGTACAGAAACAGCGAGCGGGCCAGCCGATGCTTGAGGCTGCCGGTGATGTGCGTGGACTCGTCCTTCAGGTACAACTGGACGTTCCACTCGACCGGTAGTGGGTAGCGCAGCAGGTGCGTGTCGGCGCTGCGCTGGGTGTCGGCGTCGATCAGTCGGACCGCGTTGTCGACCCAGTGTCGCGGCGTGCTGCGGTCGCAGGATTTCACGAGGACGCCCCGGAGTCCTCCGGGTTCTCGCCGCGCAGCCGCGCGCGCAACTGCGCTTTGTCCTTGCGGCGACGCTCGTCCACCAGGGCGATGTCCTCGTTGACCCTGGCGCGCAGCCGCTTGAACAGCGTCAGCGACAGCGGCATCGCGATGATCAGCGCGAACAGCGCGGCGACTACCAACGGAATGTCCACCGACACCAGCCGCGCGGCCAGCACGATCACGGCCGTGATCACTATGACGAGAGCCAGCCTGGCGAGCGTGTAGAGCGCCAGATCGCGAATCAGCCGACGGCCCGCGCCAGCAGTTTGCTGCCCGGGAACACCTTCCGGTGGAGTTGCTTCACGCACACCTGTCAGCCTATGCGAAGCTGTTGCCCACCCCTGGTGCGATCCCGCTGTCGGGGGTGCGGCGCACATCCGTTTTGTCTATTACCTCCCCTTTACCAACTGTAGGTGGTTCGAGTACCTAGGGGTTTCAGTGCGACGATGGCGCCATCTGATGAGGGAACTGTCGAGAACGGAGAGGTTTGCTATGACTGCGATCACCGTCGGCGGCCAGGACACCCTGCTGACACCGGGCCAGGTTGCTGCCCTGTTTCACGTCGACCCGAAAACCGTGACGCGCTGGGCGCATGCCGGGCGCCTCGGGTCTCTACGCACACCGGGCGGTCATCGCCGGTTCCGCGAATCAGAAGTACTCCAGCTGCTGCAGTCGCTCACCACCGAGGCGACCGCACACTGATCGCAGGACGCGCGGGCCCGGCGCGTTCGGGCCCGCGCGGGCCCGCGGACAGAATTACCTGTGCGCGGTGTGCGGGATTCACGGACGCGGCTACCCTCGATATCAGGAGGTGAGCGACGTGATGTACCTGTTGGCACTCATCGCAGTCGTAACGATCGCGGTGTTGTGCTGGAAGGCGTACGGCCCCGAGAAAGCTGGACGCACCACCCCGCAAGCGCATTCACCGCGTCGTCGGCGCGCTATCGGGCCTGACGACGACCCGGAGTTTCTTTGGCGGCTATCCCGCCAGCACCGCGACGGCGAGTCCGGCCCAGCCGACCGCTGACGCGGCTGCTTGCCTTACCTCCGTAGACGCGCGGTCCGAGCGGACCGGCCGACGTCGAGATTTCGTGCCACGGCACCTGCTCGGCGGCTGCGGTATCGCGGGTATCGCGCACGCACGCCTGTTGCCGAGCCCGGATTCCGGACGATGCGACCCGCCTGATGGCGAGTCGGTACTTTTCCGTGGCCGATAGCCGGCCACCCATCGGGACGCACCTGCCGGTTACACAGCAGACGCCGCGACGACGATCAGAGTGATTTTCACCACTATCCACCCGGTCGGACGGGCAGGCGCGCTGCGGTGCGCCTGCCCCTCACGCGAGCGACCGCCGATCAGGGCTCGCCGTTGACGACCGCCATCAGAGCGTCCATGAACGGCTGGCCGCCCATGATGTATCCACCCGCGATCGCACCGACGACCAGGCCGATCGGTCCGGTGATGATGCTGAAGAAGCCGAGACCGATCAGCGCACCGAGCAGCCCGCCGAGCAGCCCGCCGACGACCACGCCCGCGACGTTCTTGTTGAGTTCGGCCATCAGCCGGTTCATCGAGCTGATCGGCTGCATCTCGCCGATTTCCTTCGCGTCCGCGACCGGCGTGAGCGCGAGCCGTGTTCCGTTGTCACTGATCTCGTGCGCGACCGGCAACTTGCTGCCGGAAACCTCGTAGGTCAGCGGGACTTCGGCGACGACGGCGCCGGTGTCGGACGTGAGCGCGATCTTGGCGCCGTTGTCGACGACCGCGAACGTGCCGTGCTCGATGGAGGTGGTGATCGTCCCGGTCTCGTCGGAGACCGTGGTGTGATAGCCGACGCCCTGATCGACGCCGGTCGAGACCATCTCTCGATCCGCTTGCGCGGGTTGGGAATTCGCGGTTCCCGCGGCTATACCCACCGCGGCGACCGCGCTGAATGTTATGGCGGCAATTGTGCCGAACTTCATGCTGTAATTCCTTCTCACCAAGACCCGGCGCCGGAGGCCGGATGGCGTGGACTGTACAACCCCCATACCTTGTTGCCAGACCTGGCGAACAGCCCACCGCCTCAGTAAGATTCGTTATTCGATCGTGACCGAGTCCGGGATTCGACGCGCATACGCTCCGGCAACCCCAACCGAAGAGCACATCAGCTCGACGCGGACGCGCCGAATAGTGTATGCATGGCGTGGTCTTCAATTCGCAAGACTCACAACTCGGATCTCCTCGAGGGCGAGTTCGAAGGGTTACAGCTGTGGAGGACGTGTCGTGTCGCGCCAACGTATTCGTGCCGGTATCACTCTGACGGTCTTCATAGTTGCGACCGCGCTATCGGCCGCGCTCGTGGCCTTTGCCGCGGTGTCGATGGGCGGATCCGACGAACAACCAGCACAGGCCGCCCAGACCACCAGCGCGACAACCACATCCACACCGCCGCCGCCTGCTTCCGACCTGCCCTCGTCCACCACCGAGGCTCCGCCGACCGCCACCTCGGGCCTGCGCGGCGCGGCGAACAAGAGCGCCACCACGCTCCAGGTGAACGTCGGCGATTGCGTGCGCCTCGCCGGCTCCGGCGGAATCGAGAAGTCGTCCTGCGGCGGCGCCGGCGCCACCTACAAGGTCGTCGAGAAGGCTCCGGCGAACAGCCCGTGCCCCAGCGACGCCGACCACACCTACAACGACACCCTGCAGGGCGCCGCGCAAGCCGCGCTGTGCATGGACATCGACTGGGTGGTCGGCGGCTGCATGGAGCTGATCCCCGGCAGTCCGAAACGCCTCGACTGCGCGGCCCACGGCACACCGAACGGAGTGCGCGTGGTGGAGATCAAACAGGGCACCGTCGACGTCAACTCCTGCGCCGCCAGCGACAGCGGAATCGTCTACGGGCAGCGTCATTTCATCGTCTGCGTCGCGCGCCTCTGAACGCCCCGATCAGCCCGTCGGCCAACGGCGCAGCGAGCGGCATGGTATAGACCTTCCTGCGCTGCGGACAACGATGCCGGTGCCGTCACCGACCAGGTGCACAGGGTCGAGACCACCGCCCGAGTGCATGGGCAAACACAGCGCTGCGGTGCTAGCCTGCGGTCATTGGTTGACCGAATCATCGGCCGTGAAAGCTGGAGTCAATGGCGAGCCCCACGTACATCGAACACATGATTCCGACTGTTCTCGGCACGATTCGGGTTCGGATCACCGGTTCGGGAACACCCGTACTGTGCTGGCCCAGCCTCTTGATGACCGGCGACATGTGGCTCGCCCAGGCCGAATATCTGGCCGGACAGCACACCGTGATCATGGTGGATCCGCCCGGACACGGCGGCAGCCAGCCGTTGACCGCGATGTTCGGTTTCGACGACTGTGCCCGCTGCATCGTCGATATCCTCGACGCACTTCAGATCGACGTCACGCATCTGGTCGGCAACTCTTGGGGCGGAATGATCGGCGGCACCTTCGCCGCACTTCACCCCGATCGCCTCGGACGTGCCGTGCTGATGAACTGCACCGGCTCAGCGGCGGGGGCCAGGCAGCGGATCGAATACGGAGCCTTGCTACGCCTGGCCCGGCTCCTGGGCGGATTCCGTGGGCCACTGGTCCGATCCGCAGTGCAGGCGTTCCTCGGACCTACGACGTTCCGCACGAGACCCGACGTGGTCGCCTACGTCCGCGCGACCGTGCAGGCGGTCGATTTGTCGTCGGTTTCCTTTGCCATCCGCAGCGTAGTACCGGCTCGGGTCGACCAACTCGACCTGTTCGCCACGATTTCATCCCCCGTGCTCGTTGTCGCCGGTATCGAAGACGCGACCTTTTCCGTGCCGGAGACCCGGGCAATGGCAGACGCGATACCCGGGTCGACATTCCAGGTGCTCGACGGTGTCGCACACCTTGCCGCCTTGGAGGATCCGCCCCGGGTCAACGTGTTGGTAGCGGACTTTCTGGCCGGATAGCCGCGGCAGCCCTCGGCAGACGTCGACGCACCGGATCTACAACACCGTGATCGGCATGGCCGCCCATCGCCCATCGCTCTGCTCGAGGCCACACCTGCGCCATCCTTGCCGCGGGGCCACGCAACCGCCCCGAAATTCATGTGGTTGCCGTCGCCACGGCGACCCCCATGCCGAAGGCGCGGGCACCGTTCGATACGGTCCGCGCCCTGCGGCAGATCGACAGGGATCGCGCCGCGGCGTGATCGGCGGTCGGACCGTCAAGTCGCCGACGACGAGACCGTCGGCGAGCTTTCCGGTGTTCGGCGGCTTAACCGGTGGGCTGGCCTTGCAGCTCTCCCTCGGTGGCGTCGACCAGCACCGAGGCCTCTCCGGGTTCACAGTGCAGTCGGAAATCCGCTGCGATGCGCTGGATTTCCTGTTCGACTTCGGCGCTCGTCGCGCCCGCGAACCGGAATCGGGCTCCGCACTGCTCATAGCTCGACACAGCGGGCAGCACCGAACCCGGGGCAGGGAGCACACTGACATACAGGCTGCCGCCGACCTGGTGCGACGGCTCCGAGACGGCCATGACCGTGCACGGAGCCGGAATCGACGGCTTGACGATAAGCCACCCGGCCACAGCGGAATTCGGGAGCGGATCCGACTGAGGTCGGCGGCCCAATTGAATATCGGCAATAGCGGCCATCAGGTCGTAGCCATGCACATCTCGCCACAGAAAGGGAATCTCCGCGCCGCCCGGGCGAGCGCCGATCTCCAGGAACTGGATTCGCGGTGTGCCATCCGGCTCGCGACCCAAAAAAGCCTCGAGATGAAATACCAGTGGTGACTCGCCGCTCAGCGCGGCGCACACCATACGGGTGAAGGCTTCGATATGAGCCAACACATCCGGATCGTCGATCTCCACTGCACTGAGTACGTTGTCGCGGTCGAAATCGCCGCACTTGGTCAGGTATCGCGAGGCTCGCCACGGTTGCAGGTCGTCGCCGGTCCACAGACCATCGATATGCAAGATGTCGTCCGGGCAGAACTGTTGCACCAGGCGAGGCTCGGTCGCGGACTCGGCCAACAAGGCGGCATCGGACGGCGAATGCAACTGGATCACACCTTCGCTCCCGCCACCCCATCGTGGTTTCACGATCACGGGCCAACCATGCGAGTCGGCGAACTCCAGCACTGCGGCGGTGTCAGGAGCATCAGCAAACGCAGGCAGTGGGATCCGAGCATCTGAAATAACCCCGCACATGACCAGCTTGTCGCGGAACCTGGTGACATCGCTGGGCCGATTACCGGGGATATCGAGTTCCTGGCGCAACTGCGCGGCCGGCACGAGGTCGTCCTCATGGAGGCCAACGATCCGATGGGGATGTCCGAATCGTTCGGAGAACCCGAGGACAGCCGCGCGCACCGCAGCGAAATCATCGAGGTCGACGACGGTGACGGCTGCTGCCACACTGTCCGGAACCGAAGGCCGTGCGATTTCGCGGCAGATATACGTCACGGCGTAGTGGTCGTGATCGAAATAGCGAGGGTATTCGGCGTAACGGTCACGCCAACGGTGGAGTACGACAATGTGTGGCTTCATTTCAGTCCTAGCACGCTCGAGCAGCTACTGCGATATCCCACCCGGATCAGTCTCCGATTCGGGGTTTCGACTTCATGGCCGATGTTGTTCTCAGCCTTGTCACGACCTCTGTCGGGCCGTGTTTCCAATCGTCTCTCCTTACACTGGGACCTACCTGACATGTCACACAATACGGTGGCACCACGGTCCGAAACATGGTGTGCACGCACGAAATACCTTGAGGAATGCGAGACTCCATTGTGCGGATACCACGGGCGGAATTGGCGCGCTTCACGGATTGCCGCAAACCTGCGGCGAATTATGCTCGAGCCCGTGGTCGGGTCATCCTGGAGCTCGGATCGACCGCGCCGTTGTACGGCCTCGACGCAGATATGTACGGGAGCCCAGCAGGATACCGGAAGCCCGCCCCGGCTGAATTGTCGTTTCATGACGGCCTTTTCGATACGCGCCACCACACAGCCCAGGTCTCGATCGATAACCCCTGGAGAGATCAGGCGAAATCTGATGCCGTGACGGCTATCTCGCTGCTAGCTCCGGGGCTGGTTACCGAGTTTTCCGTCACAGCATCGACAACTTCGGCGAAGGCGATCCACGACCGAGTGGTATGCATTAGTGCGTACGCCCCCGACTACCGCCGAATATCTTCTGCGCCAGCCGGTACCAAGCATCCTTCCATGTTGACCGATGGATTTCGAAATACATGGCGAACTGTGGGCAACAACAAGGGAACCAGTAGCTCGGCCACGGGGCGCTATAGCGCAACGACCGACGGAACGGACTCCGAATCTCGGTCCTGGTCGCTGGACACCTGGAGCACCAATCTCTTCTCGACGAGGTCGAGACGCTCGTAGGCTTGTGACTGGCTGTCTGCGGTGACAACCATGAAACCGATTCGAGCGGTTTCCAAATTGCCTTCCGGCGGCAGGATGACATTGTCGCCAACAGCGTGTTCCCAGCGGAACCGCTCCAACCAGGGGTACTCCAAGTCAGGCGACCCGGAGATCTCCCGTGTCGTGAGGACCCCGCTGTGCGTCGGGTACAGCATTCTGATCGCCGCGCTCTTCTGCTCTGACGGGGTCAGCTCGGGTGTCCGGCCACAGGCGATGTCCGCTGCGATGCGTGGCAAGTCGAGACCTGTGGCGAGCCGGACGAGAACACCGATCAAGTCCCCGGCGATGCGCGAGTTGACCTCGATGATCCGTGGTCCGGTGGCGGTGAGGCGCATCTCCACATGCTGTACCCCCTCTCGGACACCGAGAGCCTGCACCGCCGCTGCAGCCACCGGAGCGACCTCGGGCAGCAGTGGGTCCGCCGCAGTCACCGCCTGGCCGAGCTGTTCGAAATAGGGTGCGAAACCGAGCTCTTTGCGGACTACCGCAAGCGCTGTAGTGCGTCCCTCGATGGTGACGCATTCGACGGAGATCTCAGGCCCCGCCAGGTACTCCTCCACCAGCACGCCACTGCCTTCCCGGCCTTGTCCGGTCGCGCCGGCGGTGGTGAAACTCCATGCGGCAGGTAAGTCTTCAGCGGTGTCCACCCGGATGACACCGATGGCTCCGGCGTACGACGCAGGCTTGAGCACGATCGGATACCCGGTGTGGTCGGCCGCGGCGGCCGCGGCCACCAGACTGTCCACCGGCGTGGATTTGGCTGATGGAACGCCGTTTTCAGCGAACTTTCGCCGACTGGTGGCCTTGTCACGGGAGGCACTCATCGAGGAGATCGAATTGCCCGACAAGCCGAGATCAGCTGCCAGGGCAGCTGTCGGCACGAGCGCGAACTCGTCCCAGGTGAGCACACCGGCAATGCGGTGGCGCAAGGCTAAAGACCGCCCTGCCGCCCGGACCGAGTCAGAATCTCGGGTATCGGCGACTTCGTGGTCGACAATGAGTCGGCGTTGCCAGGTGGGCGGTTCGGCGGTGATCACCGCGATCGGATATTCCGCTGCGATCCATTCGTGACTGTACTCACGATAGAGCTGATCGGATCCGCCGACGATAATGATCAGCGACTGTGCGGTGTCGGGCATTGCGTGAACCTCGCGAACTTGTAACAAAGGGACTGAAGAACTGGTGACGTCACAGGTCAGTGTGGCCTTCGGAAACATAGCCAAAGCAGAATTGCCTGTAGAGCGGCACAGACCGGGAAGAGCAGCGTCAGGCTGCCGAATGGCACGACAGCGACCAGGACGCCGGCCAATGGCATCGGCAAAAGTACGACAAGAATGGAAGCCGACAGGATCGAGCCGAACCCCTCGGCGGGAATGAGTTGACTTCGGAGCGTGCGCAACACCACGGTCAGCGCTCCCTCCGCCGCCATGAACACCACCACCGCGATCGCATACGCCAGGAATTCGGGCACCATCGCGACAGCCAGGCAGGCCACAGTGGATACCGCGGCCGCTACCGCACCGACGACGTTCACCTGCCAGCGGTCGATAGCTCGCCGCGCTCCCCAGACCGCGAGCAGTGCCACGACTGCGACGGTGCTCCACAACATACTGACGTCGGCAGCGGAACGCTGAAACCGCACCAGCAGCAGGGCAGGTGTGGCCGCCTGCAATACCGCGCTGCTCAGGTTGCACGCGGCCAAGCCGACTACGAGCCAGAACAATGCACGACCGCGAAGTAGCGCCTGCATCCCCATACGCAGATTGCTCTGAGTGGCGGAATGCCGGGCATGGGCAAGATCGCCCGGTATTCCGATGGCCGCCGCAACCGAGAGGCCGGCGACGGCGAAAAGCACCGTCGATGTACCCGCTTGCAACAGCACACCGACGAGCAGTGGACCGGCGAGCAGTGCACCCTGATCGATTCCGGTGTTCACAGACTGTATGTGGTGGGCCTGGTGTTCGAACCTGCGACCGAACTCGGCCCCGATTGTTTCCAACGCGACAAAGGACATTTCGGCCAGCAAACCGGACACGGTTCCGAAGGCCAACACGACAGCGGTGGTCGCCGCCCCGGACGCGGGAAGGATCACCAGGCATACGCCGGCCGTGACCATACCGACGGAGCGGACGAGATTGGCGTGACGTGCCATGAGACCAGCACCCCAGCGGTCGACAAGTGAGCCGGTGAAGGTGAATGCGGCCAGCCGCGGCGTCCACTCGAGCACGAAGGCTATTCCGGTCATGCTGGTCGATCCGGTGGTCATCAATACCAGCAGCGGGATGGCAAAACTTGCCGTTGTGCTCGCCAGCGCATCAGTAGCTCGTGTGGTGTAAACACGAGTCAACGTGGCCTGCCGCGCCGGAGCGAGCTTCAGCGCATTCACTCGGGAACTCCCGGCAGGTAAACGGCACACTGCGCCGAGTAGTCGGCGTCACGGTCACGCCGACGATGAATTGCGTTAAGGTGCGGCTTCATTCCCGTTCTCTACACAAACGAACGACCCACTGCGATGTTTCGGCTCGGCTGCGATGTTTCGGCTCGCAGGAGAGTCGCGACGCTCGCCCACTCCGAAACCTCGACGGCACAGTAGACGAAGGCAGATCCTGTTGCCTCCATCGCGCGACAGACATGCGGCTGACTCGACCCGACCATGCGGTTCGCAAACGGTTGCCCTCGGCCGGCCGATGCTCGAATTTGCCTACTTCTTCCGCAGGGGCTTTGACGCGGTCATCTACACATTGAAACCAGAGTGCTTGCAGGGACTGTGGCGGAACCCATCCCCGTGATGGTCACCGGGATGGCCGGCGGGCGTGGTTCGTGTTCCGGGTTCGACTTCATCGCCAGCGATGTCGGCTCCCGTCCTCGCCATGACCTGTCACGCGGCGTGTTCGATAGCGACTCCTTGCACACCAGGCACTAGCTGACGCGTCATAGAGTACGGCAGGACGGCGATCCGCAGCATCCCCCGCGCGCACAAAATGCCGCGACGGATGACGGCCATTTTTGGGCGGAGAGCATGAAAGCCCCTGTGGCACGGAGATTGGTCGCGGTCGGTACGGCGAAAATTGCGAGGAACCGCGCGCTCAGTGTGGCGAGCGCAGCACTGCCGCACGTCGTGCCGCGAGGCCGACGACTCCGTCAGCGCGGTCACGGCAACGTGAATGCCCGGCAGCGGTAATTCAAAACCTCCTGTCGCTACCTACGGGTGTTACCGCAGCCTACATAGGTAATCGACTATCTCCACGGTAATCCGGTCGTTGCGCACAGGACCGATATCGAACCCGCGCCGGCCCCCGCACGCAGATCAGCATGACGGTAGAGCTACCGCGTTTGTTCGGGTACCGGGCTCGCGGCCCAGGGTCGGGTCGACTCTGCCCAGCGGACTGTGACGGGTGCCAGTGTGCCGGCGACGAGCAGGAGCGCGCCGATGATGTACCACCCGGGCCGACCCAGGCCGAGGCACAATCCGGTCAGCAGTACCGGTCCGACGGTTTCCGCCAAACGCAGGCCGGTGCCGAAGACGCCGAGGTATTCGCCGATCGCGTGTGGTGGAGCCAGGCTGTTCGAGACTTCGAAACCACC